>JAIKVT010000234.1 GCA_024685495.1 Lachnospiraceae bacterium
AAATTGATTTAGTATTTTCTTACCTATAGACTCATCGTCAAAAGCAATATATCCCACCAAATCATAACCTGCTTTAATATGTTCCAGTCTAAATACATTTCTTTTTTCTTTACCTACTGTGTTAACTTTAATCTTTAAATCGGATCCTGTTTTTATACTATAATAATTTATGCATTGATCTTTAAAATAGCAAAACTCTCCTAAACCTGCTCGTTTAAACCCGGGAGTAAAATCACCGTTAACTACAACATTTTCAATCTCTTTTTTACCTTCAACTTTGACCTTGTCTTCATAAAATCCTTTTGGGGAAGGTATTAATTCACAGTCGTCCTCGATATAATAAGCATTTAAAAATTTTACTTTTTTTGAAAAAAGCTCGTCCTTAATATCTTCAAATTCTTCATCATCTTTTAGCGAGTTGATAACGAAACCCCTGACAGCCGTCCCCGGCACGTACCTCAATGTAGCCCCTTGTCCAGACTGGCTTAAATTATCATTTACAATTCTTATTGGCTGAATATTTTTTATTTCGTAACGAATATATTTACTCATTGTTCTTCCTCCGTTATGGATACACTTCCAAATCCTCGATTTCTCATGGTGCCTATTCCCTTAATCAATCCCAACACATCACATATCATTTCTTTCTGATTATCCAGGCATTCTATTTCACCATAAAAACTTACTCCCTTGTTTACACATCTTGCAGTACGAAGCGATCCTCTCTCCACTACTCCTTTATCATTTATCTGTGTAAAGATTCGAACATTAGTAAAAACATCCGTAACATACATACTTTTATTACCCAGTTCTTTTATTATTGGTTTTTTTACACCATCCGATATAACAAGATCAGAAAAAGTCAACTTTCCGTCAGCTTCATCATTATCACCTGAATTTCCTAAAAGTTCTGATACTTTTTCACGGATTTCTATTTCATCGCATCCCGTAAATTCAAAATATCTGATTAATTCCTCACGAAATACCCCTTTAAAAGTTGTTCCCTTATAGTATGGGAAACCTTCTTCGTCAGTGAGTACCGCTATGTCCTCGGCACCGGGAATACTTTCACCATTGCCGAATATTGTATCTGTTAAAAGCGTCATACAAATTTTCATTGGCTTCCTCCTCTTAGTTTTCAAATGGTAAATATGTATCCATTATTTCTATTGCATCAAATGAATATGATGCACGCTTTGAATCATAATCTTCAAAGAATTCCATATTGGGGAAGATAACATCCGTCATCGATCCTGATTCTAGATAAAACAACGTTTCGTCTTCGCCTTCACGAAGAGCCCTTCTCAACTCCTTCATCTTACTTGTTGCTAACGACGCACCTTTCTTTGTTAATCGAGTAAAATTATTTTTAAACTTTTTATAATCATGATACAATTCTATATCTCCTGCGAGATTATTTGCACCGCTAATAATATAAGGTCTTATATTTAATCGAATCCCATCGTATGAGACATAATTTTCTCTTATCTCCTCCAACGAATCTCCCATTTCACCGAATTCTATATGCCAATCTATCGAGCTAATGCTTTGTCCATTATCTTCACCATGAACTGTCGCATTAAAACTTTTTGCATTAGAACATAGACTCTCAGCTAATTCATATGCTCTGTAAAAAGGATATTTCTGATGAACAATTGCAACACCGGCGCAGGCTGCATAACCTAGTCCGTCGACCTTGTTTTTCTTCGTATTTAAAGCTTCAATAAATTTAACGGCACATTCAACACCTATACGTCCTTCTGTAATAAAGCATATGTCATCTCCTGCTACAACAACTCTTCTTACGGGAAAATATATTTTATCATCCTTATTTTTCTTCAGTGATAATGTCTGTTTTATATTCTCATTCTCTGAAATCTCTTTTTTTACATCTTCTAACATATCTTCATAGGCACTCAAAAAATCAGCATCAATGCATTCACTAAATTCTCTTAATTTTTGTTTATTCTCTTCAAAAGTATCTTCATTATCCGTTTTATCAGATTCTATACTCTTATATAAATTCTCAACTCGTTTACCCATTCCATTTCCATCTATATGAACAACAGCTATGAAATTAGATTCATTTTTTGAGCCACCCAAATTTTCGAATTTATAAACAGGCTTGTAGCCTGACTCCTTTATGCTTTTAGGAAGAGCTTTCTCTTCTTCCGCTTTTCTTACAAGTTTCTTCTCTTTACTCTCCTTCGCCGAGTCGCTTGACTTCTTAGGTTGTAAAGTAGTTGCATCTGTTTTCTCTATTCCAAAACTACCCTTCTTAAAAGCTGACTTACGTATGGCTTTCTTTGATTCCAACAGCGCTACTAAATCTTTAAGATTTTCACCTACTGTTTTACTTTCATCATATACCTTCGCTTTTGCAAACACATTTAACCCATCAAAATCACGATAAATAGTCATCGTTAATCGTTCTACGCAATTTTTTGATTTTTCTAATGCTTTTTGAGGCGTCTCATCACAAAATGTAAGAATTGTATGTCCTCCACCTGCATATACCATGTTTTCTTTATCTTTGTATCCCATATCGGAAAGAATCTTCTCAATATACTCAGCTGATAAAACATATGCAATTACTGATGAATTAACTATATTTTCTTTTAACTTATTACTCCCATAAATGTACGCTTGCTTCTGTGATATTTCCAGAATTGTAATTACTCTACTCATTATTATTTATAACCTCCTCCTTTAATACTCCCTATATCTTACAAATTTAAAAATGCTTGTTTTATTAACTGTTCCATCCGGATTATCCACAATTTCTACTTCTCGTTGTGTACAACTAGCAAGAACATTTAACCCTTTTTCTTTCAACTTTGACACTAGCCTATAAGTAAAAGTAAATTCACCTTGAACCATTACTGTAGGATTATCATATTCCAAAACTTTTTTGTAATAATCCTCAACTATTTTATCTACATCTTCTTCAGAGCAATTGGCATCTATTTTGGGAAATGCTATATCTATAATTTCTCCATATTTTTGTGCCGCCACTAATTGTTCTTTTGACCATCTGTCTGAAGGATGATTACTTAGATTTATAAACATTTGCTACCCCCTCCTATCTCAAATTATAATGTCCAAAACCAAAACTTGTATTCTTTCCAACATGAATTATTTCTCCTGCCAACAAGATTGGTAAAACCTCTATTGGTATGTCCTCAATTATCAGTTCTCCTCTTATGCCTTTCAAATGCATTTTAGAATTTTTACGATTAGAATATCTGTCAACTCTCTGTTTAATAATCTTTTGATTAACTACATTCATTGTTGGTAAATCTTTCTCATATATATCGTTGTCATAATTGCCCTCATAACAATTCAATATATACAATCTTCTTTGAATTGCTTTTACAAGTAAATTAGCATCAAATTCCTCTAAAAATTTACCATTATGTTTTAATGTAAGCGGTGTCCTAAATAATATTTTTTTTTCATATCCTTTATCTTCTACCTGCTTCGTTCGATATTGAATATAATCCTTTATCACTTCATACTTATACATACTCATATTAACATTGTATCCATCTAATATCGGTTGCATGCGTGAATTACGAACTTGCTTAATAGTAAATCTCGATTTATGTTTACCAATCCCATTCTGTCCTAAAGCATATACCGCTTGTAAATACTGATTAAAATACACAATTGTCTTACCAAACAACAAAAGACTAAATGACAGAATATCACCTGCCAGATAGTCTTCTCTATAATCATCGCACTCTATAATGTAGCCGATGCTGTTCATATCGCCTACCAATTCTACTTCTCTATCAAATTTCGAATACATCGTTCTTTGAACAATACACTCAGATTCAAAATCGCATTTCTCACAATCCCTATCGGAGATACAATTTGCTCTAAGCAGCATCTCACCGATGCCTCCACGAATTGCAGATGCCTTGTTAACAGACATAGTCGTGTCTTCAACCATCTCTAGTTCAAAATGCAGTTTGATGTACCTAATATCAAACTCCCCCATAACTCTCCCCACAAGTTAACCGACCTAAAAATTATCGGCATATTCTATAACAAGTCTCAACATATTACATTTTATCAATTTAGTTCTCTTCTATCAACTCACTAATTAATCTTTTTAACAGTTCTGCGATATAAATCAATATAATACTGAATAGCTGCTTTAACATTATTAGTATTAAATGCTTTATCACTAGCGGCGTGATTAGATCTATTTCTAATATTTTTTAATGATTTATGCACAAACAATAAATAACAGACATCTTTTACAACCCTTTTGTTTATTTCAATATAATTACTTAAATCAATGTTTACATTATCCACTTTAACTAAACACTTCTCAAAACTTTTCTTCATAGCATCAACAGAATACGCCTTATTATTATTTCTAAATTCTTGACAAAGCTTTGTATTGATTTTTTTATCATCCAATGTTGTCTCATTAAACGGAAATCGTTTTTTAATATCGGGCTCAGACATAGAAACACATCTATTTATAATAGTATTATTATCTATACTCTCTTGTTCAATTATATCTTTTCCTTCTTCTGTTATAATTAATAATCCTCTATTAATTATGTCATCCGGCATCCTGCTTTCTATTATCGTAAGTGCTTGTTGATATAGTCCCTTCCTATAGCACCATTCTACCATGTCAACCACTTTAATATCTCTGGATATTACAAGTTTTCCGTAGTCTCTCCTAATGTAATCTTCAAACAATGCTAAATACGGGTTCTTAATTGTTTGTTTCTTAGCAAAATAACTCTTCAAATTTTTAATTCCTTTTTCAAAATCAACAATGTTGCACCATTGAATTCCCACGGAAATATCTTCTATAGCCTTAATAAAATCGTCATCCTCTTTGTTATTTTCGCCACTAACATATAAGTATTTTTTTATAGAATCTATTCTACCGGTATAATCAAATTCTCTAATTCCGGAAACAAAATCAAATATGTTAACCGCTTCATCTCGGCGAATTGCATTTTCCGACTCTCCTTCATAATAAACATTATAAAAATGTGCATGAATATTATTTTCAAACAACAACTGCATTATTGCTTCTTGAATCAATTGAGTACTTCTAAATCCTCCATGAGTATCAATATATAATTCAATACTATCATCTGTGTTATTCTCAAGAACGACACGTATAAACTCACTAATTGCATCTGCAATTATATTCTCTTCAATATCGATATCGATAATCTTATTATCCTGATCCAATTCAGGATGTATTGTCACAAGATGTTCTTTAAATAATTCAAGCGGACTAATAGGTCCCGAAGACATACCCGATTGATCATCTACATCAGAAACTTTTCTAACCTTATTCGTAGCAAAGAGAATCGCTTTATCGATTTGAACGCCAGCCTTCTTTAACATATTAGGAATAGGATCTAACTGATAATATCCCTCCACGGTTTCCTCTTTATCATTAATAATGCATTTAAACTCATTTTTTTTAAGCGTTTTATCAAACGGAAATTTCGACACATTAACCATGAATACATTCATTTTAAATCCCTCCTACATTTTCTACAAATTTAATTTATAAATCTCTTTTTATATGTTAAAAAAAGCGAGTACAATATCTCGCTTTTTATTAATACCTCTTAGTTAGATTCTTTCGTCGCTTCGCGACACCTATCTAATCTCTTTCAATACTGGCCATAAGGAATCCGTCGCTTCGCGACACCTTATGACATACAATACCCTCTCGGGTTAAATTTCCATTTCTACGTGGCTATTTTTAATCAAATCTCAAGCTTTTTTGTGTCAATACCCTCTCGGGTTAAATTCCCATTTCTACGCTTTTCTACCCAGAAGATTCATCAGAAGAAAATGTGTCAATACCCTCTCGGGTTAAATTCCCATTTCTACTCTGACAGAATGGACAGAGAATTCCAACAAGCTTGTGTGTCAATACCCTCTCGGGTTAAATTCCCATTTCTACTTATCGCTGAAAGCAAGGTTAATGACAATAAGCGCTGTGTCAATACCCTCTCGGGTTAAATTCCCATTTCTACTTTGAAGCATGGTGTAGAAAGGTGGATGAAGAGTGTCAATACCCTCTCGGGTTAAATTCCCATTTCTACAAAGACGACAGTAAAAAAGACGATGGCGGCGGCGATGTGTCAATACCCTCTCGGGTTAAATTCCCATTTCTACTTTGCTTGAAGATTGTAATTTTCACGAAGAAAGTGAAGGTGTCAATACCCTCTCGGGTTAAATTCCCATTTACTCTCCGATAATCGCTTTCTGTCTTGGTCATAAGGCATCCGTCACTTCGTGACACCTTATGACATACAATACCCTCTCGGGTTAAATTCCCATTTCTACGAAGCCAGTATAAAAAGAAAATCCTCCAACGGAGGGTGTCAATACCCTCTCGGGTTAAATCCCCATTTGCTCTCCGCTAATCGCTTTCTGTCTTGGTCATAAGGCATCCGTCACTTCGTGACACCTATCTACTCTCTTACAGAACTAGCCATAAGACATCCGTCACTTCGTGACACCTTATGGCATGCAATACCCTCTCGGGTTAAATTCCCATTTCTACAAGAGGCTTGTGCAGAAATGGACAGGCACTTCGAAGAGGTGTCAATACCCTCTCGGGTTAAATTCCCATTTCTACCCTGCCTTTTTGAGCCCAGTGTTTATGCGGGTTCCAGAGGTCATTTTCGGACATCTCCGGCACATTTAATGGACAGGTGTGTAATATTTACGAAGTTCACAATTCGGTCACAATTTAGACACATTTTCACGGGAATTTATATAGTGATGACTTTTGACTTTTTTATTCTAACATACATAAAAAAAATAATAAAGAAGCTTATTTCATCTCCACCCCTCAAGATAACCTCTTACTCTTAGATCTCAGTCCCCATCAAGATTACTTCTTTTTCTTTCTTAAATCCGTACCGCTCATAAAACTTTGGCAAGACTCCTTCACTCGCCGTGATAAGATGAACGCCGACCATCCCCTGTTTCCTAATCCAATCTAAGCATTCGTCCATGAGCTTACTTGCGATGCCTTGTCGTTGATATCCGGGATCTACCGCTAAGTCATTTATTTCAAATGTTCTTCCATAATGAAATAACATAGAACTGCCCAGTATAAATCCGACGATTTCTCCGTCTACCACATACTCCAGTCCATATGACTGCTGCATCTCTAATATCTCTCGAACATGAATTGTAGCATCCTCTACTTTCCAAGGATCATTCCATGGTTCTCCTGAAAATGCTTTTGCATAAATCTCTCCGT
>JAIKVT010000242.1 GCA_024685495.1 Lachnospiraceae bacterium
TGAAAGCTTGGCTGCAGTTACTTTGGCCTTTCCACTTACAATGCTAATCGGCGCTCTATCTACGGGAATAGGCGTCGGCATTAATTCGTGTATCTCCCGAAACCTTGGCGCTTCTAAAATCGACAAAGCAAGCAAAGCGGCCGCTAACGGTATGCTTCTTGGATTAATATCAGTAGCAATAATGATTTTATTCGGAATATTTGGAACAGAAGCATATCTCAAACTATATACTGATGATTCAGCCGTCATCTCACAGGGAATCACTTATATCAGGACCATTTCTCTATTGGCCTTTGGACAAATCTTTACACAGATAACATTTTCTATCTTACAAGGTTCCGGTAATATGATAATCCCAATGATTAGTCAGCTTGTAGGTGGTGCGCTTGTAATTATTTTAGATCCACTTTTCATTTTCGGATTTAAATTGGAAATACTTGGCGCGGCTTTAGCTTCAAGCCTCTCACAAATAGTTTCTATGGGTGTCGGTCTGTATGGCATCTTTATAAAGAATAAAAATAATTTACACATTTCCATAAATGATTACAAGCCTAACGGCTCCATAATCAAAGACATCTTAGCTGTCGGCATTCCTGCAATCTTAACTCAGGCCACAACTTCAATTGTTTCCGGTATTATAAGTAAAATGATTGCCGTATACGGAACCGCCGCCATATCAGTATTCGGGGGCTTCTCAAGATTTAGCTCTTTAGGTGTTTTACCGGTATTCGGAATCACTCGCGGAATGAGTCCAATCCTTGGATACAGTGTGGGCTCAGGCAATAAAAAAAGATTTATTGACACACAAAACCTTGCAATGAAAGCCGCTTCTGTTATAACATGCATAGTAGGACTTGTTTTCCTAATCTTTCCCACACTGATACTTAATTTTATTAGTGCAACACCACAGATGAAAGAAATTGGAATTTCCGCATATCGAATTCTTTCATTATCGTTATTTATAAACGGAGTAGCCATCGTTATGGCCCAGTCTTTTCCACCGGCAAAGAAATCGTACCTTACTACCATATATACCATCTTAAGACAGGTGGCAATTATGATTCCGCTTTGTCTTATAGGCGGGAAGATATGGGGTATAACAGGTGTGTGGATAGGATACGCCGCAACAGATTATATAGCTCTTATCGTTGTTATAATTATGACTGTTTGGTTTAGAAAAAATGTTGTTAACAAATTAGGTAATACATAAAAAGGAGTCTGTCTAATGAAGAGAAGAATACTAATTACCTCTATCGATACAAAAAGCATAAACGATAAACCGGAAAAATATTACTACCATGACGGTTCAAAAAACATTTATTGTGATGCCATGACATCCTTTGAAGCCGGTTGTAAATATATATTATCTAATTACCAAATTGACAGTCTTTTTATATTTGGCAACGAAACACAAAACAAAAGTAAAAATGCCAACAAATATATACCTATAGAAGATGGCGAATCGCTATATTCAAAAAACATCAAAAAGATGTCTCCTTATGATCTTTTTCGCTATCGACTTGCAGAATTTCTAAATGAAGATAACAACGAATCCGACTCTTTTCTTAACACTTTAAATAAAACTAATCAAAAAAAAGCAATTGATTTTATTCAGGAATTTTTTGATGAGAAATCAAAATCCGATAAAAAATTAAAGTTCAACTCTTTCTTTGACGAGTTAGTAAATAACAAAGAACTGAGCATGGAATTTGATAAAAAGGCTGTCGACAAAGCTGCCGAATTAAAAATCGATCTTGCGGATTTCATTAACTGGATTCGTCACTTCATATATACGGAAATGAGAACCAATAAGAAGATGCATCTTATTGAAGAAAATGAAGATACGACAACTCTTTTCCTTCCCATGATCGAAGATAACGACGACAAGTCATTTATTAACATTTTAATAAACAATCTTCATAAAGTTAGCCAAATTACAAGGAACGAAGAATTAGATATAGATCTGTATCTATGTGTACAGGACGATGAAGCAAGGGACATATTTGTTATCACAAGTCTTATTGAATCAGTACAATCAATTCCGGGTGCTCGCATAAACATAAAGAAAATTATGTTGACGGAAACACCTTTTCGAAATGTTGCTACAGAAATATGTGATGACACAACGAAAGTAAATATATCAGAGATGTTATCCGGAGCAAGAGCATTCCTAAAATACGGTAAAGCAGATATCTTATTGGATTTATGGAATTCCTCTAAGATTACCATTCCGGGATTTGAACATATAATATATGCTCTTAAAAATATTGATACCGGAATTTCACTTTGTGATATTTCAGATGTGGAAAGAGGAATTAACAGTCTCAAAAAATTCTTTAATGAAGCTGACCTGTCTGACAATACTGACTTTGCCAACAAATACTATAATATAATTATTAAAGTAATCCAAAGGGACTATCAGCCCCTACTCGAAGGAGATGAAGTAAGCTTCATAGAGCTTGTAAAATGGGCGTACAGAAAAGGATTTTATCAACAGACTTTGACATTTATTGAGTCAAGAGCCCCTCGTGATTTTGTCGATAAAGGAATCTTTTATTACTGTGATTCAGAAGATGACAAGAGCGCTGTTATTGAAAACTTCGGAACGATATATTACAACCTTAGACCTTACGAAAAATATAAATTAGATGATATCTCACATTATTATATTAAGTTCTACAGCAGATGGAAAACTCCTCATACAGACGACAGCAAAGTGTATCAGCGCGAATATACAAAAGAGAGAATGAGAGAATTAGACACACCGGGCGAAGACACAATTA
>JAIKVT010000038.1 GCA_024685495.1 Lachnospiraceae bacterium
CCATATTGGCAATGCAAAGCGGCTCGCTGCCAAACAGCTGAAGCGACACAACAGGCTCCCTTTCATCCATTCGCATGAGCTCGTAAGTCTTCTTGTTATTGTACATAATCGCCTTGGCGCTAATCATCTCGGTGCAAGTCATGCCAACGCCCATTTCAGAGCATAACACGCGAAATGGCAGGTCACTTACCCCTGCCATCGGTGCCAAAATTACATTGTTATTAAGTTGAACATCGCCTATCTTAAGCGGATGAATAATCGCCATATTATCTTCTCTTCTTTTGTCTTTCGAATACTATTCTCATACCTTGGAGTGTCAGCTCCTGGTCATATATTTCCAATATATCCGTCTCCGGGAAAATGATTTTGCCAAGTCCGCCCGTAGCTACAACCTTGACATTTTCAAATCCGGATTCTTTAATCATATTCTTAACGATATACTCTGTCTGTCCAATCTGTCCGAACACGAGGCCTGCCTGCATTGACGATACCGTCTCTCCCGCAAGAATCGTGTCGGGCTTCTTAATCTCTATCTCGGGAAGCTTAGCGGCTCCGTTCCATAACGCATTTGCAGAAAGTCGAATACCCGGTGCCGTAACACCCGATATATAAGCGCCCTTATCGTCCACGAGATCGTAAGTTGTCGCGGTACCAAAATCTACCACGAGAACAGGTCCGCCCTCTCCGTAAATCTCATATCCGCCGACGCAGTCGACGATTCTGTCCGCACCGATTTGCTCCGGGAAAGGCGTGGCAATTCTCATGCCCGTCTTCGTACCCGGTCCGACAACTACCGGCTTAACATTAAAATATTTATAAAGTCCGCTCGTAAGAGAATACATTCCCTTCGGCACAACGGACGCAATTATCGCATGTCTTATGCTGTCCGAATCGATTCCGTTACACTCGAATATTTCGCGAAATGCGATTCCGTATTCGTCACTCGTCCTCTCTATCTTAGTTGTCAGTCGAAATGTTCCAAGCAGCTTCTTGCCGTCGAACACTCCAAGAGTAATATTCGTATTTCCTACATCTATACAAAGTAACATATTAAGTCCACCTTATCTAAATAATTTAGCCTGCCACAATCTTGTAGTAATTCTCTCTACAATAAACGAAAAAGTTTATTCCACCATAACCTTATAAAAATTTTCGAGAGATTCAAAGAGCTCTTTCTTCTCTCTCTGCAGCTGCTTAACCTTAAGGACACTTCCTATATCGTCGTATAGAATATCATCCTCTTCTTTGTCAGTCTTAATCTCCAGATTTCCTTCCTCGTCGTAAACCAGCTGAATTGTGCCGCCCACTTCTTCCGTAAACAGAACGCACATAATTTTAAGCTCCTCTTTGACCTTGATTGGAATTATATCGAAGTCCTCATTAAAATAAAATTTCTTAGTATATTTGCTGGCGCCGCAAAGCACCAATTCTTCATCATAATACATTGTTTGCCTCTATTCTCTTCGCAGAATCAAAGCTCATTAGCTTCCTCTAATTACCTGCACTTTTTCAAAACGCATTAAATGCTAAAATCTACACATACCCATACAAACCGCGCACGCTAACTTCACCTGCCGAGATATACATCTTGCCTTTGCCGGTTGATATTGCAAGCTCTCCGTTGTCGTTGATGCCAAGCGCCACGCCTTTGATCGGGCCCATCACATCGTCAGCCTTAACGACTCTTCCGACGTTGATAAGATGCGAGTTGTATCGCTCCACTAAGCTTGCCATGTTGCCGGTCTTAACAAATATGTCGTAATACTCGTTGAACCTGTCCCATATAAGATGCAATAAAGCCGTGTTATCTCCTTCTTTAAGCACATAAACCACATCGTCGTTATACGCTTCATCATTATCGCCTTTTAGAATGTTATGCATCTCTTCTTTCTCCGAGAGAACCTCTTTAAGAATCGAAGTTGCCTTGTCTTCTAATTCCTCGGGAAAATGTTCATTCCGAACATTAACGCCTATCCCGACTATAACCGCACTCTTGCCGTCGATAAAGATTCGCTCAGTTAAGATTCCACATATTTTCTTGTTAGAATATACGATGTCGTTAGGCCATTTAATCTGACAGTCGAGTCCGCAAAATCTTTTGATTGCAGATCTTACACTTAACGCTGCCACAAGAGTAATACAGGATATCGCATCCTCCGGGAGAGTCGGATATAGGACAAGGGAGGTCGCTATGGAATCACATTTCCCCGATGTCCAGACTCGGCCCGATCGACCTTTACCGTCGGTCTGCTCATCAGTATAAAGAACCGTGCCCTCAGGACAGTCGTCGTTAATTAATTGTTTCGCCAAATCATTGGTAGACGCAACGCTATCGTAATGTTTGTATATATAATCTATCATTTATATTCCTTACACAGTTGTTGTTAATTGCTCTTTAGTGTGGTGTACATAATCGCTTTGATAGAATGCATTCTGTTCTCAGCTTCATCAAATACCACAGATTGCGGACCTTCAAATACTTCTTCCGTAACCTCAAGTTCATCGTAGCCAAACTTCTCGCTGACCTCTTTGCTAACCTGCGTCTCCTTGTTGTGATAAGCAGGAAGACAATGCATAAATATACATGTATCCTTCGCATAAGACATCGCCTTGGCATTAACCTGATAAGGCATAAGGTCGTCTAATCTGGCTTTCCACACATTGGTAGGCTCGCCCATTGAAACCCACACATCAGTATAAATTACATCAGCGTCCTTGCAGCCCTCTTCAACATTATCAGTAAGTGTGATAGTTGCACCTGTCTTCTTTGCAACGCCCTGACAATACTCAACGAGCTTCTCGTTAGGATAATATCTCGGATTGGTACAAGCCACAAAATTCATTCCAAGCTTAGCACAGGTAACCATCAAGGAATTGCCCATGTTATATCTGGCATCGCCCATGTATACGAATTTGAGGCCCTTGGTATGTCCGAATTTTTCCTGAATTGTCAGCATGTCCGCTATCATCTGAGTTGGGTGAAATTCGTTAGTTAAGCCGTTCCACACAACAACTCCCGAATACTCGGCGAGCGCTTCAACTCTTTCCTGCTCAAATCCGCGATACTCGATTCCGTCGAACATTCGACCGAGAACTCTTGCAGTATCTCTTATAGATTCCTTCTTACCAATCTGCGAGCTGTCGGGATCAAGGTAAGTCGTATGCATTCCAAGATCGTGAGCCGCAACCTCGAAGGAACATCTTGTCCTTGTCGAAGTCTTTTCGAATATCAACGCTATGTTCTTACCCTTAAGACAATCGTCGTGTGGTATTCCTCTCTTCTTTTGCTCCTTAAGCTTTGCAGCCATGTCGATAAGATATTGTATCTCCTCAGGCTCAAAATCCATAAGCTTGAGATAATGTCTTCCTGATAAATCCATTGTTACTCCTCCTAACGGATATATGTCCTATTATTCGGACATATTATTTTTGTTGCAATTTTTACTTCAATTTTTATTGCATAATACTTTTATTGCGAATTATTGACAGGCTTATTCCTGTGCCAGTTTATTTTTCAAATACTCATTACTGTCTGCGCCGTGAATATACAGATAATCAAACTCCTCACCCCTCATTGACATAGCGTACTCTACCGCTCCGCAGTCCGTACTTGATATCATCCCGTCGCATCTTCTTAACATTTCCAATATGGAAATATACACTTTAGCCTCTTCATAACCGTTGCGCTTACCGGCCTTGCTCTCCGCTATATATCTCGTGTGCAAAAGCTCCTTCTTAGCATCTATCTCGTAGCGCTTCTGCTCAATAAACTTCGTCACATCCCTAAGATCAGATGCCATAAATGTATCAAACACCTTCTGATCCTCAGTCGCAAGGAATATATAATCGTAATCTCCTCCATTATATACTTCTCTTGCCTTATCAACAATACCCTGTGGCTCAAGTGGCAAAGTATGAAGCCTGGCTACGCCCGGATTATTAAAGTCACTTCCGCGCCCGATTACGCCAAGCACCTTAGCGCCCTTTTCTATTCCAAGCCCATCTCGAACCTTCTTGCAATACGCTTCCATCTCATCGTTAAGCACGAGATATTCCTTCATAAGCGGACCGATGTTCGAATAATATTCCACGTGCATAAGGTAAGGATTCGCTCCCATCTTACCTTCCTGCCCTATAATAACATTTTTGCTGTTATAGACTTCCTCTAAGCTGTATTGCGATACGGGTTTAAAGAACATTTCCCATACATTCTTATAAACCCCGTCGTTAAACTGATTGTTGTCTCCCGCAATCGCCGTATCGAGTACCGGAATTACATTCATCTCTTCTTTGCGTTGCGCTACCGATACGAAGAAGATTAAGAACGATATGAACTTCACAAGTCCCGACGAGGCTATGGGTGCCTTAATTATGTAAAATGTTTTATCAGGATTGCGCTCCCCGTATGATATATTGTCACTTAACCAATAAAGTGACGACATCAGGTTAATGGAGTTAGCTTCCTTCTTCTCGATTACGTAGCTTCCGAAGTCAATATGATAAATCATCTCGGAGCCGACCTTGATAACGACCTTGTCTTCGGGCCTATCTGTAGCCGCATCATCTCCTGAATTCTTAGTAGCCACATCATCTCCCGGCTTCTCTAAATCTTCAGGCTCACCGATAATTACGTCATCTTCGAAGAACAACCTCGCCATCTTATCCTTATAATATATCTTTTTCTCAGGGAAATGTTTCAGTATAACTTTAGTCGCTGCTACGCTATATTCTTCAACATTTTCAAAATAGAATACATCTATATCCCGAATATAATCAAAGTCCATCCTTGGAGAGTCAATTGCATAATTCCAAAAATCACTTACATACAGATTAAGCGTAACCTTCTTACTGAGACGGGGATATGTTATCTTATTAACCTCCCAGGAAAGCATATACATAATTTCATCATTATCATCAAGTACAGCTATCTGTTCATTTCTGTATTCTACGTGTTCGTGATAGAAGTCTCTGGCTT
>JAIKVT010000051.1 GCA_024685495.1 Lachnospiraceae bacterium
TGCTTTCTACGTTCGAGAAGATAAAAATAAATCCGGATGTAATAAATGAGTATGCTGAGATTAAAGAGGATCCGGAAGATAGCGAGGAGACATTAAAAGGCTTGGAACGTAAGGCGGACAAGATTAGAAATCGTATCATGAGGCTTACTGAGACGCTCGCAGAGGGCTCGAACGCATCGAAATATATAATTGCTCAAATAGAGAAAGAAGACCTCTCTCTGGAGGCCATACAGCGCGAGATCAATATATTAAGATCCGAAAAGAGGAAGGCTAAGGTCAGCAAGGCGTCTGTTTTGGATCGAGCTAAGAAGATCAAGAAGCTCATGTCTAACCTATCTGAATTGTCAGCTGAAGACAAGAACGCCATCGCGAGAGAAGTTCTGCAGGAATGCACCTGGGATGGCGAGACATTACACATCAAAATGTAAAATCATTTCTTTTTTCTAAGGGAATAGGGATATATTTATCCCTTTCCCTCTATTTTTACCCATATTCACTTTAATATATTGCGTGGTAACAGAATCATTGTAGGTGAGTGCCGTGGAGCGGAAGCTATAGAGGTGTTGCAGGCATGTAATACGGGACATGACGGAAGCTTAAGTACAGGTCATGCTAACTCTTCCGTGGATATGATATCAAGGTTGGAGACTATGGTGTTGCAGGGAATGGAACTTCCCGTTATGGCTATACGAAAACAGATTGCTTCTGCCATAGATATATTTATTCATTTAGGAAGATTACCAAATGGTGAGAGAAAGTTGTTAGAGATATCGGAAGTCCTCGGAGTCGAGGGAGAAGATATTAAGTTGAGTAAGCTTTATGAATTTGATTATGAAAGTAAAGGTAGTGACAGCAGATGGTTAAGAAGGAACAATTTGCAAAATACAGAGAAACTCTCAAGAGTCCAAGAGTAATTGTTATATCGATTCTTATTACATGTCTTATTGCATGGCTATTCTACAGATCGTTTTATGCACTGATTATATATCCGATTGTTCTTGCAGTTTGTTTGTATTACTTTTACGAGGTTAACAGTGAGAAAAGAAGAGAAAAAGTATTAACGGAATTTCGCGAGATGCTAAAGATTATTACGAGTGAACTTCGAAGCGGACATTCTTTAGAGAATGCAGTGATGATTCTCGATAAAGAGATAGCTAATCTAATAGGCGAGAAGGCATTGATTCTTCCCGGCATCAGAGTTATGCAGCAGCAATTAAAACTGCAAAAGCCGGTAGAGCAGGCGATTAACGGATTTGCAAAATACTATAACTATGAAGAGATAGTAAACTTCGCATATACGATAAGTTACGCCAAAAGATTGGGAGGAAATTATATCAAAAACATTTCCAATACTGCTCAAAAAATTGAGAAGCGATTAGAAGTAAAGCAGGATATCAGGACACAACTTGCAGAAAAGCAGTATGAGATGAAGATTATGGGCGTTATGCCTCTTGGAATACTTCTATATATAGGTCTTACATCTTATGAATTTATCGAACCGCTTTATCATAACATGGCAGGAGTCTTGGTGATGAGTGCAAGTTTGATTATGTATGTGGTGTGTCTTTATATAGCAAAACGAATAGTGACTATTGATTATTGACGGAGGGAACTACTTGATAGCAGCAGTGTTATTAATTGTAACAATTATATTATCCAAGACTAAGAAGATAGGATCGTTGATGACCCCTAAGATAAAAAAGATTGTTATTGCAGTGGAGCTTGTGGGGATAGTGGCATCTGTCGGTGAGTTAGTAATGAACAACGTGTTGTTCGATAATTCACTGAGTCGTCCGGCAGCAGGAGAGGCTGATACAACGGAGGAACTACAGTATGAGACTAACGGTAACAAGACAGATATTACATTAGATGTTCCGGCTGCATTACATTCTAAAGAAGAAAAAGAGTCATTTATTGAAAATGCAAAAGAAGAGATAGATGACACATTTATTGGGGATAATGAAGATTTAGATAATATCAATCAGGCAGTCGTAATGAAAGAAAGCTACGCTGACGGAATGGTCAAAGCAGAGTGGCAACTGAGTGACTATAAAATAATCGGCGCAGATGGAGAGATTAATTATGAAAATTTGGATAAGGAAAAAATAATAGAAGCAAATGTGACACTGACATGTGAGGATATGAGTGATGTATATAGTTTTTCATTTCGAGTAGAACCTTTTGATACATCTTCCGTGATGGGAATAGATTACTACATTAAGAAGGCTATAAGAGAATTGTTCAAAGAAGAAGGCGAAACGATTACGCTTCCCGATAAGGTTGGAGATAATGAAGTTGTCTGGAATAAAAAATACACATTTCTTGGAGCAAAGATTGCGCTTCTTGGAATATTCGCGGCAATAGTAATGGTCATCGGACAGATGAAGGAAGATAAGAATAAGCAGGCTAATTATTTGAAGAGGTTAGAGAGAGATTATCCTAAGATTGTCGAAGGTCTTGCATTATATGTGGGGGCAGGACTTAGCGTTAAGAATTCTATATATCGCTTGTGTGAGGAATATATAAATCGTAGGGATAAGAAAGAGGAACCAGGTTTTGAAGGACTGCTTAAGATGTGTCGTGAGATAGAAGAAGGAAGAAGCGAGATTAAGGCTTATGAATCTTTGCCGGAGTATTGTCCTACAAGAGAGTACAGACGATTGTCGAGTTTGCTTACTAATAACTTGCGAAAAGGAACTAAAGGATTAATTGATCAGCTCAATAAAGAAGAAGAGGATGCCTTCGATATGGAGAGAGCTTATGTAAAGATTGCGGGAGAAGAAGCGTCTACGAAATTGCTCTTTCCTATGATAGGACTTCTTGGAATTGTTCTTATTATCATTATTGCGCCATCAATATTTAATATGAATACTATCTAAAAAAAACTAACAGGAGGGGAAACATGAAGATAAGGAAGATAAAAGAAACGATTAAAAATTTTCTGATAGAAGAAGATGGAATCGGAGTGGTAGAGATTATTTTGATAATTGTAGTTCTTATAGGACTGGTAATTATTTTTAAGAAACAGTTAACCAATATCGTTAACGATATATTTAACACAATTACGGATAAAGCAGGAAGTGTCTGATGAATAATAGAGCCTCCATAACGCTATTTATGTGTATGACAATTCTAATGATAACATCACTTGGCTTTACGTTGATAGAAGTAAGTCGTTTCTTAGGCGTAGATAAAAAGGCGGATTTTGTGACGGCAAGTGTGGGCGATAATACATTTTCAGAATATATAAAGCCCTTGTGGGATCAGTACGGCATTCTTGGTATTGACAGAGCACACGGAACAGAAGATGAAACCGACAGTAAGCTGAAAGAACGAATACTTGATTTTGCATCTATGCAATTAGACGGTGATGTAGATTACTATGCAATATCTCCTACAAATGTTGAAATAAACGATTATATGCTCCTTACTGATAATGACGGAGCAGCCTTTATACATGAAGCAGCTACTTATTATAAAGACAATATAGGAAGTGAACTTATTGATTTTATAGGTAACAGTTCTGCACAAGCAGGCAATCAGGAAGATCTTACCCAAAATGTAGATAAGCTTATAACTGACAGTAATTCGTCTCTGAAAAATCCATCAAGTATTCCTAATACAGATGAGGGTAAGACAGTTGAAATTCCTGAGACTAATCTGTCTGATGAACAGATCAAGAAAGGTGAGTCGCTTCTTGACGATGTAAGTGGTTTTAAAGATAAAGGCGTATTAGATCAGGTCATACCAAGTAGCAAAGAAGTCTCGGCAAAAAGCTTTGACTTACAAAATAGTGTATCTCATCGAAACCTTATGTCCGGCAATAGCAGAAATTCTTCTAAAGCAACATCGATTGACAAGATAATTTTCTCAGTATATTTAAAAGATCATTTTCAAAATTATTGTCGCGATTTAGGTCACAGCGGACAAGCATATGAAACTGAGTATATTATAGTCGGCGATGACAATGACACTGATAATTTGAAGGGAGTTGTAAAGAGGCTTCTCGCAATAAGAGAAGTGGCTAACTTTATTACACTTTTTAGTGACGCAACGAAGAATGCAGAAGCTTTAGAGCTTGCTACTGCTGTTGCAGGCTTTACGCTCAATCCCGCAATTATAGAAATTGTACACTATGGATTCATGGCTGCCTGGGCTTATATGGAGGCTGTATTAGATGTAAGACTTCTTCTTGACGGAGGAAAGGTTTTACCTATTAAGACGAGCGCTGATTGGACAAGTGAGCTTTATAATCTTGGTAATTGTATGAGCGCAGATTATACGGCAAAAGATAATAATGCAGGTATGAGTTACGAAGATTATCTTTTGACATTTCTGGTAATAGAATCATCGCGTGATGAAAGTCTGCGTGCGATGGATATGGTAGAGACTTCAATGAACGCTTTGCCGTATTATGAAAATCTTAAGATGGATCGTTTAATATGTGACATGAATATGACTATTACTTATGAAGCCGATCCTATGTTTTTTAGTCTTATCACATTAGACGCACCATTTATGGATTTTTACAGAATGGAGAAGAAGGAATACAGATCATTTTTATAATTTGAGAAAGGAGGTTGTATAGTGGTGTCTCTTTCTATTAATAACCAAACCCGTCTATTGTTACAAAAACATCTATTTAAAATTTCACGTAAAATCTTGGCATATATCATTTCAAAAAATCAAATATCTAGAGAGACACCACTATGCAACCTTCGAAAAAAGACCAGGTTAAAAGCATCTTACACGGTAGAAGCAGCGTTTATACTTCCGTTTAGTCTTATGATGGTAATATTTTGTCTATACTTCTTTCGAGTCTTATATGTGCAATGGGGTATAGACTATACGCTTAATAAAGTTGCCAGAGAGCATACATCGGTAATCGATGACAGTGGTACCGATGATGGGATACTTGTAATAGGACATTGTAATACATTAATTGCATCTATGGATCGGGTAAGCTGTGAAATTGTGGGCGGTATATTTGGACTTAATTATACCGAGAGTGAATTTGATAAAAATTATATAAACATAAATTGTAGTTACAGATTAAAGAATCCCATAACACTATTCGGACGTAAAACAATTAATATGACAAGTACTGCCTGTAGCAGAAAATGGGTAGGTTACGATCCGTTAGAAGGTGATGAAGGGGACGAGTATGTTTTTGTTACAAAGTATGGAACGGCATATCATAAGAGTCTGAGCTGCCCGTATCTTAAACCGTCGGTTCATGCTATTAGTACACAGGCGCTAAAGGATTCTAGGAATGCATCGGGTGGTAAGTATACATCATGTCCTTTGTGTAAGGGAAAGAAAAATACCGGCACAGTATATATTACGGATTATGGAGATGTATATCACAGCAGTTTAAGTTGCAGCGGATTAAAAAGAAGTGTTAATCGAATTAAGTTAGAAGATGCAGGTGCATATCACGCTTGTGGTAAATGTACATAAGTAAAAGGAGTTGTTATGGAAGCGGTAGGATTATTGGGATTACTCGGAGTATGTGGATTTGAAGATATTAAGATTAAGAGAATAAGACTTGTTGTTGTGAATTTATTTGCGATACTCGGAATAGTATTTCATCTGGTTTATGAAAGGATAAGCTGGCTTGATATGTTAGGAGGTGCAGCGATAGGGATTGTTCTTCTTATCATAGGATATTTCAGTAAAGAGAAAATTGGATATGGTGATGGACTATTATTTATGGCAACAGGAATATATCTGGGCTTTTGGAATAACCTGGCACTCTTATGGATGTCTACGGCATTGGCGGGAATATATGGTCTTATAATGTTGCTCTTTAAGAAAAAGAAGAAAAGCAGTGAGATTCCGCTAATTCCATTTGTATTGGCAACATATGTTGTTTCTTTGATAATTAACGGAGGTACGTTATGAAAAAGATTGACGACGAAATAGAGAATACACAAGATAATGAAAGAACACATACAGAAAATCAAATTAAAATCAGTGACGACGATGAGATGATCGGATGTTATAAAGCGAGCCTGACAGTTGAGGCTTCTTTTGTGATGATTATAACTATGGCAGTTTTGTTGGCATTATTTTTACTTATGTTCATTGTATATCAGGAGAATGTAGATTTTATTAATGATAAAATGCGTGATTACAGTTTTGACAGTGTAACGGCCTTTCGTTTTTCTCAAGTGATAAGAAGCTTTGGTAAGTAATCATGTAATATTAAAAAATGTTTGGGAGGAAGTATGAATTACAGATTCAAAAGAGATTTGAAGAACAGCTTTATGATAATAGACGCCGGGCTTAATGATGCCGGATATGAAAAGGATATTTTAAGATATAACGATATAGATGTGCTTGTGCCTTTTCATACGTTAGACGTTAATAATGTGACGCAGGTGTGGTATGACATTACAGGACTCGTATCGCTTAAAGATTATCTCTTGCAGCAGGGCATAACAAAAGAACTTATAAGAAGAGTATTATTATATCTTAAGATCGCAGTTGATGACGTTGAGAGATATCTGATTGATGTCAATCATTTGCTCATTGATGTTGATACAATATATGTAGTGAAAAACAACAATGAGTGGAAGTTGATGTTTATATATTATCCGGACGATGAAGAAGAGACAAGTATTGAGAATATATTGGAATTTATAATGAACAATTCCGAAAAGGAGTTAATGGATTTTTGTTTTAATCTATATGATGCTGCTTGCGGAGGAACTAATATCGACGGGTTAATAAGATTAATAGACGAAGAAAATGACACATCTGATACGGATGGTTTGAGTTATGAAGAAAGCGAAGATATTTTTCCTGAAAACGAAGATGACCGGGATGAAGAGAAGGCCTTTAAGGAGATGCTTGAGGGTGGAAGTAGTAGTAAAAAGCTATCGATAATAGATAAGATAAAGAATTATATAAAAGATTATTTTGATAAGAGTGGATCTGAAAAAAGTGCGACAGATAATAGTTTTTTAAAAAGTAGTCTTTCGAGAAAAAGTTCGACGAAGAGATTTTCTTCAAAGAAAAAGACGCAGGAAGAATTTGAAGATTTTGTTTTTGAACCAAATCAACAGATATACGAGCCGACCATTCTTTTAAAGTCTTTTGATGAAGAGAAGATGTCGTATGAACTTCAATATATGGGAAGTGGTTGTAAAGATAATATACGAATCAATAAAGACGAATTTTTACTGGGCTCTTGTAAAGAAGGAAATGATTGTGTTATAGATTCACCGGTAGTCAGTCGTTATCATGCTAAAATAATT
>JAIKVT010000087.1 GCA_024685495.1 Lachnospiraceae bacterium
TGTAGTGTCACTTTTGGAATAATCTTAGGTTTAATCTGACCTTTATTATTTGTGTCCTTTTTTGAATAACCTCATATATTAGATGGTTCAGTTATACGAAGCATGCAAATGGGAATTTTTACTTTGATGATTGTAGGAAATATGCCATTAATCAGTCGATTCCTATATTTTTGAGGATAAACTTCACGGATACAGGTTACACATAAAAGGGAAGAGTAAGAGTGCACTCATGTTTTTCGACAGACATCCGGAGTTAAGATCCAAATATGCAGATCATCATTTCTGGGCCAGAGGATATTATATTGCGACGGTTGGAAATATTAACGAAGAAACCATCAGATAGTATATCAAAGATCAAGAAGAGAACGGATATACTTGCAGATGGAATGAAGTAACAGAGCCTTCCATGGGAGGCTGCAAGCAATAGGTGTTTGTGGCCCCTCCCCTTGGCGGAATCAGTATTATTGCCTGGAGGGCTAAACTTAAACCTCCACTTGAAATGGGGGTTGGTAACTGTTTTGCGTCCGGGGGCGCTACTCGATTATAAATGGGGAACAACCTATTCTATGGGCAATTATTCATGTTACATAAATTTAGGATTATGAAAAGTTCGACTTCGTAATTATTATCAATTTACCGGTTTAGGTGGCTTTTAGTAGAAGTAAAAATATCAATAGGATAAAGAAATGTAAATGTTTTTTGAAATGTATTTTTAAAAGTCAATGAATGAAAGGAAAGGCTGAATGTATTATTTTTCAAAGAATAATAACCAAGTAGGTTCTTTGTTTTTTCTATAACAAGCTACTGTGAGATTTAATACCATTGCTTTAATTGGACACAACGTATCCAAGAAAATTGCTCGCCGACTTTCTTAAAGAGCAGCGTTACAGTTGAAAGAGATTATTCCCAAGTTTAGCGGATAATTGGAAGCCATCTATGACGGGTAAAAATGCTGAGTAAGAGTGATGTACAGTTTCAGAGGTCTATATAAAGACGATGAAAACTACATATCGTCCTCCTCGCTGGCAAAACCAGCGAAGAAATGTATAGTAACATTCTATCTTAAAGAGACGGTAGCGAATAAATGGAATGTACAAAAAAGTAAAAGAGTCGGTAGCGAAAAAATGAGATGTTCATAAAAGTAAAAGAGACCGTCGACATGAAAGAATCATTTAGATCACTGAGTATCTATAAAGAAGTGGTATTGGATGAAGGAAATGAACGAGAAGTCGCTGATGAATTATTCATAAATTTCAATGAATGCCAAGGGTGTTTGAGGTAAGACCGGAAGTTGTATGGGCGTCAATAGATTGTCTCTACCGATTCGAGCTGATGTGATATCAACACCGGTTGGAATGGGCAGAGATGTCCGGGATAAAGATAAAAAAGAGCCACCCCCCCGAAGGAGGTGGCATAGTAAAAGCTGTTAAGTTAATCAGATTGGAACGACCCACATTATCGGACGTTTTGAACGATAATCGGTGATCAGCACATAGGAGCATTTGAACCGTTCTCCAGTAACCAGATCTTCGATGATGCAGCCGTCGGTGACCACATGGTGCTTGTGCCGTAGGTCCCGCTGTGTCTCAGAAAGCAGGAAGCAACGATCGTCGCCTAGTTCGTAGTATTCTGCCATGGTGCGGTATGTGTCGGGTTTGTTCTTCTTCGTTACTGGAAAGGTGATGCGGATGCCTTTTTGCATTTGAGTTTCCTCCTTGCTTGGAATAGTACCTTGAAATAAAAATAGCCGCCCTTTGGCGGTTGACTCAGACAGGCTCGACCAGCATGATCGGGTATTTGCATTTTCCTTCGGTTGAGGTGACTCCGATGCATCTGAAGCTTTCATCGGTGATCAGATCTTGGATTAGGCAGCCCTCAGTGACCGTGTGGTGCAGACGCTGGAGTTGTCGGTTCGTTTCCTGAAGTATAAAACAGCGGCCATCTTCGGATTCTTTGTAATTTGCCAATGTTTTATAGGTGTCATCTTGGTTTTTCTTCTTGACAGGAAATGTGATTTTTATACATTTTTGCATGGAGATTCCTCCTCAAATTAGTGAAATATTACCATCAGTGTGCGCTAATAGCAAGTATCTAAACTAGACAAATATTAGGTGGGGGCGTTGGTAGTATTGATACATGGAATA
>JAIKVT010000100.1 GCA_024685495.1 Lachnospiraceae bacterium
GATTATATGCTGCAGGGCGGCTTTCCTTATGTAGTAAAGAAGGGTACAAGCGGTAATCACCAATATACGAAGGATACGCTTGAGTATATATTTGAGCATATTATCAGGCATCATAAGAGAATAAAGAACAGGGATATGTACTTTGCGATTCAGGATTATATTGTCAACAATTACGGAAGAGCGATATCGATTAAAAGCATGCAAGAGAGCCTTTTTGAGAAGCTTAGACAGCCGATTAGAAAAGAGACTTTATATAACTATCTTAATATACTCGAAGATGCCAGAATAGTATATAAATGCTCACGTTACGACATGAAAGAGAAGCGAATAATTAAGGGAAAAGAGAAGTATTATCTGTCAGACTTAAGCATATATTATGCAGCTGATTTGTATAATACCTTAGATGTCGGACCGTCGTTAGAGAATGTTGTATACGCTTACGCAAGAGTTCATGGATATGCAGTTGCCCTCGGAAAGTCCGGAAGGAACGAATTTGACTTTGCGGTGGAAGATGCCAACATGGATTATTCATATATTCAGGTGGCAGATCACATAGTCGACGGCAAAATAGACGAAAAAGGTGTATCGATAGAAGAAGAGGAAGAATATAAACCGCTTCAGAGAATTAGAGATTCGTATCCAAAGTACATTTTAACGTTGGATAAAATTACTCATAAGAAGATGGGAATTAAGCATTTTAATGTTATAGAATTTATGCTAGAGAACGGAGAGTTCTAATATAACATGGCTTAATGCGAACTTATACGCAATAAAAATAGTGAAAGTTCGATAGCGAAGATGCCGCAGGATATGATAAGAATATGGCAAGATATGACAATAAATCGTTGATAATGTTGGGTTCTAAAGTTATAATTAAATAGTGTATGTTTTGGCATATAAAGGAAAGGAAGAAAAACTATGGGTTACAAAGAAGAATTTAACAAATGGTGTACAGATCCTTATTTTGATGAGGATACGAAAGCGGAACTTGCTAATCTTTTAGGCAACGAGAAAGAGATAGAAGACAGATTCTATAGAAGCCTAGAATTTGGAACCGGTGGTCTTAGAGGAGTTATCGGTGCCGGTACTAACAGAATGAACATTTATACTGTAAGACAGGCGACACAGGGACTTGCTAATTATATTGTTAAGAAGGGTGCCCAAAACAAGGGCGTGGCAATCGCATTTGACTCAAGAAATATGTCACCTGAGTTTGCAACAGAAGCAGCGCTTTGTCTTAACGCTAACGGAATTAAGACATATCGTTTTGAGTCACTTAGACCTACTCCAGAATTATCATTTGCAGTAAGAAAATTGGGATGTACAGCAGGAATTAACGTTACTGCAAGTCATAACCCAAGAGAATATAACGGATATAAAGTATATTGGGAAGATGGTGCACAGATTACACCTCCCAATGATACGGGAATTTTAGCAGAGGCAGCAGCAGTTACTGATTTTAGTCAGGTTAAGACTATGAGTCAAAAAGAAGCTGAGGCAGCAGGCTTATTTAATACAATCGGCGCCGAGATAGACGACGCTTATATGGAAGAGCTTAAGAAGCAGTCAATCCATCCTGAGATTATCAAAGAGATGGCTAAGGATATTACTATTGTATATACACCGCTTCACGGTACAGGCCTTAAGCCGGTACAGCGCGTACTTAAAGAATTAGGTTTTGAAAATGTGTATGTGGAGCCACAGCAGGCTATACCTGACGGCAATTTCCCAACAGTTTCTTATCCTAACCCTGAGTCACCTAAGGCTTGGGAGCTTGCACTTAAGCTTGCTAAGGAAAAGGACGCAGACATCGTTCTTGCAACTGACCCTGATGCAGACCGTCTCGGAGTATATTGCAAAGACACAAAGAGCGGCGAATATGTATCATTTACAGGTAATATGTCAGGAATGCTTATAGCAGAGTATCTCTTTAAAGAGAAGAGAGCTACTAACACAATGCCTGAAAATCCTGCTCTTATCGAGACAATCGTTACAACTAATATGGCAAAGGTTATTGCAAAAGAATATGATGTTGATTTAATCGAAGTTCTTACAGGATTTAAATATATCGGTGAGCAGATTAAGATATTTGAGCAAACAGGTTCACATAATTATGTATTCGGACTTGAAGAAAGCTACGGATGTCTTGCAGGAACTTATGCAAGAGATAAGGATGCTCCTGTTGCAGTTATGTTACTTTGCGAAGTAGCATCTTACTATAAGAAGCAGGGCAAGACCTTATGGGATGCTATGCTCGATATGTATGAGAAGTACGGATATTTCAAAGAGGGACAGGAAGCTATCACTCTTAAAGGTATTGACGGTGCATCTCAGATTAAAGAAATTATGGATAATGCAAGAAATAATCCACCTACAGAATTAGGAGGATACAAGGTATTATCAGTAAGTGATTATGATAATGACACTAAGAAAGATATGACTACAGGTGAGGTTGGCAAGACAGGTTTACCTAAGTCTAACGTATTATATTATGAGCTTGATGAGCATGCTTGGGCATGTATCAGACCTTCCGGAACAGAGCCTAAGATTAAGTTCTACTTCGGAGTTAAGGGTTCTTCAATCGAAGACTCAGAGAAGAAGCTTGAGAAATTACACAAAAATCTTATGGAGATGTTCTCTTAAGGGAGAGACGTATGTCTAAAATGGATACACTTAGCCTTATAGTTCCTTGCTATAACGAGGAAGAAGCGCTTCCCATATTTTATGAGGAAGCGCGTAAGGTTACTGATACAATGAAAGACACAGATGTAGAGTTTATGTTTGTGGACGACGGCTCTAGGGACGAGACGATGAAGGTCATTAAGGAGCTTGCGTCTAAGGATGAAAGGGTGCATTACGTATCCTTTTCACGAAATTTTGGCAAGGAGTCTGCAATATATGCGGGACTTGATAATGCAATCGGTGATTACGTAGCAATACTTGATGCTGATTTACAAGATCCGCCCTCACTGCTTCCCGATATGATGAAGATTGTTAAGACGAAGGATTGCGACTGTGTCGGCACAAGGCGAGTTAACCGTAAAGGAGAGCCGCCGATTCGTTCATTTTTCGCAAGAAGATTTTATCGAATCATGAACAAAATCAGTCATACGGAAGTTGTGGACGGAGCAAGAGATTTCCAGCTTATGAACCGCAAAGTGGTTAACGCTATTCTGAGTATGGGAGAATACAACAGATTCTCTAAAGGCATATTCGGATGGGTCGGCTACAAGAAGGAGTGGTTAGAATACGAGAATATCGAACGCTCCGCAGGCGAGACGAAATGGTCATTTTGGAGCCTTTTTGTATATGCGATTGACGGAATCGTGGCATTTTCAACGGCTCCGCTTGTAATAGCAAGTATCTCGGGAATAGTGATGTTCTTCGTCGCTATTATCGGAATTATATTTATAATTGTAAGAACATTAATATTCGGCGATCCGACGAGCGGTTGGCCGTCGATGATATGTATTATGCTTCTCATAGCGGGAATTCAACTCCTGTGCATGGGAATATTAGGGCAGTACTTGGGTAAGACTTACCTCGAGACAAAAAGACGCCCGCTTTATTTGGTGGAAGAAAGTAAACTGGGAGATAAGAAATAAGGCTTTTTAATGGATAATTTTAAAGAGACAAAATTTGTCACAAAAAGTAAAAAGGGTATTCATCGAGTCATCTTTGGAAGAACTATGTTCATAGTTCTTCTAATTTTAATTCAGGTGTTTTTATTTCTTATACCCTTTTTGTGGCTCAATATGTACTACAGTACGTTTTACTGGATTTTCTTCGGAGTTGGCATATTAACCTCCGTCGAGATTTTTTCATCCGACTCAGATCCTACGGTTAAACTAAGCTGGATAATTGTCGTTATGGGCTTGTCTTTTGTGGGAATTTTGTTCTATTGGTTTACGCGATTTGATGTAGGACACCATCGTCTCAAGAAGAATATGGAAAATGTTACTGCAGAAGGAAGGAAGCAGCAACAAGCCCCACAGAATGTATTAGACGACATTTTAAAAAACGCCAAAAGCCTTTCTAACAGAAGTAATTATCTGATTAATGTAGGCGGATATTATCCTTACAGAAACAATAAGATGGAGTATTACAAGTTAGGTGATGACATGTTCCCGGCGTTTAAGGAGGATCTTAGAAGTGCTAAGCATTTTATTTTCCTTGAATACTTTATTGTTAAAGAAGGAGAAATGTGGGGAGATATCATAGAGATATTAATCGAGAAAGCGGCAAACGGCGTGGAGGTTCGACTTGTATACGACGGCATGAATGAGTTCGTCAACCTGCCTCACAGCTATCCAAAGGAACTTGAAAAGCATGGAATTAAATGTAAGATTTTTGATCCGCTGCGACCGTTTGTATCAACGGCATATAATTACAGAGATCATAGAAAAATAACTGTCATAGACGGTAGAGTAGCCTATACCGGCGGAGTGAATCTCTCAGATGAATATATCAATATAGATCCACCTTTCGGTAAATGGAAAGATAACGGATTGTGTGTGAGAGGACCGGCTGTAGCCACATTTACCAGATTATTCTTAGAATGTTGGAATGTTAGGGAAGAAAAGTATGACTTCGGAGACTTTATCAGTATTGCGGAGAAAGGACCCGTTTATGAAGAACAGGCGGGATATGCAATTCCGTTCGGCGATAATCCGCTTGAAAAAGATAAAATCGCTGAGCAGATTTACTTAGAGATTATCAATACAGCTAAGAAATATGTGCATGTTATGACACCGTATTTTGTAATCGATGAAGTTGTGTCAAATGCGCTTATTTATGCGGCAAAACGAGGTGTTGACGTTAAGATTATAATTCCGCATATACCCGATAAAAAAATCGCTTTCTGTATCACTAAGAGCTTTCGAAAAAGACTTGTCAGAGCCGGCGTGAAATTCTATCAATACACACCCGGATTTGTTCATTCGAAGGCAATTGTAAGCGATGATAAAAAGGCCGTTGTAGGCTCGATTAATATGGATTACAGAAGCTTCTACCATCATTTTGAAAACGGAGTATATATGTACAATGCGCCCGTCGTAAAAGATGTAGAAAAAGACATGCAAGATACATTAAAAGAATGTTCTCAGGATACATTAGAATCTATTAAACAAGAATCGTGGTTCGGTAAAATGATTGGAGCAATCGGAAGACTTATCGCACCGATGATTTAAGGAGGCAACATGGCTTTAAAATATCAGGATATTATTGATGATATGACTTTAGAGGAAAAGGCACGTCTTTGCACCGGCAAAAACA
>JAIKVT010000143.1 GCA_024685495.1 Lachnospiraceae bacterium
AATTCATTTACCGGAAGTAGTTGGAGCACTTATTGCAGGTATTATTATCGGCCCTTCATTAATAGGTATTGTAAGCTTTGAAGGAGATGGCGGAGTATTTTTAGAGTATGCTGCAGAAGTTGGTGTTGTACTCTTAATGTACGGAGCCGGATTAGAGACAGATCTAACAGAGCTTAAGAAGAACGCGGTAGCGTCTTTTGTCGTAGCGGCAATCGGTGTTATTGTTCCTTTAGGAGTTGGTACGGGAGCTTATGCATTATTCTTCCATGAGAATATAAACGATCATATCGAACTTCTTAAGTGTATCTTCGTGGGTGTTGTACTTACGGCAACATCTGTTAGTATTACGGTTCAGACCTTGCGAGAAATGGGCAAGTTGAAAGGAGCCGTCGGAACGACGATTCTTGGAGCGGCTGTTATCGATGATATCTTAGGTATTATCGTATTAACAATCGTATCAAGTATGGCAGATTCTTCAGTAGAGATTTCAGAAGTATTTATTAAGATCGGAATCTATGCAGTTGTTCTTGTTGTTCTGTTCTTCGTTGTTAAGTTACTTGAGAACTTCCTTGCAACAAGAGACGGTAAGAGAAGAGCATCAATTTTCGGAATGGCATTCTGCTTTATCTTAGCATTTGGTTCGGAAGAATTATTTGGAATCGCTGATATCACAGGTGCATATTTCGCAGGATTAATGCTTTGCAATTCTAAGATAAGCGATTACTTAGATCATAGAGTAGAGACAATCAACAACCATTTCTTCAGTATGATCTTCTTTGCAGGCATAGGTATTAAAGCGACATTCTCAGGTATGTCGGGACAGCTGTGGTTATTCGCCGTGGTTCTCACGATCGTCGCAATTATATCTAAGCTTGTCGGCTGTGGACTTGGTGCTAAAGCGTGCAAATTCAATTGGAAAGAATCAATGCAGATCGGTGTAGGTATGATAAGTCGAGGAGAAGTTGCATTAATTGTTGCTTCTAAAGGACAACAGGTAGGACTTATAGATGAGCATTTGTTTGCACCTATTGTAATTATGGTAATCGTAACAACACTAATTACACCTATATTACTTAAGATAGTATTTAAAGATAAAGACGGTAATATCAGTAAAGATGGCGGTGACGATAAGGAACCGGTAGAAAATGAGGTTACCTTCTAATAATATGAATTGGAGTGATGAATATGTGGTACAGAAAATTACTTAAAGAAGAGGCAAAAAAAGTATTTACATATAAAGATAATTATTGGAAATTTGTTTTGGCAGGACTTATTATTCTGTTATTAACCGGTGGGGTAAGCGGAGCATTTTCAAGTGCTCCCGGTGTAGGATTAACTATTGGTGGCAGTGGCAACAGCAACTCGTCACATAAATCTAACAGTCACAGAACCGGTTCTTATAAAGAATATATGACCGGGCAAAACGGTACAGAGTATTTTAGCATTACTAATGAAAACGGTAAGATAACTTACTCACACGGTAAGAAGCCTTCGGATGATTCCAATACTCAACAGCCGGGACAGGGAAATGGATCTCAGGTAGGACCTAATAATGGGGATCCTAACGCAGGAACAAATAACAGTACTCAAGACAACAATTCTAACAGTACTCAAGACAACAATTCTAACAGTACGGATATAGAGAAACAATTTGGCGTAGAAGAGCAGTATAGCGACGACTACGACAAGTATAACGGAGATTATCCTGATCGCAGATATATGTACGATGAAGATTTTGATGAGGATTATGACAGTCGTGATTCTGCGTTATTTGCTGGCGTTGGAGTTATGGTAATTGTACTTGTTACCATACTTGTCGTAATCGGAATGGCTTTGGGAATGACATTTAAAGCATTTCTTGTCAATCCATTGGTATTAGGCGTAAGGAAATTCTTCTTAAAGAGTTATGACTGTCCGGGTAATTTTGTACATTTCGGAGATGGTTATAAATATAACTATATTAAGAATGTCGGAACTCTTTTCTTAAAAGATTTGTTTACGATGCTTTGGAGCCTTCTGTTTATTGTGCCCGGAATAATTAAGTCGTATGAATATCGAATGATACCATATTTGATTGCAGAGAATCCGGACATGACATATCAGGAAGCATTTGCAAAGAGTAAAGATATGATGATGGGTAACAAGTGGAATGCATTCGTACTTGACTTATCATTCTTAGGATGGTTTGCGCTTAACGCATTAACATGCGGAATACTTGGTATATTCTATGTTAATCCATATTACTATGCTACAGATGCTAACTTATATCGTGCACTTAAGATGGGTGGAGATACAGGTTACAGATCTGATGAGTATGCCAGACTCGTAGCAGCGCAGCAGGCAGCAGCTGCTAATACAACACAGCAGGCAGCACCTACAGCAGATGCTACAACACAGACACAAGAGTCTGAGCAGGCAGCGCCTACTACAGAGCCAATGCAGACGGCTTCGTCAGATACATCGCAGGTGGCACAAGAGACACAAACCACAACGACGCAAGAGACATCGGCAGAAGTTGACAGCGGTAATGAGTCGTCGGCTGAAACTGATTCGAAAGAGGAATAATGACTAGAGCCCGCAACCTAAGGTTGTGGGCTTTAAATTAAATTATTTAAAAAAGTGAAATGGCATAATGATATACGATAAGGATATAAGGGAGCCGCTATTTGATCTTCTTGAAGAAAAATATGGCAAGTCCAGAATTTTAGAAGAGAAGCAAATAGGCGGAGCCAGAGCAGATGCTGTTATGATTACGGAATCCGCAATCTATGGAATTGAGATAAAAAGTGATGCGGATACATATACCAGATTAGCAAGGCAGGTCGCATATTACGACATGTATTATGATTATAATTATGTGGTAGTCGGTGGCACGCACGGCAGTCATATCAGTGAACATGTACCCGATTATTGGGGAATAATTACGGTTGAAGAAGGGGATGATGGACTGGATTTTTATTTTCTGAGAGAGCCAAAGGTGAACCCTAAGCTTAACTGGAATAACAAAATAGAAATATTATGGCGCCTTGAGCTTGCGCATATTCAGGAATTAAATGATATGCCGGCTTACAAACAAAAATCCAAAAAATTTGTTAGTGATAAGATTATTGAGCGGGTACCTCATGATATCTTACAGCAGCAATTCCTCGCGGAGTTGTTTGAAAGAGATTATGATACAATTGCAGAGCGTATCAATGAATACAGAATAAGCAACGGACAAAAAGCTCGAAGAAAAAGAAAATATAAGAGAAAGAGAAAAAAGAAGATTTAGCCTTAAAGGTGCATAATAAAACAAGAAAAAAGAAAAGGTATATTAACGAGAGGATTTTTTATGATTAGAATTATATCAGACAGTACATGTGATTTATCAGATGAATTAAAGGAGAGATTTAACATTTCCATATTACCGCTTCATGTATTGTTAGGGGAGAAGGAATATAAGGATGGAGTAGATATTACTTTGCCGGAGCTTTTTGCTTGGGCAGATGAGAACAAGACAACGCCTAAGACATCGGCGCCATCTATGGAAGATGCTGTTAATTTATTTAAGCCTATCATAGATGCGGGCGATGAAATTATTGCATTTTCAATATCAGACACTATGTCTACTTCAGGAAATGTAATGAGACTTGCAGCAGCAGAGATTGAGGCAGAAGATAAAGTGTCCGTTATCGATTCGCAGAATTTATCAACAGGAATAGGACTTTTGGTATGCAAGGCTGCGGAATATGTAGAGCAGGGTCTTTCAAGAAGTGAAGTTGTCGCTAAGATAGAGGAGTTAAGACCTAAAGTAAGGGCCAGCTTCGTAGTTGATACACTTACATATCTTCACAGAGGAGGAAGATGTTCGGGCGTAGCGGCATTTGCCGGTTCGGCTTTGAAGCTGCATCCTCGTATCGCTGTTGTCGACGGTAATATGCAACCCGGCAAAAAGTACAGAGGCAAGTATTCTTCTGTAGTACTAAACTATGTAAAGGACATGGAGCCGGAGATTAAAAATGCCGATCCTACCAGAGTGTTCATTACATATACGGGAGTTGCTCCGGAAGTTGAAGCTTCCGTGAAAGAATACCTTGAGCAGCTTAATATATTTGATGAAATATGTATAACAAGAGCCGGTGGCACAATTGCAAGTCACTGCGGTTACGGTACACTTGGAGTTTTATTTATTGTGAAATAACAGATCAAAATTTTACCGAAGAGTTGTAACAAAAGGGGGAGAGAAAATATGGCTAACAAATTCGGTCAGAAAATTAAAGTGTTGTATATCATGAATATACTTCTTAATGAGACGGATGTTGATCATCCGATAAATGCTAATGAATTAATAGAGAGATTGGCTGAACTGGGAATCGAAGCGGAAAGGAAGAGTATTTATTCGGACATAAGTACCCTTATAGAGTACGGTCTTGATATCGAGAAATCGGAAGAGTACAAGGGTGGATATTACATCGCATCTAAGACTTTCGAATTGGCTGAATTGAAAATGCTTGTTGATGCCATCTCATCTTCCCGATTTATAAGTGAAAAGAAAGCGGTAGACCTCGTTAAGAGAATTGTAGCTTTAGGTAATGTCTATGATGCGGAAGAGCTCTCAAGACAGATTGTCGTACCTAATCGAAACAAAGGAAAAGGAGACAAGATTTTCTATGCAATCGATACAATTTATCAGTGTATAGATAATAATCACAAGATGAGCTTTAGATATTTTAATTGGAATGTCGACAAAGAGAAAGAATTCAAATACGATGGTGAGTCCATAACGGTAAGCCCTGCTTGTCTTCTCTGGTTTGAAGAGAACTATTATCTTGTAGCATATTCTGATAAGAGAAATGCCATTAGATATTACAGAGTTGATAAGATGGAAGCCGCAGAAGAGCTTGACGAAAAAAGAGAAGGTGTAGGCGGCATCGATAAAAAAGAAATAGCCAGAATTGCCGGTAAATCTTTCGGAATGTATCAGGGAGAAATGAAGACGGTAAGTGTTACATGCGATAAGTCCTTGGTGGGAGTCTTCATTGATAGATTCGGCAAAGATATCGACATCAAAAAATCAGGCGACAAGGCTAAGATAAGAATAGAACTTGAAGTCAGCCCACAATTCTACGGATGGATTTCAGGACTTGGAGATAAGGCATATATAGACGGCCCTAAAGATGTGAAAGCCGATTACAAGAAGTATATACAAAGCTTACTAAAGAATTATTAAGATACAGATTATTAATAATAAATGTCTAAGGAATCTTGTTTATTGCAAGGTTCCTTTTATAAAAC
>JAIKVT010000187.1 GCA_024685495.1 Lachnospiraceae bacterium
GACATGGATAAGATTCTGCTATTTGGCGGAATTTTTTTATTGGGAAAATGCGACATCAGTCGCGTTACAGTTCGGAAAGGAGGAAGGTATTATGGACGATAACAGAGTTGCTATCGTAGCGATTGTAATTGAGGACAGAGATAAAGCATCAAAGCTAAATGATTTGCTTAGCGAATATGGTGAACATATTATCGGACGAATGGGATTGCCTTATGAGAAGAAAGATATCTCACTTATAAGCGTAGCAGTTGATGCGCCTCAGGACGTAATCAATACTATGTCCGGCAAAATCGGCAACATACCGGGAATCACAGCTAAAGCTGTGTATTCGAAAGTGTAGTCGGTTGGTGAAATTAACATATATAAGGGGAATGGAATCTATTAATAAAGGTTATTGAAGTCGAAGGTTAGTAAAGGTTATGTAGTGTATTAGTTAAAATATGGAGGTACAATATGTACAATGTAATGAGCCCTAAGGCAGAAGAGTTTATCTCAGATGAAGAGATAAGAGAATGTTTGGAATATGCTGAAAAGAACAAAAATAATCGAGAGGTTATTGAAGCTATCCTAGAGAAAGCACGCGATATGAAAGGCGTCTCTCATAAAGAGGCAATCGTGTTACTTGATTGTGAAATCGAAGATCTCAACGAAGAGATTTATAAGTTGGCAAGAGAGATTAAGCAGGAATTTTACGGCAACAGAATAGTTATGTTTGCTCCGCTTTATCTGTCTAATTATTGTATCAACGGATGCGAGTATTGCCCGTATCATGCTAAGAATAAGCACATCAAACGTAAGAAGTTGTCGCAAGAAGAGATTAAGCAGGAAGTTATTGCACTTCAGGATATGGGACATAAGAGACTTGCACTTGAGGCCGGTGAAGATCCTAAGAATAATCCTATCGAATATATCTTAGAGAGTATCAAGACAATTTACGGAATTCATCATAAGAACGGTGACATTCGTCGTGTAAATGTTAATATCGCCGCTACTACCGTAGAGGAATATAAGATGCTTAAGGATGCCGGAATCGGAACGTATATCTTATTCCAGGAGACTTACAATAAAGAGTCTTATGAGCAGCTTCATCCCACAGGTCCTAAGTCAGATTATGCTTATCATACAGAGGCTATGGACAGGGCTATGGAAGGCGGAATCGATGATGTCGGACTTGGCGTACTTTTCGGTCTTAACAATTACAGATATGACTTTACGGGAATCATAATGCATGCAGAGCATTTAGAGGCATACAAGGGAGTTGGTCCTCATACTATTTCGGTGCCGAGACTTCGTCAGGCTGAGGATATAGATCCTGATGCATTTGACAACGGTATTAGCGATGAAATGTTCCAAAAAATTGTAGCTTGTATCAGAATAGCCGTACCTTATACGGGAATGATAATTTCTACAAGAGAATCTAAAGAGTGCAGAGAAAAAGTTTTAGAGCTTGGAATATCTCAGATATCAGGTGGTTCTCGTACGTCTGTAGGCGGATACTGCGAGCCTGAGCCGGAAGAAGAGAATACCGCTCAATTTGATGTAAGCGATAACAGAACATTAGATGAAGTTGTTCGCTGGTTAATGGAAGGCGGATATGTTCCATCTTTCTGTACGGCATGCTACAGAGCGGGAAGAACGGGAGACAGATTCATGAGCCTTCTTAAGAGTAAGCAGATTGTTAACTGTTGTCATCCTAATGCACTTATGACTCTGAAAGAATACTTAGAGGATTATGCATCACCTGAGACGAAAGAATTAGGTGAGAAATTAATAGTTAAAGAGCTTGATGTAATTACTAATCCGACTGTTAAGAAGAAAGCGACAGAATATATAGAAAACATTCATGAAGGACAAAGAGATTTTAGATTTTAGGAGGTTTTATGTCACTAAATCAAACACCGTCTTCAGAACGAATTCATATTGGTATATTTGGTAATCGTAATGCGGGTAAATCGACGCTTATCAATGCTATTACAGGACAAGATCTTGCAGTTGTCTCCGATGTTGCGGGGACAACGACAGACCCTGTCAAAAAAGCGATGGAAATCCTGCCGCTTGGCCCTGTTGTTCTAATCGACACACCGGGTATTGATGATATAGGAGAGCTGGGAGCGATGCGTGTCAAGAAAGCAAAAGAAGTTGTAGATTCTTGTGACATCGCAATTCTTGTCCTCGATCTTGAAAGAGCATTTGAAGATATCAATAATCCCAATGTCAAAGAGATATCAGATAAGATAAAAGATAAAAACATACCGTCGATAGTTGTTCTTAACAAAATAGACGAATCAAAGCTTGCCCCATTAAAGGGACACCTTAGCGCGAGTCTTGGGATAGACGAAGACAGATTATATCTTGTGTCGGCTCTCAACTTAGAAGGTATAGAAGAGTTAAAAGAGGGGATAGCCCATATCATTCCCAAGAAAAAGAAGATGCCGCTGATAAGTGATTTGGTCGGCGAGGGAGAAGATATTATTCTTGTTATTCCTATCGATGAGTCTGCACCTAAGGGAAGAATTATTCTTCCGCAGCAGCAGGTTATAAGGGACGCTCTTGGCGTGGGAGCATTTATACATGTATGTAAAGACACGGAATATGCTGCCATGCTCAAGTCTTTAGATAATACTAAGAATCTTTTGGTCGTTACAGACAGCCAGGCGTTTAAAAAGATTTCAGAACTTACTCCTGAAAATGTGCGACTTACTTCATTTTCGATTCTGATGGCCAGGTATAAAGGAGACTTGAAGTGGCAGGTAGAGGGAGCGCGTGAAATATCCAACTTAAAGGATGGAGATAAGGTGCTCATATCCGAAGGCTGTACACATCACAGACAATGCAACGATATCGGAACCGTCAAGATGCCTAATTGGGTACGCTCTTTTAGTGGGGCCGATGTTGAATTCGCATTTACCAGTGGAGGGGAATTCCCCGAAGATCTGTCAGAGTACAAGTTAATTATACATTGTGGGGCCTGCACCCTTAACGCGGAACAGATGAAAAGCAGAATAAAAAGAGCGGTCGCTGCTAAG
>JAIKVT010000199.1 GCA_024685495.1 Lachnospiraceae bacterium
CCTGCTGCACACGGCATATAATATGAACCGTAGTATGAGCCCGACACTCTTTGAATAAGAAGAGCCATCTGCTCATCTCTCTTATCAAGTCCTCTTCTCTTACGATAATCAAGGGCAGAGAGGCTGACGGAACTTGCATAAACTATTTTAATCGCATTTTCAAATTCTTTTAACTTGTCTTCGTAGCTTCCCCTGTTAGCGCAGAATACCGATTCGTATTTTCCTGCAAATGCGTTACCAAAGCCATCCTCTAATATAGAACTCGACCTTATTATGTACGGGTCCTGTCCATAGTACTCTATAATACGGGAAAACTGTTCCTCCATCGAAGGCGAGAACACACCCTCCATAATCTTTTCGGCAAATTCCTCTGCCACATCAAAATATCCTTCATCTGTCCTTTGCTTAATTCGCGTATCCCACAGATTATTATCAACAATATATGTATAGTACACATCAGATCCGACATAGAACGAATCATGCGGCTCTAACACCTCATTAATATCCATCTGATCATTTCGAATAATTGCACGGGAAAGCAACATTCCACAGGCTTTTCCGCCAATCATTCCCGTTCCCACCATATGATTTCTGACATCAAAATAATCCTGCGGGGAAAAATGTTTCTTAACCATTTCTCGCATCTTAGTATCCCTTGTCATCATGATGTCACACATATGAGAACAGTCGTCGGTTATATCCATTCCATTTTCGTCTTTTAATTTAACCATGTTGAAAAATCGATCCCAGGAATCTGAATAGTGCTCCATTGCGGATCTTTTTTCATTTCCCAGAGTCTGATAGAATCTCGACGACTTCACGCCATCAAGTATCGGCCGAAAGGAGCCGTTTTCGGGATTGTAAATGTGTGGAAGAAACATAGTATCCGAATTTCGCTCCCACACTTTTTCAGGACGTACATATATATTATTCTTATCAGAATATACGTCGAAGAAAAGCTGAGTCGTATTGAGAATCTTATTGATGGCCGTTACGGAATGCTTTCCTCTTATAATAGGAAAGAACGCAACAGTATCCAATATAAATAAAAACGGACAAGTTACTCTAAAGAAATTACCCATCATAAGGTCTGTCGCCCAGGCCGTCTGAAGTTCAGACAGACAATCGAATACATAGAAGGCATCATATCCTTCGGCTTCTATTATATTATGAATATCGACAGTAAAATTCTCGAACCTGTGAGAAAGCGGTACGTTAATTCTCTTAACTTCGGGACATTCTTCTACAAGAGGCTCATGACTTGCGAATCTAAAATAAATAATATTGCGCTTATCTTTAATCGCCTGCTTAACATATGGCTCCATAAATAATTTGAATTGTTCAAGATTAGCCACACGCCATACGACATTATCCCCAAGTCTTATATTATCAAGGGCGATATCCATCTCATCTATTCCACTTTTTACTCTATCAAAAGCCGCCATATTAATACCTCCTTAACTCAGATCATCTTCACCATCTTCGTATATTACGCTTCATCCGTAAACCGCATATTTATAACACATTTCCCATATATAATCACACCGGATAATTGTTGTTAAAGCACGCCTCACACAGGGGCAAATCGCCAACCATAATCTTAAAATCTTCTAGCCTAAGATACGACAAAGAGTCAGCGCCGATTCTCGCTCTAATCTCTTCCGTCGAATGCTCCGAGGCAATGAGCTGTCCCGAAGATGGGACATCTGTTCCGTAGTAGCAAGGATACAAAAAAGGAGGCGAACTGATTCTTACATGCACTTCTTTAGCCCCGGCAGCTCTAAGCATTGTAATAATCTGTCCCATCGTAGTTCCCCTGACTATGGAATCGTCTATAATTACAATTCGCTTGCCTTGTACTACCGATTTAAGAACGGTTAGTTTCATATGAACGGCAGCCGCTCTTTCTTCCTTGGTAGGCTTGATGAAGCTTCTTCCTATATAACTGTTTTTGTGAAATGCGATTGCAAACGGTATACCTGATTCCGCAGCGTAACCCTCTGCTGCAGGAAGTCCCGAATCGGGAACACCGCATACAATATCAGCTTCAACAGGGTTAATACGTGCAAGTGCAATTCCCGCTTTTCTTCTCGCTTCTCTAACTTCAATGCCGTCAATAACGGAATCACTTCTGGCAAAATAAATATATTCAAATATGCAGTGAGCATGTGGCTTGGCACAAAGGGATTCATCTGATACAACACCTTCTGATGTTACACTTACAATTTCACCGGGCTTAACATCTCTTACAAGTTCTCCTCCAACAGCAGTAATTGCCGAACTTTCAGAGGCGAATATGTAAGTATTATCACGCCTTCCTAACACAAGCGGTTTGATGCCAAGAGGATCTCGAACTGCAAGTAACTTACGAGGACTCATAATCACGCATGCAAAGCCGCCCTTTAATCTTATTGCAGCATTCTTAACCGCTTCTTCAATTGAGCCAGCCTTCACACGTTCACTTATAATCTCATACGCAAGAATCTCGGAATCGGAAGAAGTATAGTGAGCCTGGCCACGATACATCTGCTCTTCTTTGAGTTTTTTGGCATTAACTATGTTGCCGTTATGGACGATTGCAAGACTACCCTTGATATAATTCATGGCGATTGGTTGAGCGTTCTCAACTATACTTTCGCCACTTGTAGAATAGCGCACGTGACCGACACCGATATTACCCTTAAGAGAATGCAAAGTGTCTTTAGTAATGACTTCGCTCACAAGTCCCATACCCTTCTTTGTAATCACATTTCCCATAGGACCGATTGTATCTGAGACGGATATTCCCGCCGATTCCTGGCCTCTATGTTGAAGCGCCGTAAGACCGTAATATATATCCTTCGCGACCTCTACGCCTTCGGCTTCGTATATGCCAAAAACTCCGCACTCCTCGTGCGGTTTGTCATCAATTAAAAAATCCTTGTGCAGTTTATCCTCGGCCAAAATCTCATTATACGGCTTGTCCAAAACTTTATCTTGCAACATAATATTAGTTAAACAGTCTTCCAATTTCCCACTCCTTTATTAGCTTTGTTAATAAGACTTTCTGTAACGCGACTTAAGCAAAGCCCATTAAGAGCTTTGCTTACAAAGTCGACAGTTAAATTATTCCACATCCTGAAGTGCAAGGTTACCTTCCTCACCCGTTCGAATCTTAACGACTCTGCTAACGGGATATACGAAGACTTTACCGTCACCGATTTTACCGGTGTAAAGAGTTTTCTTAGCGGCCTCAATTACACTTTCAACCGGGATATCACTTACTACAACTTCCAACTTAATCTTAGGAAGAAGCGTCATATCCATCTCAACTCCACGATACATCTGGCCGGCACCCTTCTGGATACCACAACCTGTAACCTGCGTTACCGTAATACCTGATACACCAAGAGCATTGAGCGCTCTCTTCATCCTGTCATATCGTGATAACTTAGTGATAATAACAACCTTGTTAATTCCTGTATCTAAGCTTGTGCCTGCAAGCTCCTTCGTCGTATCCTGTACCGGAACGGAAGCATTAATCTGTGCCGGTGTTGCATTAACATACTCAGAAGTTCCAAGCTTTGTATTCTCATTTGCGAACATTGTATTCTCAGTAACATCGACGATTGAGAATCCTGCATAAGCAGATGTCAAACCATGTTCCATAGAATCGAGACCTTCGATCTCTTCTTCTTCCGATACTCTAAGTCCGAGTGTTGCTTTGATAACTCCGAATACGATTATCATCGTAACGGTTACCCATGCTGCTACCGTTATAATTCCAAGTGCCTGTATACCTAATTGGGCAACTCCACCGCCGTAGAAAAGACCGATGATTTCTTCATTACCCGGTGCAGTTGTTGTTGCAAATAAACCTACTGCAATTGTTCCCCACACACCGTTGAAGAAGTGAACTGCTACAGCACCGACAGGATCGTCGATATGTAATTTATAATCGAGGAACCATACGCCGAAGCATACGAGGAATCCTGATACGGCACCTATTATTAAAGAACCTAAAGCGTCAACCACATCACATCCCGCTGTTATCGCAACGAGTCCTGCCAAAGCGGCGTTGAGACACATTGATACATCGGGTTTACCATATTTAATCCATGTATAGGCCATACATACTACTGTTGCAACAGACGGCGCAATTGTTGTTGTTACAAATACTGAAGATAACTGATCTACGGATGTACAAGCTGCACCGTTGAATCCATACCATCCAAGCCAGAGAATAAATACACCAAGCGCACCTATTACAATGTTATGACCGGGAATAGCGTTAATCTTAGTTACTTTACCGCTTTTGTCTTTTTCAAATTTACCAAGACGGGAACCTACCATTTTGGCTCCGATAATAGCGGCGATACCACCTACCATATGGATGGCACAAGAACCTGCGAAATCGTGAAATCCCATCTCTGATAACCAGCCACCGCCCCAGATCCAGTGAGCTTCGATTGGATAAATAAGAGCCGAAATTACTGCAGAATATACGCAGTAGCTTAAGAACTTAGTTCTCTCTGCCATAGCACCCGATACAATCGTTGAAGTCGTTGCACAGAATACTAAGTTGAATACAAAGTTAGACCAATCAAAACTTTCATAATTTGTAAATATATCAAATCCGGGTTTTCCGATAAATCCGACTAAGTCTTCACCGAGTAAAAGTCCGAATCCTATTAAAATGAACATAACACATCCGATACAAAAGTCCATAAGGTTCTTCATAAGGATGTTGCCGGCATTCTTTGCTCTTGAAAATCCCGCTTCTACCATTGCAAATCCTGCCTGCATCCAGAACACTAAAGCTGCTCCGATTAAAAACCATACCCCAAACACTTCTCCGTGTAGTGATTCATAAAGTGTCTCTAACATTGTTAATTTCCTCCTTATAAGCTGCACATTTATGTGCAAAAAAAGTCATCCCACCGGTGTAACCACGCCTTTGTGGGATGACTCTTAATTCATTTTTAATATACGCTGAAAAGTAATTGTCCGTAACTTGGAACGGGCCAACACTTCTCGCTTGATACTTTCTCTGCCTCATCAACGGATGAACGTAAGTCCTCCATCTTAGGAAGCACATCGTCTCTGATTGCCTCCGATGTCTTGATAATACTATCAAAGTCTTTAAGCTTCTCGAGTGATGCCTCAAGTGCATCAACCTTTTCCATTATCTCATCTTCGAGACCTGAAAGTTTTTCCATCGTTGTCTGTTCATATGCACATTTTACATTCTTCGAAACAGACTTAACGACCGATAAATTCTTCGCTAATGAGTAGGTATATCCTTCAATAGCAGGCAGATAACTCTTTCTTACCATATCTACCATCGTGAGTCCTTCGATGTTGATTGTCTTGCAATAATTCTCAAGCATAATCTCACATCTTGAATCAAGCTCAGACTCGTTGAATACCTTATGTTCCATAAGCATCTTCTTATTCTTTTCATCTAATAAATGTGGCATTGCATCTGCAGTCGTCTTCAGGTTGCTAAGACCTCTGACTTCGGTAGCTTCCTTAACCCATTCATCAGTATAACCGTTGCCGTTGAAAAGAATTCTCTCGTGCTTTTTGATAGTCTCCTGAATCAAATCATGCATATCGCTTTCAAAGTTCTTAGAACCCTCAAGTCTGTCGGCATATTGCTTAAGACTTTCTGCCACTGCCGCATTTAACATAATGTTACAACATGCGATACTGTTAGATGAACCAAGCGATCTGAACTCAAACTTATTACCCGTGAAAGCAAAAGGTGAAGTACGGTTCCTGTCTGTTGTATCCTTCGAAAATCTTGGAATTGAATGAACTCCAAGCTTCATTACTTCCTTCTCTTTACCTTGGTATGGCGTATCAGTCTTGATTGCTTCAAGAATTGCTGAAAGCTCATCACCTAAGAATACCGAGATAATTGCAGGTGGCGCCTCATTAGCTCCGAGTCTGTGATCGTTACCTGCCGTTGCAACAGATAATCGAAGCAAATCTTGATAATCATCTACCGCCTGAATTACCGCACATAAGAATAATAAGAACTGTGCATTCTCATATGGTGTATCACCGGGTGATAAGAGGTTGACTCCCGTATCGGTTGCCATTGACCAGTTGTTATGCTTACCTGAACCGTTGACACCCGCAAAGGGTTTCTCATGAAGAAGACAAACCATGCCATGCTTTCTGGCAACTTTCTGCATAATCTCCATCGTAAGCTGGTTGTTATCGGTAGCTACGTTGGTTGTTGAATAAATAGGTGCCATCTCGTGCTGTGCCGGTGCAACCTCGTTATGCTCTGTCTTAGCTAAGATACCAAGCTTCCATAACTCTTCATTCAAATCTTCCATATAAGCTGTTACTCTTGGCTTAATAACACCAAAGTAGTGATCGTCTAATTCCTGACCTTTCGGTGGCATTGCGCCAAATAATGTTCTTCCCGTATAAACGAGGTCAGGTCTTTTTTCAAACATTTCCTTATCAATAAGGAAGTACTCCTGCTCGGGACCTACGCTTGTTCTTACGTATTTTACTTCCTTACCGAACAGCTTAAGAATTCTCTTAGCCTGACGGTTGAGTGCCTGCATTGAACGAAGAAGAGGAGTTTTCTTGTCCAATGCATCACCCGTATATGTACAGAAGGCTGTTGGAATACATAATGTATGGTCCTTGATAAATGCGTAAGAAGTAGGATCCCATGCTGTATATCCTCTGGCTTCGAATGTTGCTCTAAGTCCTCCTGATGGGAAGGATGACGCATCCGGTTCACCTTTAATCAATTCCTTGCCGGAGAATTCCATTATAATTCCTCCGTCAGGTGAAGGTGATATAAAGCTGTCGTGCTTCTCTGCTGTAACTCCCGTAAGTGGTTGGAACCAGTGAGTATAATGCGTTGCACCTTTTTCAACTGCCCAGTCCCTCATCTCTGTTGCTACTGCTTCAGCAACACTCACGTCTAATTTCACGTTTTCATCAATAGTCTTACGAAGCGAATTATATACTTCAACTGAAAGCCTAGCTCTCATTACCTTGTCATCGAAAACCATCGATCCGTACGTTTCGGGGACGTTTTGTTTCATCATCTCTTTCCTCCTTTAGTAATCTTTTTTCTTTTTTTTCTCTTTTTTCTTTTTCTTTAGTGCCCTGTTCCCGAGGGCACGCTTCTTTTTTCTTTTTTATACGCCACTGTCGCCGTAGTTAGACAACACTCTGGCTGAAGGATCGTTAACATCACAGCCTTCCCAGCTTCTGTTAGGCATCCAGAAATCTGTAACCATCTCAGACTGGCCACCGTAATACTTCTCAAAAATCTCTCTGTATAGAAGAGATTCTTTTGTAAACGGTGTGGCGTGTGTATATTTAGATCTCTTAGCTTCATATTCTTCATCCGTATAAGAGTTAAGTGCCAACTCTTCTAAGTCGTCCTTAAGTGAGTGTCCGACCGCATCTGAAAATGCAGCTTTCTCTCTCCATAGAATACTCTCCGGAATTATATCATCATCTTCAAAAGCCTTCCTAAGCAGGTATTTACCCTTGCCGTAGGTATTCATTTTGATGTCCGGTTTGATGGACATACAATACGATACGAAATCGTGATCTCCGAAAGGAACTCTTGCCTCTAAGGAGTTAACGCTGATACATCTGTCAGCTCTTAACACATCATACATATGTATCTCTTTGATACGCTTTACGGATTCCTTCTGGAATTCTTCGGCTGACGGTGCGAAATCAGTATATTTATATCCGAAGATTTCATCTGATATCTCACCTGTAAGTATTACCTTGTTATCAGACTGTTCATGTATCGCCTTACACAGAAGATACATTCCGATTGATGCTCGAATTGTTGTAATATCATAAGTTGCCAAAGCTTTGATAACAGGATCTAACGCATCAATTACATCCTGCTTTGTAATTATAATCTCGTGATGGTTCGATCCGATAAAGTCTGCAACTTCTTTCGCATATTTTAAATCAATAGCATCTTCTTCCATTCCTATTGCCCAAGTCTCTATCGGCTCATCTAAAAGTGCTGCTGCGATTCCGCATACAAGTGATGAATCAAGGCCACCTGATAATAAGAATCCTACGGGCGAATCGGAATCAAGTCTCTTATCTACACCTTTGACAAGTAAGTCGTGAATGTTTTTATATATCTCTTCCATATCTTCACTATGAAATTCACTAACTTTCGAAAGGTCTCTGTAACAGGTAAACTCACCATCCTTATAATAATATCCCGGTGGGAAAGGCTTAATCTCATCTACCATATCAACTAAGTTCTTAGGCTCTGATGCGAATACATAATCACCGCTTGAGCTTACACCGTAGTATAAAGGTCTTATTCCAATCGGATCTCTCGCTGCTACATAAGATTCACTTTGCTTATCATATAAGATAAGTGCGAATTCTGCGTCTAACATCCGAAACATCTTAACACCATGTTCTTTGTAAAGTGCCGGTAATATCTCGCAATCAGAATCACTTACGAACTTATATCCCTTTTTAATCAAATCCTCTTTCAGACTTCTAAATCCGTAAATCTCTCCGTTACAGACCAATGCTATATCATAATCATCGATCTTGGCGAATGCAGGTGAAGCATCATTAACTTCATAAAGTAATGTCTCATTTCCTTTATTGACAAAAGGCTGCATGCCGTTATCATTAAGTCCCATAATTGACAGACGATTAAATCCTAAAAAACCATTATTAATTTCTATCACTCTGCTTAAATCAGGACCTCTGGTTTTTGTCTTGGATAATGCGCTGCTAAAATCGTTAAGGTCACAACTCGTTCCGCAATATCCCATTATTGAACACATTAACTTACACCTCCATCGCTTACATTTATCAATTATCCCCTCGGCTCCTTAGGGGACTATGAAAAAGAACAAACAAGAAAGAACGGTACCGTAAACGTAAAAAAAGGCGTCTCGAAGATTAAATCTTCAAGACGCCTTTGTCTTTACGTGCATCAGTATATTACTATGAAAACCCTTTGTCAAGAGGTTAACAAAGATTTTTTTATTTTTTTTTAATAATCTCTCTTTTTAAGGACTACTGCGTGAAGAATAATTATAACGGCAATTACAATTCCAATCGCTAATAATCCCACCCAAATCGGCAATTTACCTTCTTCATCAACGGGGAAAATATTAATAACTTCGACCTTCTGCATAATAATTAGCGCTTCGTAAATTGCTGCTATTATACACATGATTCCCACTATTATTGAATATTTTTCGAGAGATTCTTCCGTATAGTGTCTATACATCTTACCGTCTCCGCCGTTTCTCTTAGTAAACAGAACAAACGCTTCATATAAAAAGACAACTATAATTATCATTTCAAAAATATAATTAGACATTGTACCTCCGCTAAATATATCTATCTATAAATTCAATAACACATTTTCAAGACCTTATAAATACTATCACAGATATCAACTTCCGTAAAGGATAATCAAATACGGCATTATGAAGATAATTCTGTTATAATAAACTTAATTAGGAGGGTGATTAAATGATTACAATTAACAGTACCATTAATGAAATATACAACACTGCTATTGGTCACGATGCGTTAGATAAATTACTTCTGCAACTCGGAGTCGACAAAAAATTTATTAAGACAATCGGAAAGATCAAATTAAAACACCTTAAGACACTCACAAAATTCAACCTCGATCCGTCTTTTTATAAGACATTAATCAATCTTATCAATATTGAAAATGAGCGTATCGATCCGGATACCGGTGCAATTGAGCCTGCATGGTGGAAAGAAGCTGTTATCTATCAGATATATCCAAGGACCTTCTGCGATTCTAACAACGACGGAATCGGCGACATCCCCGGAATTATAAGTAAGCTTGACTACTTAAAGGATTTAGGCGTTGATGCTTTGTGGCTTTCTCCTATCTATGATTCACCTAATGACGACAACGGATATGATATACGAGACTATTATAAGATTATGGAAGAATTCGGAACTATGGAAGACTTCGACACTCTTCTTAGCGAACTTCACAATCGCGACATGAAGCTTATAATGGATCTCGTTGTAAATCACACATCCGATGAGCATAAATGGTTTAAAGAAGCGTTAGCTGATGAGAACAGTCCTTACAGAAAATATTATTATTTTAGGAAGGGTGAAGATGTAAGAAAATATCTGTTAGATCGTGCCGCCTCAGGTGAAGAGATTGAATATGACGATATCATGAACAATCGTATTCCGCCTAATAACTGGGTCAGCTTCTTTAGCGGAAGTGCGTGGAATTATTATGAGAAGGAAGATGTATGGGCACTTCACTTATTCTCGAAGAAACAGATGGATCTTAATTGGGAATGCGAAGAGATGCGTCGCGAAATCTATGACATGATTAACTTCTGGTTAGACAAGGGAGTCGACGGATTTAGAATGGATGTTATTAATTACATTTCCAAGGTAAAGGGACTTCCTAACGGCGATAAAACTATCGGTGAGCTGATGGGATTTATGGGCGTTGAAAAGTACTACTACGGCCCGAGACTCAATGAGTTCTTACATGAAATCCATGAAGAAACCTTCAAGAAACATAACGCATTTTCAGTAGGAGAAACACCCGGTCTTGGTATGGAACAGGCAAGGTTACTTACGGCGAAAGAGCGCGAAGAACTCAATATGATTTTCTCATTCGATCACCTCGAGACACCCGGTCATACCAGGATGGACATATATGAATATAACTTAAATTATTTTAGGGATTATATGATTGAATGGATTAATAATTACGGTTCTCAATGTTACATGAGCATTTTCTATAATAATCATGACAATCCTAAGATGGTAAGTAAGGTTACAACCGAAGAAAAATATGTTGAAGCTGTAGAGAAGCTTCTGGCTGTGATGCAATTTACGCTTCGCGGAACTCCCTTCATCTATCAGGGCGATGAGATGGGGCTTACGAATTATAAATTCACTTCAATGCTGGAAATAACTGATGTTGAAGCTAAGAATTATTACAGAGAACATGTGGATAACGGCGAAGCACCTAACGAAGTTTTCGGCACTATATTACACGGAACAAGGGAGCATGGTCGTGTACTTTTACCTTGGAATAAAAATATGCCAAGCTACCACGCAAAGGTTCAACAAGAACCCAGAGAAGAAATCACTGATTTATATAAAATGTTAATTGAACTTAGGCATAAACATAAAGTCTTCGCATACGGCGGATTTGAAGTCCTCGATGTGTCAGAGGATAAATTCACCTATATGCGAAGCCTTGAAGATGATGTCTATATTATTGATTGCAATCTCGGCGAGGAATATAAGAATTGCTATGATTTCAACGGAGACTGCGAGATGATATATTGCAGTGCGAAGGATTACAGGAAAACTTCAAACGGCAATATATACTATAACAAGCTTGAACCCTACGAGGTTCGAATCATGAAAGTTATTCATTAAATACCGGATGCATCGCTTACAACTTTTGCATCAACTATATTGGCTCCTGTAAGAGAAGGGGCCAATTTTTTTGCCGTCTTACCTACGCCACTGCCACCTGAAGTTGCAAACAGATGGACTGTCTTACCTGTCCAATCATATCCTTTTGCAAATGTGTGAATAACTCGGGGCGCCTGACCATACCATATGGGAAATCCTATGTATATGGTATCATATTTATCAAAATCCTCAATAGTTCCTCTAACAGGAACTTCCTTGCCACCCATCTGCTCTTTATTACAACGCGACAATGGATTAGTCCATTTTATA
>JAIKVT010000222.1 GCA_024685495.1 Lachnospiraceae bacterium
GATTACATAGATTCTTCTGGGAGGAAGATATTTCATATAGTTTATATTAGTATGATTGATTGTATAGATTCGTTTGCGGTATTGTTTAGAGAAGGTTTTGCTCCGCTTATATTGGCAGCAGTTTTTATTACGATATTATTAGGCGCGAACAGTTGCTTGAAAAGGAAGGGAATTAATAAAAGCATATTTTACTTATTGGTGGTGACGCTCCTTTTTCCTTTCCTAATTTCTTTTCCTGTTGAGTTGGGATATTCTGGATCAGGACTTCCAAATAGAGTGCTTTTTCTAGAGCATTTTGTGGCTGTCAGCATTGTTCTTCTATATGCCTTTGCGCTTGGGGGATTGCTATCGTATGTAATGACTAAACGGCGCTTGTTCATACGAAGAGACATAGTTGTATCTATATTTGCTGTATCTATTGCATGGTTTGTGTTTAGTTTTCACAATAGTGTTCCTGATTGGAGAATAGTAAATGAAAATACATCTATGGAACTAAAAAAGGGAATAATACAGAATTTTTCAAATGAGGTAATTGAACTATACACATAGCTTGAAACGACAGATGAACTCAATATAGTAATTAGTAAACAACCAGCATCAGTTTGGGACTATGAAAAATTTGCTTTGTCAGAAGATGAGAATCACGCAATGTGGGATAGATACTGTGCTTATTTTGGAAAAGAATCCATTAAATATGTGCCGGAATAAGGATGAAGTTGTAAGCTAAATATGGTGTAAAGGGAATGGATATGCAAGTTAGACGGATGTCTTGTTTACACAAAAAATGCGAGGATATCAAATATGGAAAGAATAGACTACAAAAATGTATTAGACTATTATAAATCGAAGAGAGTATTCATTACAGGTAATACGGGATTCAAAGGTGCATGGTTAACACAAATCCTGTTAGGTGCAGGTGCATATGTAACAGGTTACAGTTTAGAACCGCCTACTAATCCAAACTTATTTCACAGCCTTTCGTTGGAAAAGAACAGTAGCTTAAAGCAATACTACGCAGATGTTAGGGATTTGGGTAGTTTGAAGGATGCCGTAGCTACTGCCAAACCGGATGTGGTATTTCATTTAGCGGCTCAACCGATTGTTCTAGAGTCATATAAGAATCCTGTTGATACATACAGTACAAATGTTATGGGGACAGTCAATATTTGCGAATGTGTACGATTGAGCCATATACTGGCATCTGAGGGCGGACTTAGAGCAGAAGACTCTCAAGATGAATGGCAGGGTGTGGAATCCTTTTTAAATGTTACTACAGACAAGGTATATAAAAACAGGGAATGGGAATACGGTTACCGTGAAGACGATCCCCTGGATGGATTTGATCCATACAGCAATTCGAAATCTTGTTCTGAGATGGTTACGCACTCATATACGAATGCCTTTTTCAAAAATATGTCGGTTGCTGTTTCTACAGCACGTGCCGGAAATGTAATAGGCGGCGGAGATTATGCAGACAACCGTATAATACCGGATTGTTTAAGAACTGCAGAAAAAGCAAAAAAAATGGGGATGGCAGAGGGAGTTATTGATGTCAGAAATCCTTTTTCAACTCGCCCATATCAGCACGTTTTAGAACCATTATTCACCTATCTTTTGATTGCGAAAGCGCAGAATGAAAATAGAGAACTAGCGGACTATTACAACGTGGGACCAAACGATACAGACTGTATTACTACAGGAGAATTGGTTTCCATATTTTGTAATGAATGGAATAAACAAAAAACGGATAATAATCCAGTTTTGAAATGGAATTGTGCTGAGGTTCCAAACGCTCCGCATGAAGCCAATTTCCTAAAATTGGATTGCAGTCGTTTAAAACAAAAATTTGGATGGGCTCCTCAGTGGGGAATTCAAAAAACTATAGAAGAGACGGTAAGATTCATGACTGCGTGGATGACCGGAGGAAACATAATAGAAGAAGTAAATCGAGAAATTGAAGAGTTTATTAGTGCAAAAATGCTCTAACGTGTAAAAGATTAAATGACGTTTTTGGGTGAGACTATATAGACGTTCAAAGGTGGAAACTGGAAGGATTGGTTATGAATATTGCTGTGATTAGAAAGAAATATCATGAAATGCGAGAAGAAAAGCGCCATAATGTATTTCGTGAAAAAAGAGAAGCGTTAAGTGATGCGTTACATAAATCTGGGAAAAAAATCATTATTCTATCTTCTGATTGCGTTGGAGGGAGAATAATGAAGGATTATGAGCTTCCTGAATATACGCCTACGGTAAATAATTGGTATTCAAGCAGTGATTTTTTGAAAATATGTAGTAATCCTGATTATTATTTTTCTCAAAAGGTAGAATATATAGGCGAAGATGAGCACTGTGAGCCCATGGGGCGGATAGATGATGTAGTGGTTCATTTTGGACATTCTTCGGGGTTTGATGAATCATTAAAGAAGTGGGAAATCGGTTGTAAAAGCTATTTTCGAGCTAAAAGAAAAGGTAGTTATGAAATATGTGTAATTATGAATGATAGAAACTATTTTGAGCAAGAGTTTCTTGATTTGTTTGAAAAATTACCATACAAGAATAAAGTGCTATTTGTGCATCGAAAAGATTGGGAGAGAAATAATA
>JAIKVT010000269.1 GCA_024685495.1 Lachnospiraceae bacterium
GCATCCGGCACCGATAATACAGTTATCTCCAATTTCTGTTCCTCTTAGTATAACCGTATTAGCTCCAATCCAAACATTGGATCCTATCTTGACTGGAGATGTCCTAAACTTGCCAGCTTTTATTCCACCATCTACTCGATAGTCGTGGTCATGATCGTATATCTGGACATTAGGCGAGAATTGTACATCATTACCAATTTCAATTGACTCATGGCAAGCAATCATATTATTGCTGTTTATGGAAACATTCCTGCCCATCTTGCAAGAAGCACCTTTGCGAACCCGGATTTTCGCTCCGTCTCGCATCTTAAATCCAGATCCAATCCTCAATTCAGCCCCTCTATCCATTGTAATTTCAGTATGAGGGGAAACAAGGCAAATCAATGGCCCTGAAAAAGTTCTTGCATGAAACAACTTAGTCCATACCATCTTTAGCGTTCCACAAGGTACGCAGACTGCAGCTCTTACATATTTGTTCACGCTTTATCTACCTCATCCATATATTTCTGGACTACTATTTCTCGATTGAATTCCCTCTCTACCTTAAATCTCCCCGCCATGCCCATTTCCTTTTTTTCTTCCGATGATAACTTCAAAACTTTCTCAATTGCTGAAACAAGACTATCGACATTCCCTGCCTCGAAGAGATAACCATTTTTCCCATCTTCAATTACGTCCTCAGTTCCTGGAATCTTGCTACCGATACAAATACGACCCATCGCTGCAGACTCAAGCAATACATTCGGAACCCCTTCTCCGCCATGGGAAGGAAGAATCGTGCAGTGGCATTTTTTTATTTCTGATGTGATGTCCTTAATGAAACCAAGTGGTATCACTGCATCACCATAGCTCTCAACCTTTTCCTTGTATTCTCCTTCCTCAATGAACCCAGCAATATCAAAAAATGCATTTTTATACTTTTCCCTAACTCTCTTCGCCGCTTCTAGATACTCATCAATACCTTTCACTTTCATTACTCGGCCAATAAAGATAAAGTTGATGTCATTCCCTTCAGGTAATGGTGAAAAATTGAACTGTTCGAGATTTACTCCAGAACCGGGAAGCATGTCCCAATTGTCCTTGATCATCCGGTTCTTTATGAACATATCCCGATCGCCTTTGTTCTGAAAAAATACTTTGTAGCACTTCCTCACAGAACAACGATATAGCATTCGGCAAATTTTTGCGACCAAATCATCATTGATGAATGTTCCACCCGTGCCAGTAATATTGCAAACCTGAATGTATCTGGTACCATCTTTCTTTTTTATTCTGTTTGTCGCTATAGTCCCATACACGTTTGGTTTGATCGTGTATGAAAAAACAATGTCCGGATTTATCTCCGGGATCATTTTCTTATAAAATCTAATTAATTTTATATCATTTAACGGATTGACTCCACGCCGGTCGATCTCCGTCGGAACGATTTTACATCCAATGTCTTCAAAGTACTTGTTATCTTCGGACACAGGCAAAGAAAGATATACCTCATGACCTTCCTTGCATAGGCGTTCTATGAGTTCACGTCTAAAGCAATACAATGTGATATAATGCTGTGCCAAAAAAAGAATGCGTTTTGTGGACATTATTCTTTTCCACCTTCATGCTTTTTCATTTCCCCGGTTCCACCTTCAACCACACTGTCGTCCTTTGCAAACACGCCAACGGAACCTAAGAAGCATTTGATATCCATCTTTAATCCAAGTTGTTTTGCGTATTCCCCGTCTAGTTTTGCCTTTACCGGAATTTCCAACTCATCGCGACCATTAATCTGGGCCCATCCAGTAAGCCCTGGCTTTATGTCATTTGCTCCATACTTATCTCTTTCCGCCGTTAACAAATCTTGGTTCCATAGACCTGGTCGAGGCCCAATCACAGACATATTTCCAATGAATATGTCCCAGATTTGAGGGAGTTCATCAAGACTGTGAGCACGTATAAACTTCCCTGCTTTTGTTATGTATTGTTCTGGATTCTCCAGCATATGTGTAGGAACATTATGTGGAGTCGACATCTTCATAGAACGGAACTTATGGAGTTTAAAATACTGCTTATCCCGTCCAATGCGTTTTTGAGTGAATAACACCGGGCCTGGATCATCAATTACGATCCATAGACTTAAAGCAGCAAATACAGGCGAAAGAAGAACAAGGCCAAAAAAAGAGAGAATAATATCTATGCCTCTCTTAACAACCTTCTCATAAAATCCTGCCTTATGATTCGTCACTCCGATTGCCTCAAGATGACCTCTGACTCCATCAGCATTTTCTTTTTCATCATCATTCTCAACAAATCTGACCTTCTTCCCTTCCATGGGATTCCATTGATCAGGTTCATTTTTGTATACACTGCCCGGTTTTTTGATTATTGCCAACACGGTCATAGCAACAATGACACTTATAACTATACAGAGAAATACCATCGCATTCACCCTTTGAATAGATTTGATCCAAAGATATCCTTAATTCACCGCTTGAATGGTTTTGTGAAGCAGAAATACCGTTCATTTATCAGTTGCTTATTTTCATCATATTCCCTCTGTACACGAGAATAACCATTTTGTAATACCATCTCCTGTCCAGTCACATCGATATAAATCTCAATATATTCATTTCCTGTTTCATCATACTCACGTATGAAACCGTGACTTCCATTTGCAATTATATAGGGCTCTCCGCTTTCATCCCAGTAAGTTTCTTTTACCAATCGATCTAAATCATCATACTTCATTCGAACCTGAGCATATCCCGTATTGCGGGCAGCTATGTTACCTGTCGTGCCAAGGTATGACTCGCTTGTTAGATTTCCACGTTCATCAAACTCTCGGATATATCCAGCGTATCCAGCCGCAAGTAGAATAGGATTTCCGTCAGTGCCATAGAAGATTTCCTTCGTAATCCTACCTGTTTCGTTATATTCTCTCCTGCAAGAAGCAAAACCTGAGGAAGACAATACAGGATTACCCTCTTTGTCTAAATATTCTTCCTTGACTACTCTACCGTCCTTATTTCGTATAAGCTTTTTTGAGGCATATAGCACATCCGTTCGGTTCATGAGATTACTATCAACATCATAATACGACTCTTTAATCACACGTCTAGCGAAGTTATACTCGAGCTTTATTCCTGCATAACCAAAATTGTTTTTACACAGTTCTCCATTAACTCCATAATACCATTCTTCAGACTTATTGCCCCTTCCATCATATCCATATTGAATAGTGCAATAACCCATAGTCTGAAGTTCAGGCTCTCCATATTCATCATAATATGTTATATGATCGATTAACCCCCACCGTGTCTTATCCTGCTTAAACCCTTTAAATCCAGAACAATAATAAACCAAAGAAGAACTTGTTTCGAATATAGGTTCATATCCATGTTCCGTGAAAACTCGTTTAGTGCCTTCATTTTTTGCAACGACTACATAATCCATCCCTTTTGTACAACATGTCGACATGATATACGAAGCATCTGGATTCGCTCCTACAAGTTCTTCCTCTCCGCTATGTGATTTATTATTTAGGATACTTGAATCTGATACATCTAGAAATCCGCTATATAGTGCAAGTTCAGTAACTTGATTTCCGCATACAATGAATAACGCGTTTTTTTTCGTGTCTTCCCTGAGTTTTTCAAACCCTTCCGATAGTTCTATTACGTCTTGTGTTACCATTTTGGCGTCACTTGAAAAGCTTAATGCTCTACATCTTATGTGCTCATGATTGTTTATAAACCAAATGCCTACAACAACTGCTACAATAACCGGAATTCTTAAGTACCATTTAGGAAGAATGCAGATTAGATCAACAACAGCTATCCCTATGATAACCACCGTTGGAATAGCCCATAAATGTCGATAGAAAGTTCCGTTCTCGCCGAGAGCAGTGAACTGTTTGATAACAAAAGAATTAATGAATAAAAAGAAAACGGCAAGTGACGCCAGAATAGCTCTTTTA
>JAIKVT010000271.1 GCA_024685495.1 Lachnospiraceae bacterium
TGAGAGTAAGTATAGAGAATATGAAAAGAATGCTGTGTCAATATCAAAGAAGTTAAGAGAAGGTTTTTTCCTAAAAAAGGCAATTGTAGAATCAGAGGATAGATTAAAGGAACTATAGTATGAGTAAAGAAATAGCACTGAATGACGTGACAAAAAAAATACTTTCTTGGATGGCAGATGAACAATCAAAAGAAATATATCTTAATAGGGTTTTATTCGAAGAAACGCTAGATTACTCATATATACAAAAAACAATTGATAAGTATATACCTAAGTATTCTGATCAAAAGTGGTTTTTTGTGTCCGAAGCATTGGAAAGGGAAATGCAGGCCTATGATAGAATAATTGTTGCAGGTGCTGGTGGAAAGGGTAGAATTCTCATTAAAGCTCTTCAGAATAGGGGTATGACGGTAGAGTTATGTATAGACAATTTTGCTAAAGGAGATATCTGTGGTGTGGAGATATGCTCTCCAAAGAATGTCAATTACGAGAATGCCTGTGTAATAATCTCTCTATCCGAAAAGAAGCCTTCTGAAATTATAAAGAAACAGTTGGTAGAATTAGGTGTTCCTGTAGATAGTATTATTATGCTTATAGACTTCGTGTCACCAGCAATTGAAGCACATGAGATAGAATATTTTGATGACGACACTATTATAACATACAAAGAGAAAGAAGTTTTTGTGGATTGTGGTGTTCTTGACTTTGAATCGAGCAAAAATTTTTACAACTGCTGTTGTGAACATGGAGTAAAAGATATATCAATTATAGCTTTTGAGCCTGATTATCATAATTATGAGATTAGCAAGGCTGAGGCAGAAAAACTAAGAAATAAGGGCGTCCGAGTAACCCTTTTTCAAAATGGTGTCTGGTCTGAAAACAAAGAATTAGGATTTGCCTCAGGTAATGGTGGTAGCTCTAAAATTGTTTCTGAAAGTGAAGATACCGTGTCTGTTGTTGCTATGGATTCAGTCGTCGACGAGCAAGTAACATATATAAAAATGGATATAGAAGGAGCTGAACTTGAAGCATTAAAGGGGGCAAAGCGGATTATAAAAGAATATAGACCGAAGCTAGCGATATGCATATATCATAAACCAGAGGATATAGTAGAAATTCCTTTATATATTAAAGAATTAGTTCCGGATTATAATTTGTATGTTCGTCATTATAGTAATGGAATAGGAGAGTTGGTTTTGTATGCAGTTTAATCGAATAGAAGATAACGTTATGTTTTGGAGGAAGAAATGAATGCTGAAGAAAGAATTAGAGAAATAAGAAAAGGGGTATTAATGTGGTACCCATTTAAGAGAGGGTCATCTGTTTTATTCATTGGAAATGAGACTGACCCTCTTTTTGAAATGTTAAAGGGATGTTCAGTTGATCTTTTTTCACTCTCTGTAAATCAACTCAATGATATAGGTAGATTGAGGAAGAGAGAGTTTGAGTATATTGTTGCAATAGAATCATTAGAAGTATTACAAGATATTCAAGGAGCCATTGGGCTTTTGAGCAAGCATTTATCTGAAAAAGGGCATATGATTCTTGGATTTAATAATCGACTAGGAGTTAGGTATTTTTTTGGAGATAGAGACCCTTATACGAATCAGAGTTTTGATGGAATCGAAAACTATCGTCACACATATTCTAAGAAGGAAGATGATTTTTTCGGTAGATGTTATGATAAAGAAACTATTACATCTTGGATTGTACATATGGGATTGAAGTATTGTTGCTATTCTGTGCTTCCTGATTTTTCTAATGTTCAGATGGTTCTTAGGGACGACTATCAGTCTAATGAAGATTTTACTGTTCGTGTTATTCCAACATACAATCATCCAAAAACAATATTTATTGAGGAGGACTATGTGTACAATACACTGCAGAGAAATGGCATGTTTCACTCTATGGCAAATTGTTTTATTTTTGATTGTTCTAAAGAGGAAGACAACGAGGCAATATTGCAAGTGACCAGTAGCATGGGAAGAAACGAAGAGGATGCTTTTTTTACTATAATTAGGCAAGATATCTTAAATAAAAAATCTGTTATAAAAATGCCTGCTTATTGCGAAGGAAAAAACAAGATTAAGAAAATGATTGAAGTGGCGGATGAGCTCAGAGAGCATGATATAGATGTAATTGAAATGAAGGTAGATAAAAATGGCAGTTTGGAAATGCCATATATTTCTGAACCAACAGCACAGCTATATTTTAGAGAACTTGCCGCTTCGGATGAGCGGATGTTCTTGGAGAAGTTAGATGAGTTTATTAATGTTATAAGTCATTCGTCTATACATATTTCAGAGCATAATCATGATGGAGAAGGAGCAGTTCTTGCAAAAGCTTATTTAGATATGGTGCCTTTGAATTGTTTTGTAATAAAGGGAAGATTTGTGTTCTTCGACCAGGAATTTGTTGCTGATGATTACCCGCTAAATGCAGTTATATACAGAACTCTTGCTATAATTGCGCGTAGCATTGGAACAGTAGGAGCAAGTGTTACATTTAATGATTTGCTTAAGCGATATAATCTATATGATAATAGGGAAAAATGGGAAAGCCTAGAGAGAGAATTTCTTTCTGACTTGAGGAAAGAGGACGAGTTAGCGAATTATTATACAAAGAAGAGATACGATTCGAGTCAAGTCTACTCCAACCGTCTTCGCATGAACTTTTCTTCAGAAGAATATCTGCGACGCTTCGTTAATATATTTAAAGGAATAGACAATAAGAAAGTAATTATATTCGGAACAGGGCAGTTCGCAAAGCGATTTATGGAACTCTATGGCGGTGATTATGATGTAGAAGCTGTTATTGACAATAATATATCACGCCAAGGTGAAGATTTCTATGGCGTTAAGATAAGCGGTGCGGATGTGTTGGATTCCTATGAACATGGGACGTATCGTGTTATTGTATGTATTAAGAATTTCTTGTCTGTTACCAATCAATTAGAGAAAATGGGTGTAAATGATTACGTAATATATGATCCGAGTCAGGTATACGAGCGACAGAGGAAACCTGTATCTGTACCATTAAACGGACATAGCGACAATGGCATTAATAACACACCTAAGAAATATCACACAGGATATATCGCCGGAGTATTCGACTTGTTCCATGTAGGACATCTTGAGAAGTTCAAGCTTGCCAAAGAGCAATGCGACTATTTGATAGTCGGACTTGTCTCTGATGAGGGTGTAGTTAAGTATAAGAAGACCACACCATTCATTCCATTTGAAGACCGAAAGGCTATGCTAGAGGCATGTCGTTATGTTGACGAAGTGGTGAAGATACC
>JAIKVT010000144.1 GCA_024685495.1 Lachnospiraceae bacterium
ATGACTGAGGAACTCAGTAAGCGTGCCGGGAAGGTTATTGCCGTAGAGATTGATAGTAATCTTATCCCTATTTTAGAGGAAACGCTTTTTAATTACAGCAATATCACGATAATTAACAATGATATATTAAAAACTGATATAGAAGCTTTAGCGAAAGAATATAATGATTCGAAGCCACTTAAGGTGGTTGCAAATCTTCCGTATTACATAACAAGTCCGATTATTATGGAGCTGTTAGAGAAGAAGCTTCCGATTGAATCGATTACCGTTATGGTCCAAAAGGAAGTCGCACTTCGTATGATAACAGGTCCGGGAAGTAAGGATTACGGAGCATTATCGCTTGCAGTTTTGTATTACACGACTCCGGAAATAGTATGTAATGTATCGGCAAATTGTTTTATGCCAAAGCCGAATGTCGATTCATCGGTTATAAGGCTTAGCGTTAATAAGATACCGTCCGTAGTAGTAAAAAGCGAGGAATTACTATTTAAGTGTATACGAGCTTCATTTAATCAAAGAAGAAAGACTCTGTTAAACGGACTTAAGAATTATCCGAAGCTTGATTTATCAAGAGATGAAATTGTAGAAGCTATAGAAATGTCGAAGCTTCGAGCAGATGTAAGAGGTGAGACACTTACGCTTGAAGAGTTTGGAATATTAGCTGATAACATTTACCATATAAAAGAAAGTCGGGCTAATAACCGATAAAAGTTCCGAGATAATATAAGAATTTATATATAAAAAAGATTATGAAAGATAACACAAACTACAGCGAAGACATACAAAATTTAATATCCGAAATTAAAAAATACAGAGGCGTAGATCCGAAAGCCGTTATTGATAATTGTGTCAAATTAGAAGAATGCGGAAAGAGATTAAATGAAGATGCTTTAGTCGGCTATGCACAATTTTCCAAGGCGGAGACATATTATCTTCTCAATGATTTGAAGCGATTCTATCCCGAGATGACATCAGCTAGGGGAGTGATGCAAAAAATAGGCGAGTGGGATTTTGTAATAATGGCTAATAATATGCTTGGAATAATGTCTCTTAATCGCGGTAAGGTTCCGTATGCCATGGATTATTATCTCGAAGCTTTGTCGCTGTGTCAAAAGTATAAGCTTTCGCACCTTGAATGGATTGTTAATATCAATATGGGGACGATGTATCTTAATATCGAAGAGTATAGAAAGGCCATAGATTATATTGAGCAGGCTTATGATTATATCGTTGAGAATAAAGAGAATTGTACCAAGAGTGAAGAAGATATAAAGGATTATTATCGTAATCTTACGAATATATATGTTGATTTGGGGAAAGCTTATCTTGAACTTGGAGATTTAGATAAGGCCCAGGAATTTATGGATAAGATTGACTATGAATGCATACAATATATCAGCGAACCGGAGTTCATTGTTGTATACACATTTAAAGCAAGATTATATAACCGGCAGAATAAGATTAGAAAACGAGATAGCGTTATATTCGATATTAGCGATATAATTGATACGCATATTCCCATAATGGATTTATTTGATGATATATATGATTATATGCTGATGCTTTTTGAAATAGGTTATTATGAGGACTTATTTAAGGTAACACAGGTCGTGGAAAGCCTTATAAGAATGACCGCTATAAAGAACTTACAGCGGAAATTACTATCAATTAAGCTCAAATATTGCAGAAAAGAAGGCAATCAGGAAGAGTATGGTCGTCTTGCTGTGTTATATTATGAATTGACGGAAGCGATGGAGCAGGAAAATCATAATATGGTAATCAGCATGATAGATTTAAAGAGTGATTATGACGATCTTAGTGCGATTAATATAGAATTTAAGAAGAAGAATAAAGCATTAAGAAAGAAGACGGAGACAGATGCCGTAACGAAGCTGGCGAACCGCCGCGGACTCAGAAAACATGGCAAAGAAGTATTCGATAAATGTGTGAAAAATAAGGCGGGCTTTGCCATAGAAATGCTTGATATAGATTATTTTAAACAGTATAATGATAACTATGGTCATCAAATGGGAGATATGTGCATAAAAACGGTTGCAAATCTTATCTCCAAGCAGAAGAAAAACGGTAAAATATTTACGGCCAGATACGGTGGAGATGAGTTCGTTATAATATACGAAGGATTTACAAAATCCGAAGTCGAGAAGATGGCAGAGGAATTAAAGAAACGAATAGCAGAAGAAGCAATTACGCATGAATTTTCTGAAGCATCCGATATAGTAACTATTTCCCAGGGCATATGTTACGGTGTACCAATAAAGGGACAGAAGTTAGACGATTATCTCTACAGAGCAGATGAATGTTTATATAAAGCAAAGGAAGTATCTCGTAACACGATTTATGTTGGAGATTACGAAGAGTAATTTTACCTTAAATATTAGGGCAGAGGTTCGTAATCAATAATAATAAAGCAGAGGTTTTATGAATAACGTTAAGAGAGTTTTCAAAGATGATATACATAGTGTGACACATAATATGTTTGCACTCATAATAGCGATTGGTATATGTATTTTACCGGCACTTTATGCGTGGTTTAATATCTATTCTAACTGGGATCCTTACTCTAATACCGGAAATCTTAAGCTGGCAGCAGTATCTCTCGATAAGGGATATGTTGATGAAGAAGGTGTATATCAAAATGTCGGCAGTGAGATAATGGACGAGCTTAAGGATAACGACTCTATTGGCTGGGTGCTTATGGATTCGCCGGAAGAAGCTATAGGAGGCGTTGAATCCGGAGAGTATTATGCGGCTATCGTTATCAATGAAGATTTTACATACAATATGTATAATGTGTTTACCGAGAAGGTTGACAAGCCGCAACTTAATTTCTACGAGAACCAGAAACGTAATGCCGTTGCGACTAAGATTAGCGATACCGTTATTGAGAAGGTTCAGACTAAGATCAATACAAAATTTGTTAAGGTCCTAACTACGGAAGTATTTAAGGATGTCAATAAATTCTCGAATGATTTTGATGAAAAAGGCGGAGTAGACGGAATTATAGATAAGCTGAAAAGTGTCAATAACGAGCTAAAAAGCTATAATAAAACCATTAATGCCATAATTTCAGCTAACTCTATACTTAAGGCGGTAAACAATGTGGCCGCTAAGGATACCCCTGAGATAAAGAACAGGATAGACAGCAGTGCTGCCGCATTAGAGCAAAACAGACAGGATTTGGCTAATACGCAGGCCACACTAAAGGATTTTACCAATCAGGTAAATCTTGTTACTTTAACGATTACAAGCAGTCTTGATAATATATCAAGAAGCTTGGATGAAGCTGTGCTTCTTAATGATATGAAAGCAATCAATTCAAGCGTTAAGACTTCGGCAGAAGATATCAAGATTATCAGAACCGATCTTGATGCTTTAAGTGATGCTCTTAATACTGCAATAAAAGACGGTGAGATGTCTATAGAGCAGGTTGCAGAGGCAGAAGCGGCTATAGTGACAATTAAAGAATTGGACAAATCGGTAGATAAGATTGACAGCCTGATCGGTGATCTTTCTCAGAAACATACCGGTGACGGAATAATTACTAAGACAGAGAAAGAAGAGCAAAATATCAAAAAGAAGGTAGACGAAGTTAGAGATGAGATATCAAGAACACAAAATACCGTTAATTCTCAGCTTATACCTCAACTTGATGAAAGTATAGATAATTTAGAGACCATAATGTCAGATGTGAACACTATGGTGAACCAGGTAAGCTCTAGTATGTCCAGTCTGGGAAATGTGATTTCATCACTTCAGACTGTAGTGGAAGCCGGCGATGTCAGCTTAACTAAGACAAGTGAGGCATTAAATGAGCTTAGCAAGCGACTTGATAAGGTAATTGACAAGGTTGAGAAGGCAGCAAACAACGAAAAGGTACAGATTTTACTTGATGCTTTAAAGGGTGATCCGGAAGTATACGGAGAATTTTTCTCAGAGCCGGTAAAAATAGAATCTAATTATGTATATCCTGTAGAGACATACGGCTCAGCCGTTGCACCGTTTTTCTCGGTACTTGCCATATGGGTTGGAGGAATTGTGCTTGTATCGGTAGTTAAGCCATTTCCTAACCGAGAGAAGTATTTCTATATGAAAGATACGGAGATTTTCTTCGGACGGTACGCTCTTTACTTTATGATAGGACAGATTCAGACATTTATTATAGTTGTAGGAGACATGGTAATATTCGGGGTGCAATGCCTGCATCCGATATTGTTCGTAATTGCAGGCGCGCTTACAAGCTTAACATTTACACTGCTAATATATTCTTTAATAATAGCATTTGCAGATGTAGGAAAAGCCATGGTTGTCGTTATTTTAGTTATACAGATAGCCGGTTCGAGTGGAACATATCCTATAGAATTATTGCCTGAATTTTTCCAAAATGTGTATTTGTTCTTCCCGTTCCCGTATGCGATAAATGCAATACGTGAATGTATTGCCGGAATGTATGAAGCTGATTATTTAATTTATCTTTTAAAATTAATGATATTTATACCGGTGGCTCTTGTAATAGGTGTATGGATACGAAGACCATTCGATTCTATTAAGCGATATATGCAAAGAAGAATGAAAGATACCAAGGTAATGTAATATGGAAAAAGATTTCGAGAAAATCTATGAGAAGGTGCTTAGCTACGAAGAGCACCTGCACGAAAAAAATCAGCGAAAAATTAAAATCGGGATAAAGGTTAATATATTTTTACCCCTTGTATTTTTGGTGCTTAGTTTTGCATTTCGCGGGGCGAATTTCTTCTTTCTCGTTATGTGGATTATATCGCTGTTCGGAATAGCTGCATATCTTGTATATGTTGAATATTCCGATTATAAAATTCGTGATAAATTCAGAGAATTCGGTCTGTTAGACAGTGCCGAAGATGCCCATCTTGTGGGTGGTTCCGTTGAGCAGATGGAACAGGTTCTTAACGACAGGATGGATATGGTGGATGCCAGAATTGCAGAAGAAAAAGAGCGCTTTAAGGAGAAGATGGCAGCACTTAACAACGAAAAAGAACAAGTAAAAAATGATACAAAAGAACAAATGGAAGAAGCCGATAAAAAAATGAGAGGGCCTAAAGAATGAGAAATATTTTTAAAATTTTTATGGCCGATGCAAGAAGGATTCTTACCAATGTAGTCGGTGTAGTGGTAATAATAGGTCTGTCCGTTATACCATGTCTTTACTCATGGTTTAATATCTTATCTAACTGGGATCCTTATGTAGAGTCAGCAACAAGTAAGTTGTCGGTAGCGGTAGCATCTGACGATATGGGTATATCCATAGATGATTTAGAAGTTAACGTCGGAGATAAAATTATCGCAAACCTCAAAGAGAATTCAACTATTAATTGGGTTTTCCCGGATACTTCGGAAGATGCAATTAACGGTGTATATTCCGGTGAGTATTATGCAGCGCTCGTTGTTAATGACAGCTTTTCGGAGGACATAATAAGTTTCCTTGGTGGCAATATTGTCCATCCTAAGATTTCTTATTATGAGAATCAGAAAAAGAATGCGATTGCACCTAAGATTACAGATAAAGTGCAGTCTACAGTTCAAGAAGAGGTTAACAGTGCATTTGTAAGTACAATTGCAAAAGTGCTTCTTGAAGCAAGTGAATTTGTTGTAGCTGATGAACATGAGACAAGTCTTACAGATTCAGCCATTGAGAAGATGCAGGATTTAGACTCCGATCTTACAACGGTTATTACAATACTCGATTCATTTATAAGTCTTACGGATTCTACTAATGCTGTTATGGATGCAGCTTCTGAAATAACTGATGAGTTAGACGCCATGAAAGATACTGCCAAATCCATGACGGATGTTGCGAAAACGACGGCAGATACAACGAAATCGGCGATTGATACATCATCTGATATGGTCAACTCTTCAGTTGAACAGGTAAAAGGTCAATTAAAATCATTAGACGCTTTGATAGGAGATTTGACAAATTCAATAACAGTTAATACAGAAGTTACGGATGCTCAGATTAAATCTTTAATTACTACGAATGAAGCTATAAAACAAGCTTATGATCTCGGAGTTAAGAGGATAAGAGATGTTAATCCTGTAATAGCAGAAGATGCTAATAAAGTAGACAGTGACTTTGACAAGGTGTCACAGGATTTACAGGCGGTTATGGACGCAACCGATAAGACGGCAGCAGATATACCTGCAAAACTTAAAGATGCACAGAATAATATTAATGCATGTAAAAGCAGTATAGAGACTATGGCCAAAGACTATGATAATAGTGTAAAGCCACAGCTTAAAACTTCTATCAGTAACATAAAGAATTCGTTAACAGAGGTAAAGAATCTGCTTAATTATTCGTCGGATTCCATTAATGATTTGGCTGCAATATTAGACAGTTATCCTGATTTAATGAATGTCGGTAAAGGAAATCTTGCATCAAGCAGAGCTGAAGTAGCAAAGATGCAGACGGAACTTCGCGACTTGATTAAGGATATGCAGGACTTAGAAGCTAACGATCAATATCAACTGCTTGTTAAGTTGATAGAGACAGATCCTGCAATAATAGCTGACTTTATTGCTGAACCTGTTGGAATTAACACACAACCGATTTATCCGATAGAAAATAACGGTTCCGCAATGGCAGCTTTCTATATTGTATTGTCTATATGGTTAGGAGGACTTATCCTCGTTGCGATATTAAATACAAAAGTTTTACCGATGCCGGAATTAAAGAATGTTAAGAAGTATCAGGAATTCTTCGGAAGATATATAACATTTTTCTTAGTCGGACAGATTCAAACTAATATAATTGTTTTTGGATGTATATTCTATGTAAATATGCAGTGTGTACATCCGGTGTTGTTCTGGCTTGCATGTTCGGTAATGAGTATGTCGTTTACATTCTTTATGTATTCGTTTGTATACGCCTTCGGATCGGTAGGTTTAGCGACCTGTGTAATTCTTCTTGTAGTTCAGGTTGCGGGTACTGGTGGTACCTTCCCTGTGGAAGTATTGCCGATGGTATTCCAGATAATTTATAAATATATGCCGTTTGCTCACGGAATGAAAATAGTTCGAGAATGTATAGCGGGTATGTATGAACTTGATTATCTATGGGCAATGCTTGGATTAATTGCTTACATGGGCGTGTCTTTCTTAGTAGGACTTATCGGAATGAAAGCTAAGAGATTCGAAGAATTTATCGAGCGTAAGATTGAAGAGCAGGATGTTATAGGATAACAATAATCTAAGTCAGGGAGATAACCTCCCTGGCTTTTTATGTATATGAAAAAAGGAGGAAAGTTATGTCGACGATTAATCAGGTATATGAATTATATGACCTTATGGCAAGACGGTGCCGGGCAAATAAGCACTCGCAGCATCAGGCTAAGATGTATGCTGAAATCAGGGATTTTATCAAAGACTGCAGCAGTGTGGACGAAAGTATGGTTAAGATTAAGAATTCGAAGTATTACACTGCTGCTGCTCACGCACTTATGCTTGATAAATTTGATGCTTACAGACAGGCGGCGAGAGAAAATAAACAACAGGAATTGGAAGCAATTTACGATGAACGCTACAAAGAAATAGAAGCGGATTACATGAAATCCTTTCAAACGGGCTATGAGAAGAAGGTAGCTGCAATCGAGAAGAAGGAGAGCAACATTATAAGTGCCTTTACAAGCGCGTATAACGCCTATATAGAGCTTTTATGCACGAGTATGGATAAGGTAAAGATATCACAGCTTCAAAGGGATTTAAAGCGAGCATACGACGATATAACAAGGGTTGGTGAGACATTCGAAGGCGTAGCAGCTAATCCATTTTACAGAGAATTGATACCTGCGAATGATACGGGCTTTAAGGAATTTATTGAGCAGGCACCCGCACTAATGAATGAAAGAATTAACACAAGTTCGGATGAAGCCGAGATTCAGAAGGAATTTGACGAAGAGTGGAAGATAATATCAGCTAATAAAGATAAGATAATAAGCATAAGTGAAGGTGAAATGAGTCGCGCTAAATTATCTGCAGCAGTAGCCGTGCCGCCGAAAGACAGAAGAGGCAAATATACATATGAGCTTATAGAAGAGGAGGTGTAGATTATGGATGCAATGATTAAATCGACAATTTACGATCCTAATGTAGTAGTATTTGACTCCTATCCTAATATCAGCGCGGACCTTAAAAGCGAGATAGAAGATTGGAAGAAGAGATTTTATGACTATTGTGATAAGCAGACGGATTTTGCCGCATTTGCAACAAGCTATTACGGAAGCGATATGCAGGTAGAAGGTTCCGGTCTTCTTACAAGAGCCGCTATGGAGGAAATGGGTGGCGCTGATAAGAAGAATGATGTAAATTCCGAAGCGGATGTTATATCGGTTCGAGACTTCTTAAAGCAATATGAGACAGGCTATAACGAGATTAAAAGAGCGGGTTATCGAAAACGAGGCGAAGCGGCATATGAGAAATTATTCGATGTTGCAAATCGCACCGATAACATGGTAGAAGCTCAGATTATTCTCGAGAAAGAGAGACTACTCTGGAAGATAGTTTCAGAAGATGCGCTCGATATATTTGATACGGTTTTAGAAGCTATGGACCCGCTTTATGAAGCGACTTCATATCCTGTAGCCGCATTTTCAGAAGTATATAAAAAAGTCGACTGCGATGAGGAATTAACGTATGAGACAGAGATTCTAAAGCATGAAATCCCCAAGGTGGTAAGCCGCTCTACGACGAGGATTATGATAGCGGCTATTTTGGGTACGAACATTTTAAATTATGCAAAATCAAAAAATAAGATAAGGACTTGGGCAAGTGACAGGAGTGCAAAAGAAGGCTTGTCGGGAATGATAGTTGCCAGAAAGAACATTTGCAAGTATCTTGATATGCTGCGTACGCAGTTTGGCTGGAGCTTTAACGATATTATAAATGATGAGTTCACGAAGCTGTGGCTTCTCAATCCGAGAAATCTTGACAGTACGGGAAGGCTTAAGAGAGTGCTTAATCCCGCGAATTTTGATGCGTATAAAGAGATAGTGGACGAATGTCGCTCAAGTAAATCGATAAGTCAAATCTTAGAGACGCAGTCGAGGTACGTAGTGTATTTTGACTTGGACAGAAAAGACAGAGAGTATACAAGGAAAGCGGAAGCCTTTGCGAAGGAGCAAAATTCTGCTCTTACATATTACAAATATGAGAGCAGCCTTAAGAGAGAATTAAAGGATAAAGGCGTGGCACTGTAGTAAAAGAAAGACATATAAAGATATAAATATCGAGCAGGAAATTAAAGAATAAAAAGCCTTCAGGTACTTCTAATCATCTAAGTTCGGATTAGAAGCCTGAAGGCTTAATTTTTATGTTTTGCTTTTTTGTGCAATTATTGAAGTTTCAATAAGCGAATTTGCAATCGAGTCTGATTATTTACCCTGCTCTAATGCAAGTGTCTTAGTTGTTATATCACATACTGAAGACGGTCCGTAGTACTGGATTGCTCCGGGATATGTATAGCAGGTCTCAATTGCCCATTCTTCTCTGTGCTCTTTAAAATATGTGAACGGTTTGCCGTCGAGTTCGACGAGAGCCTTTCTGATAACAGGCTTGTCTTTACCGTTACGTCTCTCGATGTTCATCATCTTAGTAATCGGCATACCGCCTGCAACCCATTCGTCTGCGGGAGCAGATAAGTTAGATATCTTAGATAAGTAACCTGTGTAGCCGTAGCTTATAAGCATAAATGCGTTATATCCTAATGAGTAGCAGTAATCTGCGTCGAAGTTAGAAGGGAAAGCGCATCTTCCTTCATATCCGAAGAAGTGATGAAGCGGTGAGAACTTACCATGGTATGTTCCGTGTTGCTTTCTTCTTCTTAAGCTGTCAGCAACGAGAGCTGATAACAATTTCTCTGATTCAATGAGTGAAACCTGTACGTTACCGTGAGGATCTCTCTCTAAGAATAACTGCTTTTGAACAAATTCGGGAAGTAATGCGAATACCTTCATTGAGTTAGCTGAAAGACCGTCTTGGATAAAGTGCTCTTTTGCAGCCCAGTCTACAAGGTTATTAAAGTCTTCGCCGGCAGGTCCTGCCAATAATTCGTTAATCTCAGCAATAAGTGTTGAGAACTCAGGTACAAATTCAACAATTCCCTCAGGAATGATTACTACGCCGAAGTTGTCGCCTTCTGCAGATCTTTTTGCAACAGAATCTGCGATATAATCAGCGATGTCGGCAAGAGACATCTTCTTTTCTGCTACTTCTTCACCGATTAAGCAGATATTAGGTTGTGTCTCAAGCGCACACTCAAGTGCAACGTGTGAAGCTGAACGGCCCATTACCTTGATGAAGTGCCAATATTTCTTAGCTGAGTTGGCATCTCTTTCGATATTACCGATAACTTCGCTGTATGTCTTAGTTGCCGTATCGAATCCGAAAGAAGCTTCGATATCCTCATTCTTAAGGTCACCGTCGATTGTCTTAGGACATCCGATTACCTGAACACCCGTGTTATTAGCAGCCATGTACTCGGCAAGTACAGCTGCGTTAGTGTTAGAATCATCTCCACCGATAATAACGATTGCGTTAAGGTCGTGCTTCTTTGCAACCTTTGTTACAATTTCAAACTGATGCTCTGTCTCGAGCTTAGTTCGACCTGAACCGATGATATCGAAACCGCCTGTGTTGCGATACTCATCGATGAACTCGTCTGTCATCTCGATGTAATTATCTTCGATAAGTCCGCTTGGACCGCCCTTGAAACCAAGTAAAACATTGTCTTTATTGGCAGCTTTAAGAGCATCATATAATCCGCAGATTACGTTGTGTCCGCCGGGAGCCTGTCCGCCTGATAGGATAACTCCGACTACCTGTTTCTTCTTCTCGGCAGTGTTGTTACCTTTCTCAAATGTTATTTCACATTTTCCATATGTATTGGGGAAAAGTGCGGATATTTTGTCCTGGTCTGCTACGCTGGCTGTCTCTGCGCCGGTCTTAACGCTGATATTATCAACACCGTCTTTTAGCATACCGGGAAGCTTTGGTTGATATTCGTATCTTGCTTCTTGCAATGGTGATATTTTCATGTTATACCCCTTTTCTGATTTTTATTAGTTTTTGACCTATATTATCTTATTATATTTATTGGAAAATGTAAATATTTTAAGCCTACAAATGGGCAAAAGACTAATTTATTTTCAGGGTTTTAATTTGTCAAAAAATTCGTTATAATTATATCACTTAGCTATTAATGAAAAGTAAAATATAATAATGGAGGTATTTATTATGGCAAAATGGGTATGTTCGGTTTGCGGCTATGTACATGAAGGTGATCAGCCACCTGAAGCTTGTCCTGTATGTAAGGCACCTGCTGAGAAGTTCAACAAGCAGGAAGGCGAGATGACATGGGCAGCAGAGCATGTTGTAGGCGTAGCACAGGGTGTTAGCGAAGACATCATCGCAGATTTAAGATCTAACTTCGAAGGTGAGTGCTCAGAAGTAGGTATGTATCTTGCAATGGCAAGAGTTGCTCACAGAGAAGGTTATCCTGAAGTAGGATTATATTATGAGAAGGCTGCATGGGAAGAAGCAGAGCACGCTGCAAAATTCGCAGAGTTATTAGGCGAAGTTGTTACAGACTCTACTAAGAAGAATCTCGAGATGCGTGTTGATGCAGAAAACGGCGCAACAGCAGGTAAAGTTGATCTTGCTAAGAGAGCTAAGGCTGCTAACCTCGATGCAATTCATGACACAGTTCATGAGATGGCAAGAGACGAGGCAAGACATGGCAAGGCTTTCAAGGGATTATTAGACAGATATTTCGGCTAAGAAGTTAATCCTTAAGTATTGTTAATGGCAATAGTGCCGATAATACAGTAAATAATTAAAGCTTCAGGAACTAAGCAGACAATGTAGTCTTATAGTTCTTGAAGCTTTTTTATTATGGAAAATGTATGGAGTAATGAACTCCTATTTATCTGGGAAATGTGTGGAGTAATGAACTCTTAATTATCCGTCATACTCTCTGGCAAGAAGCGAATATAGGAAATGGTCTCGCCACACGCCTTGAATCATAAGCTTTTCTCGAAGTAGAGCTTCTTTCTTGAAGCCTAATTTTCTTAAGATGGCAATCGAGGCTTCATTGTC
>JAIKVT010000025.1 GCA_024685495.1 Lachnospiraceae bacterium
CTGTACTTCAAAATAAGTTGGCATTTCATCCATTGATAAATCTTTTGTAACATCAATAATATTAGATAAAAATCCGAGATATTCTAATTCACTAATCTCTTCATCATTAATCATATATTGCTCATATTCACTAAAGACTGAAGGCGATGAAAATTTACCAACTTTATAGTCATTGTAAAAAAGTGCAAACTGCAACATGGCACAAACAGAACCTTTTCCGTTTGTGCCTGCAATATGAATGACTTTAAGGTCTTTCTCGGGATTACCAAGCCGATTAAGAAGCGTATGTATTCGATCAAGACCCGGCTTGGAACCTAATGATTTAATTTTATCTGTAAACTCATCGGCTGTTATTTTATCAATCATTTCATAGTACCTTTTATTTTTCGTATAGCGCACGGTATTCTAATTAACTTAACCCTTGCCTCTTATTGCATTTATCCTTATCGCTTAACGCCCTTGGTGTCTCGACTTGAAATATGCAATCTGTTAAGCGAAATCTTCTTACCTTTAACAGAAACAACCTTATTGCTTCCGTCTCCTATACGATAAATTTTAACAAGCTCATCTCCTTTTGAAAGCTTAATTCCTCTGACGCCGATTGCTCCTTTTTTCTTCTCAGGAACACTCATGGCATCTATACGAAGGAAGTAATTATTCTTAGATTGCATAACGATGGTATCGCCATCTCCTATAACATATACCCCTAACACTTCATCATCGTCTGCTAATTTTGTCGCAGCGGTAGTTCTCTTCGACACATCGAATTCAGAGCCTTCTACCACTTTAATCATACCGTGCTTTGTACCGAATATTAATTTCTTATCCTTAAGATTATCAAGCGATTCTACAAGTAAGAAATTTTCCTTGGAAATGTCAAATTTACTGACATTATCAATTGGCACACCCTTATCACGGAATTTACCGAACGGAAGATCTAATATCTTAACAAGATGTAGATGTCCTTCGTTAGTAAATATTCCAAGCTTAGACAGATTAGTTGACAATATAACCTGCCTGCTCTCTTTATCAGCAGCCTCTTTATTACGCTCATAAGTAGCCATATCGACTACTCTTGCATATCCGAATTTATCTAATAAAACTGCAACATCCTCTTCTTCAATCGGCTTTTCTTCAAATACGGCTTCTGCGACATTATCAATTACAGTCTTTCTCTCAGTTCCGAATTCTTTCTTGATTGCCTGTAAGTCTTTAATAATGGTTTTAGCCATAACAGACTTTTTATCTAAGATCTCAGAATATGTCTGAATGTTACCCATAGTCTTCTCATAATCATCCATAAGAGCCTGAATTTCAAGACCAACGAGTTTGGCTAATCTCATATCAAGAATTGCCTGAGCCTGTCTTTCTGTAAATTTGAGTTTTTTAGCATCTTTTTCAGATGTCTTTGTCTTAAATTTTACTTTGGAAGTATCTCCCGTTACAAGACATGCTTTAGCATCTTTTACAGATTTAGAACCGCGAAGAATCTCGATTATAAGATCGATTACATCACAAGCTTTAATTAAACCTTCCTGTATCTCCTTCTTCTCGCGTTCTTTAGCAAGTAAAGTAGTATATTTTCTTGTAGCGAGTTCATATTGAAACTCAACATTTTTTCTGATAATAGGAACAATTCCCATTGTCTCGGGACGGCCGTCAGCGACAGCTAACATATTAACGCCGAATGTATCTTCAAGCTTCGTCTTCTTATATAGAAGATTACATACATTATCAGCATCTGCGCCCTTCTTTAATTCAATTACAATTCTAATACCTTCTTTAGAAGATTGATTGGAAATGTCCGTAATATCGGTAGTCGTCTTATTCTCGACTAAGTGATATACATCATTTAAGAATTTACCGATATTAGCACCAAGCATCGTATAAGGAATCTCAGTTATTACAAGGGCCTGCTTACCGCCTTTAATCTTCTCAATCTCTACCTTACCTCTGACTTTAATCTTACCTGTACCGGTAGAATATATAGATAAAAGTTCGTCTTTATTTGTAACAATTCCTCCGGTCGGAAAATCAGGACCTTTAACAATATCAAGCATCTGCTCAGTATTGATATCCGGATTTTTCATATATGCTATTACGCCGTCAATAACCTCTGACAGATTATGTGTAGGAATTGATGTTGCCATTCCGACAGCTATACCTTCTGCTCCGTTAACAAGAAGATTAGGTATACGTACAGGCAAAACCTCAGGCTCTTTTTCAGTCTCATCAAAATTAGGCACAAAATCGACTACGTCCTTATCAAGATCTGCAAGATAAGCATCCTCGGTAATTTTCTCAAGACGTGCTTCGGTGTATCGCATTGCAGCGGCACCGTCGCCTTCTTTAGAACCAAAGTTACCGTGACCGTCTACAAGCGGTATGCCCATTTTAAAATCCTGAGCCAATACGACAAGTGCTCCGTATATTGAAGAATCACCGTGAGGATGATATTTACCCATAGTATCACCGACTATACGGGCACATTTTCTATGTGGCTTATCACTTTTTATTCCAAGCTCATGCATATCATATAATGTACGTCTTTGAACCGGTTTAAGTCCGTCACGAACATCCGGAAGTGCACGCGATACAATAACCGACATGGCATAATCAATATATGATTTTTGCATTATTTCTGAATACTCCATATGGAGTAGTTGTTCCGGCTTAGCCATTAATTGTTCCTCCTAATTACACATCAAGCTCTGCGTCCTTAGCGTGTTCGTATATGAACGCTCTTCTCGGTGGGACTTCATTACCCATCAACATTTCCGTTACATCACTTGCCATTCGGCCATCTTCGATTTCTACCTTCTTGAGCATTCTTCTTTCGGGATCTAGAGTTGTCTCCCATAACTGCTCCGCGTCCATCTCTCCAAGACCTTTGTATCTTTGTAACGTAAACGGGCCTTTATGCTTCTTACGATATTTCTCAAGTGCAGTATCGTCATAAAGATATTCTTCATTGCCTTTAGACGGAATTGCCTTATAAAGCGGCGGCATTGCAATATAGACATGGCCTTCATATATAAGATCCGGCATAAATCTGTAGAACAATGTTAGCAGAAGTGTCGATATATGCGCACCATCCACATCGGCATCGGCCATGATTATAATCTTATCGTAACGAAGCTTTGATATATCAAAATCATTGCCATAGCCTTCGGAAAAACCACATTCAAAAGCAGATATCATAGTCTTAATCTCAGCATTTGCAAGGACTTTATCTATACTGGCTTTTTCCACATTAAGAATCTTACCCCTGATAGGTAAGATGGCCTGATACTTTCTGTTACGCGCTTCTTTTGCGGAGCCTCCGGCAGAATCTCCCTCGACGATAAATATCTCACATTTTGAAGAGTCTCTGCTCTCGCAGTTTGACAGCTTACCGTTTTGATCAAACGAGAATTTCTTCTTAGTTAAAAGATTAGTCTTAGCCTTCTCTTCTGTCTTTCTAATCTTACGGGATTTTTCAGCACATCCTATAACGGCCTTTAACACTTCAAGATTTCTGTCAAAGTAAAGAACTATCTCATCATTAACAATCTTAGATGTCGACTTCGCAGCATCCTGATTATCTAATTTTGTCTTCGTCTGTCCTTCGAATCTCGGATCGGGATGCTTTATTGAAATGATTGCAGTCATTCCGTTTCTTACA
>JAIKVT010000063.1 GCA_024685495.1 Lachnospiraceae bacterium
TTTCATAGCCTACTTGTGTAAATGGATATTGATTAATATTGAACACTTTATTTGCCTCTGACGATGAGGAGTACGTCATTAATAGATTTCTGTTTGATAGCAATATATTAGTCCCCGTTGGTGGTTTAAACTTAAGTACTATTGTCCCGTCATTATACATTAATCCAAGTTCACTCAACAGCATGATTTCAGAATAGCTTATTCCAGTCCCTTCGAGGTATTTATCATAACGGGGCAAAAAATACTTTCCATCTGAGCAAACGGAGTGCTTACATATTTTTTCAAACAACAAGGCATCGGATTTATTTAGGTTTTTAAGGACATCAATTGTCCGTAAAGAATAGGAGGAGGGGTGACTAATTTCCCCTGCAAGAATTTTAGCCCATAAATCTTGCATTTCTTCATTACTAATATTTCCTACAGCTTCATAAAACCGAATAAACCAATCAAAATCGTAAGCATCAAAGCTATCTCGTTGAGGAAGCTTTGCATAATGCTTGTCAGCTTTTCGGGCTACGGCTAAGAAATTGTTGGCTTTATAATACTCGGTATGGGTCATCTCGCCAGTTTTTAGCAATTCATCGGCAACCTCTTTAAAATGGCCGGCTTTTATCTTCTCAAATTCTTTGGTTGCTGTATTGTGCCGTAAGAAGATAGCCGTAAACAGCCCTCCTGTAATTGCACTTATAGCATTTGCTATAGATGGAAAATTATCTGATAGGAATGTAATAATCTCTGTCCCATTCATATTTGTAGTCCTTTTCTAGCTTATAGCATTGATTATATCAATTTTCAATTCCTCATCCTCATCATATGTATCCTCAATAATGGCTTGAAGAATTCGATGCAACAATTCCTTGTATATTATTTCAGCAGCTACTTGATAACTTATGTTTTCTGTGATCTCAAAGAAGTGCTTCGCAACTGTCATATACCCATTGATTAACAAAAACTGTGCTGATACTCTCTTGCTTTTTCTCTGAATATACTTTGATAGATTTTATCTGTATATATGGCATATTTCGCATTGCCCATATCTACATAATCTCGAAGAGCATCGGTAAACTCTCTACGATAGTTTTCTTTCTCTTTCTATACCGCACCGCCTTTTTATCCATTTTACTCTTTCGTACACATTTCTGTTATAATGTCTTCCACCATTCCTCGAATGCATCTTTAAGTCTGTTCTTTGCATCCAGTCTTTCTTCCGGATTAGGTGAGGATCTTAAGATTTCAAGACAATCGTCTCGTATACGAACATATCTTTCGTCTGCAGTTTCGAGTTCTTCAATTATTATCCGCAAAAAACCAACTCCTTTCCTGAAATCAACAAATTTCACCTTCTTTTAAAGCGTGAAATTCTTTCACATTCATAAGAACCTTTCTTGGCTTAGCATCGTTTTCTTCTCCAACAACACCCAGTTCTTCCAATTGATCCATTATTCTTGCGGCTCGATTAAAACCTATCTTCAAAACACGCTGTAACATCCCAATCGATGCCTTTTCTTTATCAATGATGATCTCACCGGCGTCCCAAATGAGCTCGTCGTATTCCTCTTCATCACTGAGAATAGGCTGATAATCGCTATTTGAAAAATAATTAATATCTGATATTGAGGCAAAGTCCTTTTGGGGAACTGTTTTTAGATCTTCCGTTGAGATATAACATCCACGCGCTCTGATAGGTACTGATATTCCCTTGGGAAGAACCAACATCTCACCGTTAATAGTAATGTATTCGGCACCGGAACATTTGATTATTCTCCTGCTGTCTGCGGTGGAGTTGACAAGAAGCGATATTCGGGATGGTATGCTTGCTTCAATATTTCGGGTAACAACCGAGGGGGTTGGAATACTAGTTGCAACAATTATATGGATACCTGCTTTGCTGCCATATTGTGATAATTTAACAATAGAGTTTTCTATGCTATATCGATCTGCTGTTATGAGATCGTATAGTTCATGAATAATCAAAACTATTTGTGGCATCTCAGATAAATGAGTCTGAGAAGGAGAAACCAGCTCACTCTTTACTTTTCTAACAAATAGGTTATAGGCTGACAGATCTTTGATATCTTTATTTAGTTCTTTAAATGCTTTATATCGACGTTCCATTTCCTGAACAGCCCAATTTACTGCACCAATTCCTTGTTCGGGACGACTTATAACAGGGAGCAATAAGTGAGGGAGTTCATTA
>JAIKVT010000088.1 GCA_024685495.1 Lachnospiraceae bacterium
AGATATTGTTGATGAATTGATAGATCAACAGGCGGAACTTAAGGAATGCGGTATAAGTGGTAATTATACCAAGCCGGAGAATCTTCATCTTACACTTGCTTTTATTGGAGAGTACGGCAACTCTGATGAGGTCATAGATGTAATTGACAGTGTTCCCTTTAGGCCGATACCGATTAAGTTTAACGGCTTAGAACTTTTTAGAGATATGTATTTTGCGAGGATAGCAGATAATCCCGGGCTTAACAGTTATGTAAGAAGGCTTCGAAGAGCATTAGCACAGAACAATATTCCATTTGACAAGAAGAAATTCCGACCGCATATTACACTGCTTCGAAGAGCAACATTTAGAGGTAATGATGCACCAAAGGAGATTAAGATAAGCGAAACGATGGCAACTAAGATTTCTTTAATGCGTTCTGAACGTGGAAAGAATGGGATGATTTATACTGAACTTAATTAGATTTATCCTTCCAAAAATATTTCTTTAAGTGCATCCGGCATAGCTTCAAACATCATTTTAACAACGGCTCGAGAGGGCGTGATGTTATCTTCAAGTACCCATTCTCTTGTCATCCCGAGCGTGCCGTAGCAGTAGAGACGGATGCTGTATTTAGTCTGTACATCCAGTGTATCTGTGCCAAGGGTGTACATTGCAATTTTGTTATATCGATCAACAAAATATTCCAACATATATTGCCACATAGGAGTCTGTGAAGTATCTTCATAGGCTCTTTTATAAAATATATAATCATTTTTCATCTTGTCCATGGCCGTTGTTGCTGAATCGATATCGAATATGTCAAGTTCGGAGGCAGAGCGATATATCATCCAGGCCATGAGGTCATATTTGTCTTGGAAATGATAATAGAAAGTCGGGCGCTCTATCTCAGCGGCTTTACATATCTCAGTTACTCTGATTTTATCGATGGGCTTTTTCGCAAGTAGTTTTCTAAGCGTGTCAGCTATCCATAATTTTGTTCTATCAGCCATATTTCACCTCATTTTTCTTACAAAATCGTATTTATGTAAATATTTCTTACATAATTATACTTTTGTATATATACAAATGCAAGCATAGGTCATAAAATAACCATCGTAGAGACAACGTTAAGACTTGAAAGGTGGTTTGAATATGAAGAAAATAGTAGCAATTAACGCAAGTCCCCGTAAGGGATGGAATACATGGTCTATGGTAAATGAGGCTTCCGAAGGCGCTAGATCTAAAGGGACCGAAGTTCAGTTTTTTGATTTATATAAGTTAGATAAACATGCAGGTTGTATGTCGTGTTTTGCTTGTAAGAGAGAGAAGAATGCCGGGAAATGTGTATTCCCGGATGGACTCGCACCTGTACTTGAAGCGATTCGAGAAGCGGACGGATTGATAATCGGCTCGCCTAATTATCTTGGAGATGTAAGTTCGGAATTTCACGCATTATATGAAAGACTTATTTTTCAGACATTGACTTATAAGAAAAATCCGAGTCGATACGATTATCGCAGAATTCCGGTTTTATTTATTATGACAAGTAATGCAAATAAAGAACTTTATATGCCACTTGGTTATAAGAAGATGTTGAAAAGATACCAGGATGGATTTAATGATGCAGTCGGCAATACGAAGATGCTTGTTGCCGGCAATACTTTACAGGTTAAAGATTATAGTCAATTTGATTGGACAATTTTTGATCCTCAGGCTAAACAGGAATATCACGATAATGTTTTTCCAAAAGACTTGGAGAAAGCATTTGATTATGGTGTAGAGATGGTTGATAAAGCATGGTAGGAGGAAAAAATATGCATTTTACAGGAACAGTATACAGAAACCCATATTGGCCTACATGGCCACTGCTTGAGGTAACTCAAGGTTGTACTCATAACAGTTGTAAATTCTGCACGATGTATAAGGATGTGCCCTTTAAGATGTCGCCCATTGAATGGATTGAGGAAGATTTAATAGAGCTTTCTAAGACAGATTCTGATGCGACTCATATTCAGCTTCTTTCAGCAAATCCGCTTGTCTTAACATATGACAAATTGAAAGTTATCTTGGAAATGGTTAATAAATATTTACCTAAGATGGAAGATGTATATACGGTCGGAAGAGTTACCGATCTTAAGAATAAATCCGTAAAGCAGCTAAAAGAATTAAAAGAACTTGGAATGAGGGAAATTTCTCTTGGTGTGGAGAGCGGGGATGATTGGACACTTGATAGAATTAATAAAGGATATCACTCTGAAGATATTATCGAGCAATGCAAGAAATTAAATGAAGCAGGCATTAAATATTGGATGACATTTCTTAACGGTAC
>JAIKVT010000149.1 GCA_024685495.1 Lachnospiraceae bacterium
CCCTCCGGAAGGACAGGAAACTCTGAACCATCGTTCTCCAGCACACCGTCCCAATCCAAAACCTGATTCTGATCACTCATAATAAAAATCCTCCTTAATCATTGTTGAAGCCCTGCGGCTCGTTTACATTACTGTTTCTGTTTGCCGTGATAATCGGCATGATCTGATCCCAATACTTGATCACCCAGCCGGAAATGAACTTGCCGTCGTAATCAGCAACCGGCGTATCAACGGGATACTTATCCTTATCTGCAACCACCTTCTGGAGCTCAGCCTCGGTCACGCCGGACTTCTCCATCAAAGCCTTCAGCTGATCCAAGGGAGAATCACTCTTCCTCGCTGCCGAAGAGCCATCCTTAAAGATGTGTGCAATCTTTGAATAATCCAGATCGAGTTCATCGGGTAAACCATGGCGGTTCTTGGCATCCCAGCAGGGATTGTGAGTCGTATACATGACCCTCTTGCCGCCCCTGGCCTTCTTTGTGTCATTCTCCGTAGTGTAGACAAGCGTCTTGTAATTCAGGAAAAGAACACAATCCGCCCATTCCTTAAGAAGCGGTGCTACCTGCCTGGTAAGCTTCATTTCCCACCGGTCGAAGCTCCCCGCCTCTTCTGGTAATTCCTGTTTACGCATTTTGGCATGTGCTGTGACGACCACATTGATGCCCGCTGCGATGACGAGATCGAGCGCTTCAAGGAGCCGCGCGAACTCTTCTGATAAGATCTGATATCCTTTGCCATAATTGAACGCCTCCAAATTCGCCTGTTTATGCTTCTCACAGATGTACTTGATGCAGAGAAGCTCACACCAGTCCGCTGTATCAAGTACCAGCGTTTTGCAGATCCCGGGAGTAGCCGCCACTTCCTTTACGTCAGCAATCAGCTTTTCCCACTTTCCCGGACGATCCAGCCTCGGTACATCCATCTGCGCCGTTCCGCCCTCCACATCCTCAAACAAGGCATCGGGAGAACGGCTTGCCAATGTGGACTTACCGATTCCTTCCGGCCCGTAGATCACGCACTTTACAGGCCGGTCGATTTTTCCTTTCGTAATATTGAGCATTTACATGTCCCTCCTATTTCAGTGAACAATTGTTGTTGGTGACCAGCTTCACGCCGGGCACCTTCGCATCTTTTTTCAGCAGTTTCTTTACCGCATCCTTCACAACCTCCGAAGCCGGTGTACGGATACAATCGCTGTGTCCATTCTCATTGAGCCACGCCACAGCCTGGGCACTATCCAGCACCTCAAGGCTCTCCGACTTCCTGTACGTAAGCGTTGCAAATCCAAGATCTGTCTTTTCCCCGCCACATTCACGGTCAAGGATCATGATCAGCTTCTCTTCCTTGCGTTCCAAAACCTGCCTGCGTTTCTTCAGTCTGTCTTCTTCGGCTTTAAGACTTGCTGCATCGGAACGGATGTTAAGCGCCACCTTCGCTACATACTCAAGGATTCTGTCCCGCTCCATTTCCAGAGCATCCAATTCCTTCAGTACTTCCTCGGTGTTTTCTCCGATCTCACCCGTTTCCGGATCGAAGTCCAGCCTGTCAAGAGCTGACTGAATCGCCATATTAACTTCGTAAAGCTTCATTGATTAACCTCCTACGATTCGTTATGTTGTGGCATTGCAAAAGCGCTCAGGATGCCTTCCATCATCCGCTGGTCAGCTTCGGTCTGCAGCCCGGCTTGCAGTTTCTTCAGAAAAGCTTCCTGGTCGGAACTCAGATATCGTCTGCTGGAATACCATCCTTCTGTTGCATGGATTCCACCATCAGGTCCCGTCGTTCCGTAGTAGGAGATGATCCCAGTGAGAGCAACAAGGTCACGTTTGATTGTGGCTTTACTAACGCCAAAGTCACGCGCCAGTTCTTCTAACGTTGTATGGCGGCGATCTGATATCGCATCTCTGATCGCCAAACGTCTGTCGTTCGTGCTCAACACTGTTCTCACCTCCTTCCGCTCTTGATATAGTGAAGATAAATGTTAATAGGCTCACCTAATGAGCCCATTAGCTCAGTTTTTTAAGAAAGATTTTTCATAAAGATTTCAAACAAAAAAGCCACTTAGATTGCATTTCTCAGAATCCAATACACAAATAAATCTGTGTCATTGAGTCCTGTAAAACGCATCTAAGTGGCTTTACGAGTGACTACGATATTCTATTTTCTTATGTTTCTATGTGCTTTCCCTGCATATATAGGGATCTTACGATTCCCACAGAGACGGCATGTCACATTCAGGATATCCCGCTCCTGAAGTGGTTCCGGTGTTGCAACTACAAAGCAATTGGCACCGGTCGGACAGCTTGGAATGTATGGACAACGATATTCGTTTTCATCCCCTTTCTCGAAAGCCGCCTCTGGCGGCATTTCATATTCCGATCCAAACATCCCAATCAAATCCTGGTAGGTATCAACCGACGCTACAATAGGCCTCACCTCCTTGAAAATGATTGTTATATAAACAAAGCCGGAGTTCATTCCTCCACCTCCTGTGAAAGAATCAAACTCCGGCATCGCGTCCTCGTATAATAACGGAACAAAGCTCGGTATGTAATTTTTAACTTGCCCGCATACAGGCTTGAAGATATATTTTACGCTCTGCATCTGTCATGTTAATGAACATCTGATATAAAGCATCACTCATGCAGATCTTTCGATATTGTTTTTTGTGCCTGTTATCTGAGCACTTTATATAAAGGAATAATCCTTTTTCCTCTCGAACAAGTTCAAAAGCCTTTTTTCCGTCATCATCTGTAATTGGTATACTGTCGGCATAATCTAGCCACTTTTGACTTTCATACTTCATTTCGCCCTCCTTAACGTATCTTTTCCGGCAAACTATCATCCTCATTGTTACGAGCATTTCGAATAATCTCTCGAACTGCATCAACTTCTGCCTGCTTCATGCTATCTCCCATAACCATATAAGAAATAACCATACCCGCTGCTCTTACAGACTCCTTGCCAGTAATCATTTTCTTTTGTGCACTACCTATTGTAAGAATATTAAACCAAAGGGGATTGTCGAACGACCAATCCACTTTATTCAGTTTTTCAACCATTGCGCTCCATGAAATATTCTTTTGACTTGCCATGTAAGCAACGTGTGCCAAAGACATCTGTGTCACTGGTTTCATAAGCAAATTTTCTTCTCTAAGACCCGAAACAGGCTTATCTTTTCTTGTGAGATCCAAATATTGTTTGTAAATATCTATACCTTTCAGGAGTTCACTCCAAAACGACTCACAAACGGCAGTTGCTTCATCGATTTTAACATCTTCCGGTATTTCTTTTTTTGAAAATCCGTAATCCTTAAGAAGCAATTCTGCTACGGTATAGATTGCACTTAAAGTTGTAAGGCTCTTGCTTCTCCTTGATAGTGTATTACTGGTCCAATTGACAAGATCATTCTTTCCTATCTTCTGAAGTACTGCTCCTTCTGCAAACATCCTTCTTGATATAATTGCGAATACATCATCGTCACTCGTAATGATATTGTCACCACGCCCAGTCTGTCTTGCATACTTGTTAACCTTATTAAAGATTTTTCTAATCTTGGTAGTATCCTCATGCTTAACAAATATTACGCTTACTTGTTCTGCCGCCAGTTCCGGATGAGGCTGTAATGATAGCATCTGTGGTGTCAGCTTATTACTCTTTAATAACCCAACTGGTATAGCACTGTTCCCTCTTATTGCAATTTTCATTGCCAAGAGCCTATGCTGGCCATCGAGGGCAATTAGCCTCTCTTTGCCTGGCATAAACAGGAAACCTGCATCTTGGGCTGGTAGACTGTACTCCATCTTTAAGCCTTCTCCTTGAATAATATCTTTTATAGGCTTAAACACCACGTCATCATACCCTGTGAAGATATCGACGATTATACTTCCAAAGAATCTGTCATCGTCTGCCGTAAAATATGGAACAATTTCATTGCATATACGGTTAATATCCGGCTCCCTCTGCATCTTCTCATCGGCGGTCATACCCTTCCATTCTGGCAACTCGATAGCCAAGCCCACCGTATTAATGAGTTCCTCTGCAGTCATAATAGCTTGATAAAACACAGTACTTCCAAGTTGCCCCTTCTGCACCCATAATGTCTGCATATCTACCTCCTTATTCAATTTTCAATGTTTTTAATTTTTTTGCCATGTTTGTCATTCTAAAATGCACTTTAATAATATCCCCTCTATTAGTTAATGTCAAGTCAAAAAATCAATGTTTTCGGAAAACATAACTGTAAAACAAAAAACACGGGGATTTTCCTCGTGTTTTTAGCAAATGTTTTTCAAAAACAAATTGTCTTATTTCAAAATTTCTATAAGGGCAGCCGCAATTTCCTCTGCTTCAGATTCTGTATTATACTTTCCAAGCGATATTCTAATCGTACCCTCTGCGTATCTATCCGGAACATCTATCGCCTTAATCACATGCGAAATTTGTGTATTTACACTGTCACATGCAGAACCTGTAGAGATGCATATCTTTTTTATATCCATACGATGCAAAATCATCTCTCCTTCAGCCTCCGCAAAGGAAAGATTAATGCATCCTGGTACATGCGCATCGCTCCCGTTTCGGATGAAACCCAAACCACTGTTTTTTAACTTCTCTATGACGACCTTTTCTAACGTATATAAATGTCTTGAATTCTCAGCCAAATTGCAACAGTTGTTCTTTAATGCACACGCCATTGCTGCAATAGACGCAACATTCTCAGTTCCTGCTCGGTTTCCATTTTCTTGTGCCCCTCCATCAAAAAACGGCTTTATATCCACTCCATGTTTCACATACAAAAAGCCGATTCCTTTAGGTGAGTTAAATTTATGTCCGGAAGCAGACATCATATCAATGCCTAATTCATGAACATTGATTGGCACATGCCCTACCGCTTGGACTGCGTCAGTATGAAAGATAGCTCCATTATCATGCGCTATCCTAGCAAGCTCGGCGATAGGTTCAATAGTTCCAATCTCGTTATTTGCATACATTACAGAAACTAGTGACCTTTTATCCCCTATCATTTTGATAAGATCATTCGGATTCACTTCACCTTTGTTATTAACGGTAAGATACTTTACGGTCTTTCCTGTTGCCTCCACAGCTTTACATGCATTCAGTATTGCATGATGTTCAATCTCGGATGTAATGATTTGTTCTACATTGAGGGCTCCCATTTTTATCGCCCAATTATCACTTTCAGTCCCGCACGATGTGAAAAATATTTCTTCCGGGTCTGCACCAATACATCCTGCAATTGTTTTTCTGGCTTCTATTAATATTGCTTTAGACCTCTGTCCGAATTCATATGACTGTGATGCATTTCCATAATTATTTCTTAGAAATTCTATCATCAATCCATATGCATCATCATCCAGTTGTGTTGTCGCCGCATTATCTGCATATATCATGACCCACCTACCTCCAGACAAAAGCAGCAATTTTATCATCTATCCACGCAACAAGTCTTTTTCTATTTTTTGCTATATATTCAGCCCAGTTGGGGAAAATTTCTATATGCTTCGTTGCCTCGTCGATTGTATAAATTGAATATAAATTTACATCCTCATTACGAGATAGCTTTTCAATTAAGAGGTTCTTCTCCCTATCAGTTTTTCCCTTTAATTGATCCCGCCATAAATAAGCTATCAATCTGTAAGGAACGTAATTACATAAAGCTGATACTTCTCGTCTCAGTTCCTTACTATCAGAATTATTTATTGCATCGTATATTTCTTCTAATTTTGACGATTGCATTAGACCTTCTTGATTAATAGCCATAACGGCCACATCATACAGCTTATCCAACGGTCTTATCCGTTTTCCCAAAGAGCATACATCAGAAAATGAATACGCACACATCCATGCCGCCATTTCATAGAATGAAAATGTTCTTTTAGCATTTGAAACATTTATAAGCAATACCTTCAAAAAATAAAGCTTATAACTGTTCATCAAATTTTTTCCAGAGACCATAGTATTCAGTTCTGCGTCAAAATCAACTATCATATATCTCTCACCTTAATATCCGGCATCTTTGGATTGTATTCCATATCAGCAATTGATAACTGAGTCCTAACTATTTTACGTTTCTCGTAAGCAGGGCGGAAACAATACGTTTCAAAGTCTTCTTTACTAATATCTCCTACAGATTTTACATTCGGAAACAATATCTTCATATATGCCGTTGCCAATCGAATAATCGCCGTAGTATCACGCGTGTCAGCATTCTTAGGAATATCAAGCATATCTGTTACTACCGATGCGTATTTTGAAATCCCTCTCTGCATAGACAATATTTCAGAGAAATATTCCACATTCAACGAATATCCTTCCAGCTTCAGATCTTCTGTTATTCTAGGCAAATACCAACCCTCTATCATTCCGTGGAATCGATCTAAAAGAGCCGTATCATGAAATACATCCGGCAATTCTTGGAAATACCTCTTATTTATAGGCATCCTATGATTATCCAGTTCAATATTACCTAGTAATATCAATCCAGCTGTTGATGTTTGCTTGGCATGCCCCATCGTAAACGAACCATTCTCAAGGTACCCTTTCAAGGCTCCTTGAAGTTCTTCTTTATCTCCAAATATTATTGTTTTTATCTCATCCATAGAGACAAACTCATAGTTTGGAATAATACCAGGTTTATTTGCCGCCATATCATAAAACAACTTGGCTCGTGTCACCTTTCCCCCACTAATCATCCAACCATATTTACTGAGATTATTAAATATATATGACTTTCCAGTACCCTTAGGAGCCAACTCAATTATATTCAGATTGGGCTCACAAAATACTAATAATCTTGAGATAAACAGTAATTTTTGTGTATACGACTCAAATTGGGAAGACTCAGGATTATACTCCATACACCGTATAATAAAGTCAATCCATTCTTTAATATCGAATCTCTTGCGTGCTTCACAATAGTACTCAATATCGGGAGAATACGGCTTAAACGGCTTGAATTTCACAAGATCCGCATACCCCTTCTCTCTCCCTTCTGGCTGAACATATTCCAAAGTGACGATTCCCCAGTTTTCGCCTTCCTTTAAGGTGCCTTTCTGCGCACGCATCACATAATCGCTGATTCTGCCTTCGTTGCTCTTAATACCTATATCCGGTATGGCAAATTTGAACAATCCAGATTTAAGATCCGATTCGACAATAATTCTTACCAGAATCTGAATCGTTTCTCCTTTCATCAGCCTACTCTTTATATCACTATCCTTAGCAGGGATGTGCTTCTCCAAAAAAGCAAATAATGCTTCCTTGTCTACCTCTTCTCTTTCGTCTGAATATCTTTTGATTAACCAGTCCTTGATAAAGGATGGCAAATTTACACCCGCGAACATATTGTATCGTGTGGGTGTCTTATAAATTGATTCTTCAGGAAAGATATCGTGTATTTTTCTATCTAATTCAGTCATCAAACAAATCATCTCCCATCCTTGTTGTAGGAATTGTCCTAAACCTATAGTTCTTATCAGCTATATGAACTTCAATATCCTGTTCGATTCCTCTTGTCAATTCGCCTTCCCAAACTTTCAATTCCGAATTAAACGCCAAAAAAATATCTGTACCATCTGCAGCAGATAGCTTGACAGGAATATCTTTCGGGTTCGGGGTAATCTTAAATGAAACTGTTTTTTTCAATCCAGATACTTTAAGAGAATCCGCCTTTACCTTAAACGTCCTATTACTTATTTGTCCCTTCTGAGCGATGATCACTGGCACTACTACTTCCTCTGGTGTAGCGCCTCCGTGAACAGCATAAATAGAATTGTTACATAAGGATTGACTATTTAATGCTATAATCCAATCTCTCGAAAAATCATCTTGATAAAGAAGATAATCGTCAGACTCCCTCACATAAGCCCCATCTCTCCTCTGATAACATCTTCCTGCATGATCAGCATTTTCGAAATTATACTTCTTTTCCTTTTTGCAGATTTTATGTCCTATTGTGCTTCCATGATCCGCAGTTATTACAAATGGCTCATCTCCTTCTTTCAATACTATTTGTGAAACCATTTCATCAATTATCTCAAGAGACTTCTCCAAATTAGACACTGGATAATATATTTCACCATGCACTGCCTTTTGATCATAATCTAATATCCACTTATACTCACTTGAATAATGATCCTTCGCCTGACTTGTAATCGATGGTATATGGCACTTTGTATAAGCACTATAGGAAATATTATTACCCTTCTTCTCCAGAAGCTTAGTAATATAACCTAAATACTCAGCACCAACGCCATCCAGCACATAGATATGCCCGGTAAACCCTCTTTTCTTGATTGCAATATCTGCATAATCAATATCTGCGTCTGTATACCACGAATAAAAAATGTCAGGTGATTCATTCCATGCTCTAAGCAAATCATCATAGTCATCTGCGTCGCAAAGACCAATTCTTATTTTTCGATACTCAGCAAAGTACGAATCGAATTTTTCTACAAAGTCCTCAGGAAATGCATCATTTTCCTTAGTACTGAGATACGCAGAAAAATTCGGATAAACTTTGGCCACATCATCTTCGGTAATTAACTGCATACGAAATAGCCATATTATCAGCCTGCGCTCATACTGACTCGAATCTGTCAAGTAAGGTTTTATTTCATCACTAACCGGCATTATTAATGCGGCATTGTTATCAATGATAATTTTTTCATCCTTTGTAAAATCAATTTCATCGACAATCTCTGTTGTCTTTCGCCTTATCATTTCGCAGAGGAACTTGTTATAATATGCAATCAATCGCTCCGTAAACTTTGTTTCGTGCTCTACTTTCTTGATGCATGAAATAATTCGATTTCGTTCTTCGCAGAATTCCTTGTTTTGGGCATCAATCGCATGCTTATATATTTCTTCAATCAGTTCAGCATCTGAGAGATCATCAAGCTGATTCATTACATTATAAATGTATGAATCCTTTGAACTGTTTTTAAGAATATAGTTCTGAATCAACCAATGCACATAGACATCGCCACTCTTCCATAACTGATAGAAATTCTCTTCACTTATAGAACGAGTGTTAACCTTATATAGAATGAGTTCATCAATATCCCTGATACCTGTAGCTCGAATATCATCAAGAATCATTCTGAAATGCTTTTCCGGATCCCTTCGATATTCTCTCATGTTATGAACCGAAAACATATATCCAAGCATTTCACAGTATGATCTGATTCTTTTAATGTTATAAACATTATCTGGGCTTGCCTGACTGTAGAAATATAGCAATGTCTTAGACATGCAAATAATAGGCACGGACGTGTCTATATCTGGATTTCTCCACATTCCGAACCAATCTGCAGAATTATCTACTTCATTATTGCGATCACCAATATCAAGTTGCTCATCAATAAAATATATCCTTGGCAAATCCTCAATATCTGTATCATTAATGAATGGATTATATGCATCAAACCTTCTATGATATTGCTTGACCGTCTTTTTCAGCTGACTATATAGTGCAAAGCACGGTATATAAATTCTTCTCTTCTGGTTGTCTCCAGGATTCTCTAACTCTAGCAAACTAATTACCAATGTAATAAAGTCAGCCTGAGACAAAAATCTCGAGTACTCTGAGAACCCAACAATTATATGATTTTTTGTCGGGTCCAGATTATATATAGCTTTTCTCAAATTATCAGTTGTAATCCATGCGTCTTCATACGGCAATATTTTCTGTATATCAAAAAATTCCGCATTAGGGATATTCTGCTGCAGTTTCATTAACGCAGCAGATGTCCCCTCTTCATAACGCATACTCATAAAGCGTGTCGGATATCTGTCATATGATCCGCTCTTTTCTGCATCCTGCTTAATCAAGTTAAGTAAGGCCTCAACATTCATATAGCAGCCCCCTTTTATTTCTTATAAAAATTCATCAATATCCTTAAGTATATTTCCGTATTTGTTCGAGAGCAGCATTATCAGTTGATACAGTTTATCTGCATTATCCTTATTAGCTTCAACTTTCTCTTTAACTCGCCTTCTAATTTCCTGTGAAGAATTGTTATTCTCTTCGTCCTCTCCAGCATTCTCTTCTCCATTTGATGTGCCGGAGTCACCCCAATCAGATGATTCACCATTGTTTGAATCATCTTCGTCTGGATCAGGTACCGGTGTCGATGCATGTATTTTCCACATCAAAACTTGTTCATGAATATCATTCTCTTCCCAGAAAACAATCTCTCCTGATAATTTGCCATTAAGGAAACCTTTCACATCGGACAGAGATGTTTCATCCTCTCCAACTGCTTGTAATTCCTTAATGATAAAATTGTCCAAGCATTGTGCACTTTCAACACTAGCTAAGGCAGATGAAAGTTCAACATCAAATGTCTTTATTCCCTCTAACAACTCTACAATAAAGCTTTGCTGAATGCTTTCATCCGTACTTTTGGAGAACTTAAACATCTTATCAATAAACTCCTGATATTTATCAGAAGTATCGCCAACATACTTAAGTGCCCAAAGCGGAGCCTTATTCTGCTCCTTAAATTTGGTTCTTATCGCCCATTTCGTTCCCAGTAAACCTTCTTGATCATCTATTCCAAATATCTCATTCAATTTCTCAGTGAGAGCACGTTCCTCTTCGGTGCTCATTCTAACAACATATTTATCATTGAAACGACCATTTTCCCAATAGGTAAAAATTGCAACAACTATGTCCTTCATCACAGTTTTGTCAATTCGCTGACCGTTTCCGGAAGTATACAGACGATCTACATATGGTCTTAAGGCAAATGCCAATGCTCCCATAAATAAACGATTTTGGTAATAACCATATTCCGGCTCAGTAAGAAACTTGAGTTCATCCGCGAGATTGATAGATGTCTCATTTTTCTTTTCATCCAAGATTCTGTCTACTTCCTTGCAGACCTTTACAACCGGAACACTGCTATCATTAGATATCAGTTCCAGTTTGTTATCGAATAACATATTCGATCCGTCCGTAAGCAAATATTTTACTGCTCCATCATTGCTTACTGCATTTTGTTCAAGCTCACTCTTTGATCCGGAATACAATACCAGTTCAACGGCCTTTTTGCTTGTCTGATGTTTCCACGCCGTATTAGGTACTGGTAGCAAATCCAGACCATATTTAAAAATAGTTGTTATGTAGTTATTATTCAGATGTTTATTGCACTGATTGAACGGAACATGAATCACATCTCCTCTAAATACCATATCTGCCATTCCAGAGGCTAGAATCTCATCAGTCCACTGTGTAATCCACTTTTCAGCATTTTTCTGTCCCTCAATACGCTCTTCATCCATTTGCAGGGACCTGGCTACAGCCTCTTGTGCAAGGCTGTCGAGATATGCTTCAAATCGTCTATTCCCGAGTTCTGTGTTTACAAGAACAAACACAATGTTCTTGAATTCATCTTCCTTCGAAAGTCTAACAAACATATCCCTCGAAGAATTCTGATTCGTTTCAGTTCTTCCCAATAAATCATCGAGTTCTTTTGTAGCACCTCTATATAATATGACCGCTACATTCACAGTAAACGCATGCTTAAATTTGGCTGATATTTTTCCTTTAAGCAAATGCTCTTTTTCGCCACCCCAGAAGACCTGCGCGTCTAATTCCCTCGGAACATTTCTTGATATGTTAGTTTGTATTTTCCCCAGAGATGTTACTGAGTATTCCTCAACAATTTTACTTACATCCTCTTTGGACGGATAAATACGTTTTTTCTCTTCGAGTAACTTCTTCTGAGGTAAAGACGATGAAGATACTTCAAATACGCCTTCCGGATTCCGGTGCAGAATCTGAGCATCATCCAAATAATCGAGTATTGTATTTACTTCTGCATCCTCAAGAACTCCACTGAATGCTGCCTTAATATTATCTGTACTTGGATTAACCATGTTTCTTTCAGAGGTGTCCGCATCTGTTGTCGTCACCCTGTAAAGAATATTCAGTAACAGAATAACCTTAAACACAGCAATATAATTCGATCCCTTATTTGTTACAGTTTCGCCAGACAGCTTGAATTTATTGGTAATAGCATCAAAATGTCCGGCGGAGCTTGTTTCAAAAGTTTTGTAGAAGAAATCCCACACATAATCCGCTGTAAGAAATTTTGATTCTTCAATAGAACATTCAATGTATTTCTTAAAACCATAATCCTCATCGTTAAGGAAACCAAATATACTTCTTTCAGCCTCTCCAACTACACGGGACACAAATGTAGCCAAATATGAAGTATATGGATGGAAAGGATATAAACTTATAATCTTTTCCTTAATCTCCTCAGCGTTTGTAGAATCGCTATCTACAACTTTATCCACCAATGTTCTTACGCTTGGTACATCAAGGAAATTCTTCTGAATCAATTCATCTAATTTCCCTTGATCTTTCCTGTCGAGAGCCCCTGATAAAATATGAAATGTAGTCGTGGGCTGCATTCCATAATCCAGCTCAATGAACCTGGCTTTCGCCATATTTCTTTCGTCTTCTTTTAATTCCTTGTAAGATTCTGTCGCTTCAAGTTTTTTGTGAGTAACAAGCAGCAGATATATCCCCAAGGTGTCTGTATTATTGTCTACTTCAGAATAACTAAGTTCCGCAATATCCTGCATTACGTTCAAGATACTTCTTCTGGCAGGGATATCCAAAAGAGATGTGAACTCATCCCATATTATCAACAGATAATCAGCGATTCCGCGCTCCTTAAGCTCGTTTTTTATTTCGGTAAGCCATTCAATAATATTGTGTGTTCTGAACCCTCCCAGACCTGCCTTCTTAAGCTCATCAGCAATAATTCTAATTACCTTTGTTTCGTTATTCTTTAAGGCATTTACCAGCTGACTTTTGTTTGATGCATAACTATGCAATTCTATGTTATTCTCAATTAGGTTTTCAAAAAAAGAGTCAAGAGTTCCGTTTTCAAGTATCTGGAGCACAGACTCAAAATCTGTCTTTGTCGATATCTCTATATTGCCAAGAGCTGCTGATACCTGTTGTTGAATGGTATATGTTAAATCTGCTACGTCAGTTACTGTATATATCCCCTTCAATACTACAGGGAATACCCTATTGTTTCTTCGAAAATTAGATATACTTGTTCTCAGCTGGCTTTGATTTATTCTCGGCAAGTAATCTTCTATTACGGAATAGTCATCACAAAGCAAATGCTTTATCACTGAAAGCGAGTGACTTTTTCCTGTTCCGTATGTTCCCTGAATCCAAATAGATTTTCTATTGTTAAACACCGGAGATGTAAAACTCTTAATAATCTGATTAAGATTGTTCTCAAAACGTTCGTTAGAGATAAATGTCTTCCACGCATCTCCGGTATCAGACGTAATATCAAAAGCCGATTTAAAGTGCTTTTCAACACCTATAATCTCTGAATACTTCATACGCCTTCTCCTCCTACATAAATAATGTGCATCCTTCTTCTTTGAACTGCTCAATTTTCTGTATTAGTAACTCCTTATCTGTATTTAGGTATTCACCCAAACACTCGATGCAAAGGAATTGTTTTGTTTTCTTCCCTAACAGCTTCTTGCAAAGTGCTATTTCATCCTTTTCAAGATCTTTATTACAGTTTGTACAAATTTTCATATTATAATTTTTTCACCATTCTTTTTAATACTGCAAACGATGTAAACTCATTCGCAAGATGAATATTTTCCAACCCACCCAATAGATCCGCCGAAAGGATTTCATTATTTGTTAGGCCTCTTAGCGCATTTAAAAAGCTCTCACTCTCCATGTTGAATATATTACTTACGCCCATACAACCTTTTTCATAAATATCTGAAACTGTAAGCTCATACATGTTGTTGATTTCAGCATTTTTATACAGTAAATATGCTACTGCTATGGACGTGATTTTTGAGGTACCATATTTCCTCACTGTCTTTACAGCTACTCCCTTTTTAGTAAGTAATCCCACCTTCAAACTATTGTCATCGTTTATATCAATAGTTCCAAGTATTGAGTTGCTGAACATATTTACCAGAGCATCAACCGGGTTCTTGAGTGTCGCACCTTTCAATGTAGGATATGATTCTTTTAGCATTTCAACCATTTCCTGCTTCGAATACTCCACTTCACTTTTGATATTGTTCACATACCAGTTCACGATACCCGAATTAAAAGCCAGGTTTATCCATATTATCTGCCATACAAGCAAAGGATTGGATTCATATATGGGCTTTAAAATGTGAGCCAGTTCAGATGCTTTCTTCTCTTTTGGATCCACAAGCTCAGCCTCTCTAAGCCAATTTAACATTGCAGGAATCTGTTTAGGGCCCAAGTTTGCATAACCCTCGAACCAGTCATCCATTTCCTCAAAAAATGAATTCAGCCATTCTTCTCTCAACCCGAAAGTTGAATACTTATCAATTCCTGATGTCTTCGTTGCTGTTCCGCCCATTGACTTACCTCCTTCATATACCATCTTTCTCGTTGCAATTATGCAGCCCTTTGTATTGATTTCAAAGCAATTATGGCAATGTACACATTTCGATTTATCTATATTTATCGAATCACGTACTGTTAACGCTCCGGTAGGACATTCTATTTCACATACGCCACATAATTCACAATACGCCGTTTTGGTAAATGCTTTTGAAAGATAGCTCACGAGCATTATTTTATTCGTTGTTCCAATAGCTTTAAATCTAATTGTGTTATCACCATAATGAACTTCGAATTTTACGACCTGCCCATCAAATTTTAATTCGCCTTTATAGAAGGAGTCATCTATTTTTTCAAGGAAGTACTCCCCGATAGTAGAGAACCAAGTTTCCCAATTCCCTTTAGGATTTTTCACAATGCATTCGAAATTGGGTTCCTTTGAAATAATATCCATTCTTGAAGGATCCGGTAGAAGCCCCTTGCCACCAGCATTTTTCTTCCAATTCCCTGTAGCAATATATTCATCTATTTTAGGTTGTGATGTAATTCCGATATTTCGAGCCATATCTTCTATCACACCAATATAATCCTTGGCTATCTGCGGGTACCTCTTTCTAATCACGTACTCTGACCAATCAGAAGCAAATGGACATACCCCGCATCCTACCCTAGTCAATCCCATGGTATAGGCGGGATTGAGCTTAACTCCATTTTTATATAAGTATAAATATGTTTCTGTTGCATTCCATTTTAAGATAGGACGGCAATTTGTAAGATTAACATGCTTTACTCCGACGCCGACTCTGTTGTAAGACTCTCTTCTTGCGCTCTCGTCATTCCTGACACCCTCGAACACAATAAGTTTGGGCTGAGAAGAAACATTTAAGAGTTCCTTCATCTTTCTGCCAAACAAAGCTGTTTTCAATACAGAGCAACACCACCTATTCATTCTGCTTGGTGGTCCATAACTTCTCCACATATCAAGTGCAGATTTGTCACTTTTTGCCTGTTCCAATTTAAAACCTGCATATTTGCTTCTGTAATATGCTTCGGTAGTCTTCATCGTTTCAATTGTACAAGGCAGTTCCATTCCTGTATTTGTAAACACAGGAGTGAATTTCTCATGCGGAATTACTCTACTGACCAAGTCCAAAATTACCTGCGAATCTTTTCCTCCGCTAAATGCCACAACAAATCCTGATACCTTATCTTGATAATATTCATATTTCTCTTTAATAAAATCCATTGCTTCGTCTTCAGCAACAGATAATACCTTGCTATTTTTAGCTATTACCAATTCCATATTTATGGGATCAAGCCTTCGACCCTTATGCTCCTCACGTACAATAACTTTAGGATCTTCATAAATATTTCCCTTTTGTGTTTCGGCAATCACTTCGCCTTTATAAAAATACTTACGATCGGTCTCCCAACATATCGGAACGTTCTCGGATGGCAGCTCAAAAGAATCTCCCAACCCCAACATGTTAAATTCATCAACATATACCGGTCTTGGAGAGTTAAGCGAATCATTCTCTTCTATGTATTCTGACAAAATAACTCCGTTAATATCAGAATCCCATTTTATTTTAAACATAGTTACTTCTCCTCATGTTGTTTTTGTCTGTAGGCTTTCATCCATTCATCGACTTCATCCGGATCGAATTTCCATAACCGACCAATATGTGTTCCCGGCATCTCTTTTTCATTTACCCATTTGATGACCGTATCTCTACTTACACCAAGATGTTTACATATATCTTTCATTGAAAGCCATTTTTCTGTTTGCATTCGTAAAACCCTTTCAAAAACAAAAACCGGTGCCTACTTCTCTGTCTGGATCCCAGACTCCAACATTTATAATCATACTACGTTGTTTTGTAAATAGCAATGATTTTTTAAGTTTTTTTAGGTTTAATGTTTTATGATTCAGTTTTACATTGTTTTATTAAGGTTTATTTCGGTTTAATAATATTTAGTATGTCTATATCCTTTTTATTAAGATTAAAAACAATTACAAATCGTCAAAAGGTGCAAACGGCTTAAAGTCCATCTTAAAGCCATTTGACTAGCCGTTTGCCCTTAAGACATACACAATTAATTTAGAAGAAATCCATGACCTCTTGTGTTAGTACTCTAATCTTTTTTCATTACTCATTTCTTTCTTCCGTTCATTTGCCAGCGATCATGGCTTTGAATGCTTTGTATCGCCTGTTTAAGACTATTACCTCTCCCATGCTGATGATAAGGATGACTAAATCTGTGTTTGTGGAAGATAATGCATGCCGCATCTCCCGAAACTCCTGTACAGTGCACATACCAATAATGTCCCGTATTTCTTGACATAAGCGTAATATCATACTCATTAGCCATTATGACATTGAAATACTTCGAATCTATTGCTTTTATTTCATCAATTTCAAACATAGGCAACCTCCTTACCATATCCGCCTGCCGCCTCTGCAACACACATTACCGGCTCTGCAGCAACCTCTGTAAAGTCCGTCACGATTTCATCTGTCCTTGTGATCGTGAGCCTGCCGCCTTCGCATTTAACAGTGATCGGAGCACCTTCCTCGAAACCGAGATCCCTAAGCCATGCTCCCTGGAGTCTTATTGTCGGAACCGCCTTGTACTGATAGCCCGACATCTCATAAACCTTCAGATTCCTATATTTCTTAAACTTCATCAGCATTCCCTCCTTCTTCCTGAGCATGTTTTTTCATAAAGGCATCCGACTTTGCTTTCCAGTCATCCAGCAAACGATAAATGATTTTCTCCATATCCTTCAGAGAATAGTTGGAAGAGAAATAATATTTCAGCTTCTTCTCCGGAATCGTGATGGACTTCGGCATGGTCTTTGCGTTGAAGCCTTCCTGCAGCACCTCTTCCATCTTCGATTTACTGATGATCTTGCATTCAGCCAGGTACTTTCTGAGAGCCGCGATCTGATAGGACTTCACCATTCCATTATCACGGATGAACAGTGCGAGATATTCCTGTGTATCCTTATCGAGATAGGAAACCTCAACCGCCGTAGCAAGCGGCATTTTCTTGGTATCCACAAGGTCGAGCAGTGGCTGGATCAGATCCGTGAGCCTCATATAGCGGTAGACCTGATTCTTGCTTTCGCCCACCATTCGAGCCACTTCTTCATCTGCTCTTAACTTCGTACCAACTTGGTACGAAGTTAGATCCGACCGTGCACCCTGGCTTTTTAAGGCATCGTATTTCATCTTATAGGCAAACGCCTTCTCACTCGGAAGCACCTCTTCTCTCTGGTCATTGGCTTCTACCATCACAATCGTAGCAGTATCATCATCCATTTCTCTGCTTATCGCCGGAATAGTCGTAAGGCCTGCTCTTGTAGCAGCATGCATCCTTCTATGTCCGGAAATCATTTCGTAGCCCCTGCCGGAAGGTCTTACAATCACCGGTGTGAGTACGCCATTGAGTTTGATACTGTTCACAAGGTCATCCATCTTGGCATCATCGACAACCTTGAAGGGATGATCCTTAAACGGCTTGATCTGCGAAATATCGATTTCAAGCGCTCTCTCTTCACCGACCACGCCGAGGATCTCTTCAACATTCTGGAGCTTCATCTGCTGCCCCGGTCTCTTCTTCTCAGCCATTACACAACACCTCCCCCGTCAGCTCTTCAAAAGCAGCCGCAGCCTTGCCGTTAGGATCATGCTTGTAGATGCTTACGCCTATTGCACTGGGTTCCGCAGCCCTCACGGAATGAGGTATGACGGTATTGAACACGCCTACTCTTTTGCCGTAACCATCGCGGATCATTTCAGCCACATCCTTCGCATAATTTGTACGGAAGTCCACCATCGTCATCAGTATTCCACCGATCCTCAGATCCTTATTCAAGCGTTTCTGAACTGTTACGATCGTTGCCACCAGCTGTTCCAAGCCCTTTACCGGCAGATACGCTGCACTGCAGGGGATGATCACCTCATCGGCTGCCGCAAGAGCATTAATGGTCAGCATTCCAAGTGACGGCATACAATCGATGATAACCCAGTCATAAGAATCTCTGACCTCATCCAGATAACTTCTCATGATCGTCTCTCTGCTGATCGCATTTACAAGAGCCACATCCAGTGCTGCAAGCTCAATATTCGCAGGCATCAGATCCACACCCTCTTCATGGTGAAGGATTCCTTTGAAGGGATCGCACTGTTCGTCATTCATTACGGCAGCCATGACTGTTGCCAGAGTCCGGTCGATATCATCCGGCTCCACGAAGCCCAGGCTCGCTGTCATGCTGCCCTGCGGATCTGCATCCACCAGCAGAACCTTCTGTCCCTCTCTTACAAGGCCTACGCCAAGATTTACGCTTACCGTACTTTTCCCGACTCCGCCTTTCTGGTTACATACGGATAAAATTCTTCCCATAATCTCGCCCTCCTTTACTCTTCATCATCCACGAAAGCTTCCATAAACTCGTAGATCTTTTCCATATTGATGAGTACACGCCTCTTGATCTTGTAGACCGCCTTGGCGTCCTTAGCGATTTCACGGAAATTATTCCTTCCGAGAGACATGAGAGCCACGCCCTCTTCCAGGCTCACAAACTTCTTACCCGCGCCCTTCATCAATCTCTCCAGCTGTTCGATATTCAGATCCTCTCTTTTATATGCCATAACCCATTTACCTCCTTACGCTGTTGACTCTGTCCTGAGTTTCCGGATGCTCTTCGAGATACTTCTCGATCATATCCACATCGACGATTGCATTTTTCCGGAGCGTAATATTTGCCCCTGCTTCCTTTGCCAGTCTGACAAATGAGTAATAAGGAATCCCGTACATATCGGAGCCCTCCGCATACGTTACAAATTTCCTCTCTCTTCCTTCCAGAAATCTGTCGAGATCCGGAAGCCCGTGATTGATGCTTTTTCTAGCCATCGCATTTCCTCCTTGGATTATCATTGGTTGTCAGTTACTAAGCACAGGTTTAGTTTGGTCGGAATGTGTAAAAAGAAAAGGCACCTCGCATCTGGTATTTCTACCAAATAACGAAGTGCCTATATCGCACATTCCTGAGGCTGCTCCTCAGAAACTATCTATTCTTTTTTACCTTCAGCAATCCATGCTTATCCATTAAATCTTTTTGGATTAGAACGTATCAATCCAGCTAAATCCGTCCTCCGGCATCAGGTTCGTTGTACTTTCATTTACTACCCCGAACCCCCTCAGACTGTCGGATTTCACTGACTTTCTGTCGGATTAATCCCTATTAGGGACGGATTTCAATGTCGGGATGACTCCCTCCCGTCCTTCCAAACCCGTCCAAGCTCATCCGGTCTCGTCCTTTTCCCCGAAAGAGCCGATTCCATATTTGTCCTTTTCAATCCGACACAAATTTTCCTTTGCTGTAAACTCTGCGTCAGATCCATATGAACTCATGCTGTATGGACTGATC
>JAIKVT010000062.1 GCA_024685495.1 Lachnospiraceae bacterium
ACCTCACGATGGACACCCTTGCTGTTCAGCTATACACTTCCCACTATCTGGGCGTGTTCGGGACTTGCACCCGTTAGAGCGCGCCCATGGCGCGCAAACTAGAAAAGCGGGCGATTACTCGCCCACTTCCTGGTTAAACTATTATTATAATGTTATTTCACACGCCATGCAGTGCCTTCATCCTGATAGCCCAAGCTTACAAGATGTGCAACTTCTGCCGCGCTTGTTGTATAGATATGCTGGTTCTGTCCGTTAGCATCCGGGAACGGACAATATACTCTATATGTAACAGTACCCTTATTTGAGTTGTTATCATATGCATACATTGAAATTCCCTCGTAATTCCAACCTATACCCTTGAGCATAACAGCTTCATCCTTGTTAGTCGTGTAATGATGTAATCCTGAATTCGGATTATATACACGATATACAGGCTTAGCACCTTCTTCAGTAGACGCTATTGTCTTAGAAGTCTGATCTGCTTCATAGTTCCAGCCTACTGAGGCTAAGGAATCTCTCTCTTGTGGATTCTTAGTATAGAAATGTTCACCTGTATTAGGATTGTATAATCTATACACTTGTCCTTCTGCAAATACTGCAGGGCTTACTGACCTTGCTACTCCAAGATCTGAATCTGTTACTGTAACTGAACCATCAGCCTGCTTAACAATCTTAGTTCCTGCGTTATCTGACTCCGGAACTGCAATCTTATCTAAGATAACTTCACCAGTAGTTGAGTTAGTATACTCGCTTGCATCCTGCTTTTCAGGAGTAGGTGCAGGTGTTGGGTCAGGAGTTGGTGCAGGTGTTGGGGCTACCGGCTTATCTGACGAACCACCGCCTGAAGACGAGCCACCACCGGATGAACCGCCTGATGAGGAACCTCCGCCGTCACCGGACGAACCGCCTGACGATGAGCCACCACCAGATGATGAACCACCACTACTCTCAATAGTAAATTCTTTAGTTGCAACATCACTAGTAGTCTTATTTGCATTAACTGCAATAGCCTTAATAGTTGTTGTCTTATTTATTGTAAACGCACCCGTATATTTCTTAGATGATGTAGTAGGTGTAGTTCCATCAGTTGTATAATATATAGTGTCACCACTATCAGCTGTAATTGTTACCTCAGTGCTTTCACTAAAAGGTGTTGTACCCGATATTGTTGGCTTAGTAGCCTTAACAGCCTCAACCCCATTATCTGCAAATGCAAATGTTGAGAAATGAGTTATTGTAAATACCGCAAGCAATGTACCATCTTCAGCTGTTGTAAATGTAGGATATATCTTATCCGGAGTCTTATTATCACCATTTAAATAATGTAATATACACAACGAAAGAGGATTCATATTATCAGGTACAGGAAGCTTAATTGTTACAGGAACATCAAGATTTGTCACCTCGTTAGTTGGATCTCCATTTCCCTTCTTAAGATCCATCTGGAAAGCAACTACACTTGAATATGCGCTCATTCCATTAAGATTCTTTTGCTCATTAGTTGGTGCAGATACCTGTAATTGAACTGTTTCTCCTCCTGACGCAGATAATGCCACACCATCTGCAGATATATTGCCAGCCTTCATAGGCAAATTCTGATCAACAAAAGGATCACTTACAGTAATATTATTTGCTTTAGCATATGCTTTAGACAGTGTTGCTATATTGTTCTGCGTAGTAGTATCAGACTGTACAGCTGTAGCAAGAGTCTGCTTGTCTGCGTCTGCACTATATGTAGTCTTAATACTATTCACAGCACCATTAATTGCAGCCTTCTGTTCATCTGTAGGATTTTCTCCATTAATCATCCCAGCTACAGCTGTCACTTCACCTGTAACCTTACCGTTAATGTCTGTCTTAGCAGTAATGGCCGCATCTGATAATCCTAATACATCGGAAGGATTACAGAACTGTCCGTTACCATGCTGTAACACATCATTAGTTAACGCTCTTACCTGAAAACGATAATATCCTTTATCTATATCAGCTATAGCGTTTGTAACATCAACTTTTGTTGTATTGGCATCAGTTGTAAAAGTATGTTTAATATTACTATTCTTAGATTCTACAACAATACTATATCCTGATGCATTCTCAACTGCATCCCATGTAGCATAATACTTGCCTTCCTCTGATTTCCACTTAGGATTTGTTGGTTGACTTAACGGAGACGCAACATTAAATTCACGATGAAGTGCCCCAAGATCAATTCTAGCTGTTCGAAGATATTTCATCTCAGTAGCACATGTTAAAACCACACTATATTCTCCACTTACAGATATATAATCCTTAAGTAAATTAAATGCAAACTCTTTTGTCTCAGAATTATATGTGCCGTTTTCACCCATTCCATCTATTGTAAATACTCTCGTACGATTTTGCTCGCTGTTTAAAGGTCCGCTAAAATCAATCCTATATGCATGATTTTTGTACCCATTTTCCTGTATTTTCCCAGTAATAACACCACTATCTTGCCATTCAGAAGGAGCCAATAATTGGTGCTGTGCTTCATTTTCTATATAATTTGCCGTAAGATTGAAGGTTGTTCCAGTCTTAATATTAGAACTATCCTTTAATGCCTTAAGCATTGCCTTATCATTATAGTCGCCTAACTCATACGTATTACCAGATGCATCTGTAAAATTCTTTATAACATATCCATCCTTCTTCAAAATCTCCAAATCAAATAAATAATAATCGGAGGAATCATCATATCCAAATGTACAGTCAAGTGTTTGACCATTACCTGTAATTATAAGTTCATCTACAACAACGCTTTGCGACTTAAGCACCTCGCCATTCTTAAGAAGTTTTACCTCATATGTGCCAGGAAGTGAAGAAACTTGTCCCTCTTCGTTTCCCTTATTAACAAAAAGATAATCCACTGAATTATAGTCACTGTAACTCAAATTATATGAATATTCATTAGTCAAATCATCGACTCTCTCATTAGCAGAAAAGACATAACTATCATATACAGGATTACCATCTTTAATCTTAACACCATCTTTATACAGTTCATATTTATATCCATTTAGATATGGTTGCCATTCGCTACTTGATCCAGGAATATAAGACCTTGCCTCAATACAGACGCTTCCCTGATAATCCAATTGTGCTTTAACCTTAAGAGTTTCTCCAGCCTCAGCAGCCTGTGCCGTTAGTGTTCCACCTAAACCACTTACTGGAAGTGCTGTAACAACCATAAGCAAAGCGACAACACCTGCTACGATTGCTTTTAGGTTAATCTTCTTAACAATCCTCATTCTAATCCTCCTCTACATTATCTGCGTCCTCAACAGGACACAAAAAATACATTTTTTTCCAAAGCATAGTTTATCACCCCCCCCCACAGGTTAGTCAAGGCTAACTGTGGCACATTCTACACATAGATAATTTTAATTTAACGTCCCGTTTTTTCTCTAGCGGAACTTTACCTTGAGAAATCTCAAGGGGTATATCTATAATTATGTTTATATTTTGGTCATCGGAGAAAGGAGTTATCATGAAAACACCAAAATATAAGCATCTAACTTTTGAAGACCGCTGTACCATACAGCAATATCTTAACCTCGGTCTTAATTTTGCCGAAATATCTAATCGTATTGGTAAAGACCGTGGATGTATTTCTAAAGAACTACAAAAGCATCGTTTCAAGAAGCACAGGGCTAACACAAAGGATTGCGAGTGTCCTCTCACAGCAAAGCCTCCATATGTATGCAATGCATGTGATAAGGCTTATCGTTGTACCAAGCTTCAATATCTCTATAATGCATCTGTCGCAAATAATGCGTACCAAAAGGCTCTTCGTCAAGAGCGTTCTCACCTAAAAATCACTGAGGAAGAAGTTGCAGCTATTAATGATGTGATTGCTCCTCTTATGATTCAAAAACATCATAGCGTCAATCATGTCTATGCTGCACATCCAGAGGTTCTTCCTATTTCCAAGTCAACATTCTATAAATACATAGACCTAGGTGTTCTTAATGTAAAGAATATCGACTTACAACGTAAGGTCAGATATAAGGTCAAAAAGGAATATGACTACACCAGACCCATAACTAATGTCGCTATAAAAATCAGTCGATTCTATACCGACTTTCAGGAGTATATAGAACTACATCCAATGGCTTCCATTGTTGAAATGGATACCGTTATAGGTACTCCCGGTGGTAAAGGTGGTAAATGCTTTCTAACGCTCCTTTTTAGGGCGTATAACTTTATGCTAATAATCATTCTTCCTTATAAGCGTTCCGAGTATGTTACCAAGGCTTTCCTTGATCTGAAGAACACTTTAGGCGACGAAGAATTCCATCGGTTATTTGAAGTTATACTTACTGACAACGGAACAGAATTCTCTGATCCCGTGTCAATAGAAGCCTCATTTAAAACAGGAGAGAAGTTATCAAGCCTATTCTACTGCGAGCCTAACTGTTCCTGGCAGAAAGGCTGCATCGAGAAGAACCATGAGTATATACGTTATGTCTTACCTAAGAAAACTTCTTTTGCGGGAATCACGCAAGATGACGCCAACCTTCTTGCCTCCCACATAAATAGCGTACCTCGTGTATCACTTAACAACCGCTCTCCATATGAAGCCACACTTGGCTTCATAGGACAAGATAACATAAATAAGTTAAATATCCAACTTATTCCTAACGACGAAATAGATTTATCAATGAATCTATTAAGGAAGTAACATATAAAAATCTATTTTATATCCGATGAACCAAAATCCATCCAAATAACATCTTCAAAAACGGAACGTTACCTTTATTCTTTTTAAAAAATATCAACGTCCCGTCTATTAAGGTTACCCTTTTTTATCTATCAAAGACCAAAACGGTACGTTATCTCTATAAAAAACTCCAAAAAACACAGTATTTACGGGAACTTACCGGTATAATCCCCATCAACTAGGGGGACGGGACGTCACCGAAAAATTCAACGGGATTACAACACATCCTCCTCTGTATATACAATGTGTCTATTATAATAAATATTTCCATAAAATCCTTTTTTATTCTTAATAATTGAATATATAACGCGTTTGCGTTATAATAATTTTGAAGGTAACAGAGGTGATAATTATTATGAACGATAACATAAAAGATAAAATAAAACATTCTGGCAAAAGCTTATATAGAATAAGTAAAGAAACAGGTATTCCTTACACGACTCTCAACGAATTGATGAACGAAAAAAAGAACATCAATCACATCAAAGCAGAAACTGTGTATAGGTTAAGCGTGTTTTTCAAATGTGATACAAAAGATTTACTCAACACATTTTCCATACTAAACAATTCTGAGGGCAACTACATGGATGTGCCTTATAAATGGATATCTTCTGACTCAAAATCAACCCTACATATCTACTATGATAACGAAGATATTATCTTAACTAAAGCCAATACACTTGCTGCCGAGATCAATTATGCAACCTATAGAGAACTCACAGAAATACTGATCGAGAATTATATACGCAAAAATGAATTAAGGAGGCAACTAATATGAGTCAATTCCTTTTAATGCATGAAAATGACGTTTGTGGTTCAATGATTATAGATGACGAATCTGGTTATATCGAAGCATATAAAGATCACCATAACGGCAAATCCCCCTTCCTTGGTAACGCCAATGAAGAATTAATAAAAAAGTGGTGGGAAAGTCGAGCTGTCCCACCATCAAGGAAAGCTATTAAAGATATCATTAAGCAATCTGATTGCTTTAATACCAAATCATATTTGGCTAAGAATCTTGCATTATCTATGACAGATACATATTGGATTCGTCCTGTTGATTCAGATGTTGCTTATGAAAATGTAAAGCTAACAAAAGAGCAATCATATGAAGACGGAATCATTCCATACCATAATGCATCTTCATATGATCCCAATGCATCGCTTGGCGGTCAAATGGAAAAATATTGGGATTTAAATAGCAATACACCTGTCCTTGTTAAGGAAAGCTATAAGTATTATGGTCAGCAGGCTTTGAATGAATCATTTGCGACACTATTACACAAAAAACAAGAAAGCAATATTCCATATGTCGAATATACTGTTTCAAAAACTAAAGACAACGGTATGTTATGCAAATGCAACTCATTTACTAACAGCAAAACTGAGCTCATCTCTGCATACGAAATAATATGTAGCCAAAAAACAGATAATGAGAATTCATTATATGAAAACTATATCCAAATATGCTCTAAATATGGTATATATGAAGATACAATCAGAAACTATATGGACTATCAAACACTTACAGATTTTATAATTAGTAATTCCGATGAACACCTAATGAATTTCGGAGTTTTACGTGATGTTAATACAATGGAACTAATAGCTCCTGCTCCTATATATGACTCTGGAAACAGTATGTTCTATAACGAAGGCTCGGCTATATATTCGAGAGTAGATATGCTAAAACGTAAAATAACAAGCTTCTATTCTTCAGAGGAAAAAATGCTCAAAAATGTACAAAACAAGCACATTGTTAATTTAGAAGCTTTACCAAACGAAGATGACTTAACAACAATTTATTCAAAATCAAGTATTCCTGATGAAAAAATTGAAGCTATTCTAAAAAACTATAAAACTAAAATTGAAATGATTCATGATTTCCAACACGATATAAAAATATCTCTCTACAACGAAAAGAAGCGTCAATATGTACCGACCTCCCAATCGTTAGATTTTTAGGTCTAACTTTTGGGGAGACCGACCGAAAACCCAACATAATTTAGCATAGATGATTTGGTAAAACCATCTGCACATAATGCGGATGATTTACATATAAAAAATGTACTTTGACAACTGAATGAAGTGTATAATAAGTGGCTTAAAATCGGTAT
>JAIKVT010000095.1 GCA_024685495.1 Lachnospiraceae bacterium
CAAAATGTGTTTCAAATGTTATTATTCATTCTCATTTACACAATAATATATCTTGTATGTATTTGGTTGTTTTCCATGAATGAATTCGAAAAGAATCTGGTTTTGAACCCTATCAATAAACTAATCAGAAAAAGGAGTTGACTTATATATGGGTATGTATTCAACGGAAAAAAATGTACAGATTTTAATAGCGGTTCTCAAAGCAAATCATATAAAGAAAGTAGTTGTTAGTCCGGGAACAACCAATATTAGTTTCATTGTGAGCATGATGAATGATGGCGGATTTGAAATGTATTCTGCTGTTGATGAACGTGGAGCGGCATACATGGCGTGTGGTTTATCCTCTGAAAGTGGAGAACCTGTAGTGATTACTTGTACAGGCGCGACCGCATCGCGAAACTATTTCCCGGGTCTTACGGAAGCATACCATAGAAAAATTCCTATTTTAGCGGTTACGGCTTCCCAGGATTTAGTCCGCTGTGGTAATCTGAGTCCCCAATTTATTGACAGAACAGTTCAGCCAAATGACAGTGTGCGTATAAGCGTTCAGGTTCCTATTGTCAGGAACAATGAGGATGAATATGATGCTACTTTAAAGATAAATCGAGCTGTGCTTGAGCTTTTCAGACATGGCGGTGGGCCGGCACATATAAATCTGGCATCGAGCTATACAAATGCTTTCTCAGTGGAAGATCTTTCACATGTAAGAATCATTAAACGATACTATTATAACGATCGTCTGCCACAAGTGCCGAAATGTGATAAAATAGCTATTATAGTTGGAAATCATAAACAGTTCAGTGAAGAATTGACACACGCAATAGATATATTCTGTGGATTATATAACGCATTAGTAATTGTTGATCATAGCAGTCATTATTGGGGAAAATATAGGATATTGCCTACGATTGTCACCTGTCAGGAACAGCATAGGACGGATTTGTTTGATTTTGACTTACTAATTCATATTGGAGAAGAGCATGGCGATTATTATACGGAACCGATTGCCAAAGCGGCAAAAAATGTTTGGCGTGTCAGTCCGGATGGAGAGATCAGAGATCCATTCAGGAAGTTATCTTATATTTTCGAAATGAATGAAGAAGATTTCTTTAACTATTATACTAAGGATAAAAAAAATACCAAACCAAATCATGAATATTATGATTCCATTCGGAAAGAAGTCAATGATATATATCTGAAGATTCCGGACCTACCATTCTCTAATATATGGATTGCACAGCAGGTGATACCCAAGTTTCCTGCTGATGCGTGTCTAGAGTTGGGAGTAAGCAATACTATGCGTTCCTGGACTTTTTTTGATTTTCCAAAGGAAACATATGTCTTGGCAAATACTGGGTGTAGGGGAATAGATGGAGCCGTTCCCACATTATTGGGCATGTCCCTTGCCTGTTCTGAGAAAATTCATTACGCAGTAATGGGTGATTTGACTTTCTTTTATAGCTTCAATGTGTTGGGAAACAGACACGTCGGAAGAAACCTTCGTATTTTGTTAGTTAACAATGGATGCGGCCAGGAATTTAACATATATCCCAATCGAGCATATCGAATTTTTGAAGGCAATCATGACAGAATAAATGAATACATAGCAGCGGGTGGTCATACAGGGACCAAATCCAAACAACTGGTAAAGCATTTTGCTGAAGATCTTGGATTTAAATACATGACAGCATCATCCAAAGAAGATTTTATAAAAGTACTCCCAATCTTTATGAATGATAAGATGAATCAGTCAATGCTATTTGAAGTATTTACAGATGTCGATGATGAGAACGATGCATTAAAGAAGATACGTAACGTAAAGGTAGATACTTCTGCAGCGCTTAAGAGCAAGATCAAGAGCCTATTGGGGAGATGAACGTTATGAAACGTATACTGGTCTTTGCGGCGACGGGAGCGATGGGATATCCGTTGGTCGAGACGATTTCTCAAAACTCAGATTATGAGGTTTATGCAACTTCTCGAAAAGAACATCATAGTGATCAAATTCATTGGTTGCATGGGAATGGTAAGGATTTGGCATGGGCTCGAAAAATTATAACTGAATATAAATTTGATGGAATTATTGACTTTCTCAATTATCAGACAGAAGAATTTAGAAACAGATATGAATTCTTATTGTCAAATACTTCACATTACATATTTCTGAGCTCTGCCAGAGTATATGCTCCATGTAATGGATTAATTACAGAAGCTTCACCCAGAATACTGGATATATGCGCAGATGAAGAATATCTTTCAAAAGATTCCTACGATCTTGCAAAAGCACGTTGTGAAAACTTGTTGAATACTTCAAAATTTGAAAACTATACTATTATCCGACCAAGCTTGACATACAATTCTGATCGCTTACAGTTTACGATTTTTGAAAAAGATGAATGGATGTATCGGATATTAGATGGTAATAGTATTATTTTCCCTGCAGAAATGAGTAATGTCCAGACGACCATGACGTATGGCAGGGATGTGGCTTATGTTATTTCCAAGTTAATGCTGAACCCGAATACATTTGGAGAGACATATAATGTAAGCGGTGGTGGGAGCCGAACTTGGGGAGAAGTCCTGGATATTTATTGTAAAGCCATCAAAGAAAACAGTCACTATCTGCCCAAAGTGATCAGAATTCATAATGTGGAACAAGTTGTTAAAAATTTGAATAGATATAATCAATATAAATATGCACGTGGTATCAGCAGATGTTTTTCAAATAGAAAAGTAGAGAGTATACTAGGAAAAATAAACTGGAGTACAATGGAAGAAGGATTGACATCGTGCATACAATTTTTTTTCCAATCTGGTGCGCATGTTACGAATCCTTCATTCAGAATGGCAGCTTACTTTGATCGTTTGACAAATGAATGTACACC
>JAIKVT010000103.1 GCA_024685495.1 Lachnospiraceae bacterium
TAATCTTCATCAATATCATTAATATCTAATTCCGGAATAACATTAATAACATCTTCGCATCTAATCATTAGATTTTCGTAATTAGTATCTCCAAATGTTGTTTCAAATATATCTCTAAATTCTATATCATTTATAAAATCATATAATTTTTTAAAGCATGGAATTAGTTCTTTGCAAGTCTCAGGATATTTTGTTTTTAATGTTGTTAATGTATCATCAAAACTTTCCCCGGTAACAAAGTAATAAGCATTTGTACTCTTTCCTTTAAAGAAGCTATCTAAGTCATAATTAGGAAATAATCCTTTAATTTGTCCTCTTTTTCTAAGGAGTCCAAAATTATCTCTATTTCTATCCGTATTTAATGCGATATAATCTAGTAATTGCATTTTAATAAAATTATATGCATCATAATTCATAAAGAATTGATAATATGGTTGATCCATTTTCATTTTTGAGTCAGCATATAATAATATATCTCTTGCAGGTATTAATTCTTTTGTTAAATTAGTATTGATTCTAGTAACAGAACAATCAAGACCATTTATTTTTTCATAAGTATATGTGGCTGTAGGCAAATCAACAATTCTGGCCATTTCTGTTCCATATACTTCGGCAAAAATTTCATTAATGGTTTCATTTTTTATTAAATATATGCCGTCTTCTCTTTTTTCGTAACATTTTGCTCTTGTGCCATAAGACGTTAATTCCCCGGTAAATATTTCATCGCCAATATGAACAGAATTAGTTTCTCCTGTTAGAGCAGTGTAAGCTATCTCTTCAGAAAAAGGATTGTTATATAAGTTTATATCTTTCCATTTTTCATTAGAATCTTCTTTTTTTATCCAATAATTATCTCTGAAACTTAATGCTTTTCCTATAAGACAGATATTAAGATCGCTTTGATCATCGATAAGGCAAGAGTCTAATATTTCTTTGCAATACTTTCTATTCATAAGCATTATGCGATTCGCAGCAAAGCTTTTTATTGCGGAATAATCATTATTATTTTTCCCGCAACTAAATGGAAGTGAGTTTTTATGAATAATGCTAGCGCTAAAATTATCATTATTGAATTTTATAACAGGTATATCATTATACATTAGTAGGTAATTTGGCATTTTTGTATTTCTCCCACGCAACAACTATATCATCTTCATTGGTCTCTTTTTTGATTTGTTTCGTGAAGTATTCAAGCATTTCTTTTTTAGCTTTTTCTTTTTTTATTTCCGTTAATAAATCTGGTTTTTCTATAGTGAATTTTGAATTACCCATAAAGCATTTCTCCTTTTTTATCATTATATCATCTTCTATTAATTATATGGATAAAAATAAATTAAAACGAAAAAAAGACTTCTTAATAGAAGCCTTCTTTTCGTCAATTATCATCTGCAGGGTCTATTCCTGTGATATCATTTTCTTGTCCAATAGTATTTATGAATTCTTCGGGTCTCTCGCCTATTTCATTAACACTATTCCATCCTTCTTTTTCATCCGAAATACAACTATAAAGTCTATATGCTAGTTGATACATTCTTTCTTTTGGTATATTAACATCTATTTGGTTATAATCAGCATTTGTTAAATATAATTTCTTTTCAATATCTCCTGATAATTCAATATAATGTTGTCTTGTTTGTTTATCAAGATTTGTCGCTTCATATATAACCGATATTCCTTTGTTCAGAGCTTCTGTTATTCGCTTATCTGCAATATAAAAAACTAAATCATCATTGTTATAATCATTTATTTCGTCTCTAATATTGTTGGCTGAAATATATGTAAAAGCTTTTTGTGGTGAAGCTCCTGATGTAAAAGTTATATTATTATCGATAATTAACTCAGTATCTTTATATGCTTCTTCAATGGAATATAATGAATCTGAAGATATTTCTTTGTATCCTTTATTGTTAAAATCAGCTATTAATTGCATAGATGTGTTTGTTTTGCCAGAACCAGGAATACCACATATCATCGAAAAAGTTATTTCTTGAGATTGGTTTTTTAATTTTGTTTTTTCATGATATCTTGATATTGATAATCCTTTTTGAAAGTCTTTAACCATATCGATTTTTGTATTATAATTTTGAGCAATAACTAAAGCTTTGTTTTCTGGCAAACCCGCTTTAACATATAAGTCTATTACGTCTTTTTTTGTTGGTAAAAGGGATGGATTTACTATATTTTTATTTGTAACATTTTTTAACATTTTTTCTTCATATTTATAAAAGGCTGTTATTTCTCTTTCCAGTAAAGCAGCTCTTGATAATATAATTGCATTATTAGAATAAAACATACTATTTCCAGAGTCAAAAATTGGAGCTGGTCCAATATATTCAAATGTATCTGCATCTCTAAGTATTCCAAAATTCATTAAATGTTCATCAGTATTACTAATTATAAAATCCGTAAGAGTTTGATAATCCATGAAATCTCTAATTACTGATTCATTTATACCTAGATTAGTACAAATTTGTATATAATTTTCATAATAAGATTGGTCATTTAATGTTTTTGACCCTTCTATAACTTCATATGCTGAGACTAATTCTATTTTATCATTTGTAAATGCTTCACATTTACATATTACGCCATTATCTTTTGTTTTGATGGCACTGTAGTCTACAAAAGGTATGTTTGCA
>JAIKVT010000125.1 GCA_024685495.1 Lachnospiraceae bacterium
CTTGGCAACGGGTGTATAATTAATCGCTCCGGCAGATGTCTTTGCAACTATTGATGTAAGTCTCGCCGCTCTTCTTTTAGGAATAATAACTCCGTGAGCTCCACACATATTAGCAGTCCTGATAATTGCCCCTAAATTATGTGGATCTTCTATCTCATCTAAAAGAATAATAAAAGGATCTTCACCTTTCTTTCTCGCAATTTCGAGAATGTCGTCAACTTCAACATATTCGTAGGGCGAAATATATGCAGCAACTCCCTGATGCTTGCTTTCGTCACATATCCCATCAAGTACTTTTTTGCCGGTAAATTCGATGATAATCTTGTTCTTTTTAGCTTCCCTGATTATCGTATTTATCGCACCTTCGTTCCTGCCCTCAACAATTAAAATCTTATCAACAGTATTACCTTTTCTTATTGCTTCAAGCACACTGTTTCGGCCGCAAATAATATCTTCACTGTCTCTCATCTGCCTTATCTATTACCTCAATTCCTTTTTGTAATAATTCAAAAATCCTATCCTGTTCATCTTTAAGATATAAAAAACCTACAAGTGTCTCTAACGCTGTCGCTTTCATATAATCAGCCGAAGATGCATTTTTAGCTTTTGTATGAGGATTAGCATTACGCCCTCTTCTCAATATATCGGCTTCTTCTTCATTAAGTAATTCTGATATGGTATCATGCATCTTTGCCTGGGCTACAGCACTTACATATTTAACGGTAGCACCATGTAATTTTGCAGGCTTTGTATTACCTCTGTTGACAACAATTGTTCGAATTATAAGATCAAATACATCATCGCCTATATAAGCAAGAGTCAACGGAGAATATGTCTTAATATCTATTTCTTTGCCATCGAAATGATTAATTATATCTTGATTTAAACCCATTTATACTTGACACCTTCTCTTGTATCCTCGAGAACTATTCCTTTTTCACGCAATTCATCTCTTATTTCATCAGCCCGTTTGAAGTCTTTCTTCTTTCTTGCTCTTTGTCTCTCATCGATTAATCTTTCAATCTCTTCATCAGGCAACTTCTCTTCCTTCTCAAGAATAATGCCGAGAATATCACAGAGCATAGATAACTTATCAATATATATCTTTAATACATTAGCACCTGTCTGTTCATTTACAGCCTGGTTAATATGACGAACAAATTCAAATATCACTGAAATTGCATCGGCAGTATTAAAATCATCTTCCATAGCCTCTTCAAATTTATCGACGTACTCTGCACTTTTTGCCTTAGCTTCTTCATCATTTGTTATATCTGAAGTCGCATTTTCATAAAGATACATAAGATTATTATAAGCATTAAGAATACGTTCAAGTCCCGCTTTAGCAGACTCCATAAGCTCTGCGCTAAAATTAAGCGGATTGCGATAATGCGCCGATAACATAAAGAATCTTAAAACCTGCAAATCATATTTTTCGGAAATATCTCTTACGGTAAAGAAATTTCCTGCCGATTTACTCATTTTCTTATTATCAATATTCAAAAATCCGTTATGCATCCAATAATTAGCAAACGGCACACCGTTAGCAGCCTCGGACTGTGCAATCTCATTTTCATGATGAGGGAAAATCAAATCTTCTCCGCCGGCATGAATATCTATGCATTCACCTAAATATTTCTTAGACATAACAGAGCATTCAATATGCCATCCCGGACGGCCCTGGCTCCATGGAGAATCCCAGTATGGTTCTCCTTCTTTCTTAGGCTTCCAAAGTACAAAATCAAGATAATCTTCCTTCTGCTCTCCTGTGACGTTGATATTTCTGTGTCCGGCTTCAAGATCATCTATATTCTTATGTGATAATTTGCCATAGTCTTCGAACTTACGGGTTCTAAAATATACCGTTCCGTCTTCCGTCTTATAGGCATAACCTTTATCTATAAGCGTTGATATCATATCAATCATTCCGGGCACTTCTTCAGTAGCAAGAGGATGCGTACTGGCGGGAAGAACATTAAGCCCTTCCATATCCCTCTTACATTCTTCGATGAATCTTTGTGAAATAACTTCACTTGTCGTACCTTCTTCATTAGCCTTCTTAATGATTTTATCGTCAACATCAGTGAAGTTGGATACATAATTGACATTTAACCCCTTATGCTCCATATATCTTCTTACGGTATCAAATACAATCATAGGTCTTGCATTGCCGATATGAATATAATTATATACGGTCGGTCCGCATACATACATGCTGACAACACCTTCCTCAATAGGTTTAAAATCCTCTTTTCTTCTAGTTAGAGTATTGTATATCTTCATTTGTACACTATCCTTTACTATTCTTTGTAAACTCTTTAAATTTATTCTCAAGTTCAATAACACGACTAACCAATTCCGAATTCTCGTGCTTTAATACATTAATATCATCGCTAACAGGATCGGGAAGATTAACCTGATCCATAGTTTCTCTCGGAACCCTGACATTATCCTGCTTAACTATTCTGCCCGGAACTCCGACAACCGTACAGTTAGGCGGAACTTCTTCTATTACGACAGATCCCGCACCTATTTTGGAATTATCTCCTACCGTAAACGAGCCTAAAACCTTCGCACCAACAGATATCATAACATTATCACCAATCGTCGGATGTCTCTTGCCGCATTCTTTACCTGTACCGCCTAAGGTAACGCCCTGATAAAGAGTCACATTATCACCGATTATCGTGGTCTCTCCGATTACAACTCCCGTACCGTGATCAATGAAAAATCCTTTGCCTATGGTAGCTCCGGGATGAATCTCAATTCCGGTCTTCCTTGCAGCTTTTTGAGAGATTTTTCTGGCACGAAAATAATGCCCCTTCAGATAAAGACGATGAGCTTTACGATATTTCATCATAGCCTTAAAACTGGGGTACAACAAAACTTCCCACTTTGATTTGATAGCGGGATCTCTCTCTTTAATTACATTAAACTCTTCTCTATATCTGGCAAAAAAGCTTTTATGCTTATCCTCATTGCCCGAATCATATTTACTCATAATTAAATCCTAACTTAATTATTGCTTGAAATCTTATTCATTCAAGCAAATTCAATTATTGCCTGACATCTTATTCATTCAAGCAAATTCAATTATCGCTTGAAATCTTATTCGTTCAAGCAAATTCAATTATGCCTATTCTATATTAATCCTTAGACATACACGACCTTGTACCTATTCAATCAAGCAGGCACAGGTAGCACTTATTCCTTCTTCCCTTCCGGTAAAGCCAAGATGCTCTTCAGTCGTTGCCTTAATATTAACTTGTGAGATGTCACAATGAATAACAGAGGCTATGTTTTCTTCCATAGCATTAATATATGGTCTTAATTTAGGATTCTGCGCAATAATGGTTGCATCCACATTTACAACCTTATAATTTTGTTTTTCCAATAATTCCATTGTCTCTTCTAACAACATCATAGATGAAACATCTTTGTATTTATCATCGGTATCCGGAAAATGTAATCCAATATCTCCCATTCCTGCAGCACCAAGAAGTGCATCCATAACCGCATGCGTCAAAACATCAGCATCCGAATGGCCAAGTAGCCCCATTTTATAATCAATCTTTACACCACCAAGAACAAGATCTCTACCCTCTGTCAACTTATGTACATCATATCCATTTCCTATTCTCATACCCATCACCTCGTAATATTGTAAATATATAATTTCATTGTGAAAATTATATCACAATATACTAAAATATTCTACTAAAGAAAAAACGGATATCAACAAATCATGTTGAATATCCGTTGTAGTAGCGGGAGAGAGACTTGAACTCTCAACCTCCCGGGTATGAACCGGACGCTCTAGCCAGTTGAGCCATCCCGCCAAATATAGCACCTAAATTCTATGTGTCTAGCATAAGCACCGATAGATAATATACCATATATAGAAACTTTGCGTCAATAATTATTTTACATTTTCAAAACTTTTTTATCAATAGCTCCTCTTTTCTTGTAAACACAAAAAAATTATTGTAAAATCAAAAATATATTTTAGAAACAGATGTGTATATGAAAAGGAGGATAATATGGGACTTTTTGACAAGAAAACATGTGATTTATGCGGTGGCAAAATCGGAATGCTTGGCAACAAGAAATTATCAGACGGCAATATGTGTAAGGAATGTGCGAAAAAATTATCACCATGGTTTACCGACCGTAAAAAATCTACCGTATCGGAAATCAAAGCACAACTCGAATATCGTGAACAAAACCAAAATGCTGTTAACGCATTTACCATCACCCGACAAATCGGTGGTTTTATGAAGCTTCTTATTGATGACAACAATAGAAAATGGACTGTTGGAACGGGTTCTGAACCTTTATCAGACAATCCTGACATCCTCGACTTCTCTCAAGCCGGCGGATGCGATCTTGAAATCGATGAACACAGAAGAGAAAAATTTCAGAATATTGACGGAGAAAGTGTAAGCTATAACCCTCCCCGCTATGACTTCAGTTATGATTTTGATGCCAACATACGTGTACTTAACAACCCATATTTTGATTATATTCCTTTCAGCATAAGTAACGGTTATGTTAATACCGGCGAACAAAACATGAATAGCGGCATGGCTACAAGCGGCTGGACAGTTAACAGCAATTCATTTTTGAACAGCTTCGAAACAAAGGAATATTATGATTGCATCAATATCGGCAATGAGCTTAAAGCTGCATTTGACGGTATGCAACAAATGAGTAACGCCGGTAATATGAACCAGGGCATGAATCAGGCACCTATGGGGAATATGAACCAGGGCATGAACCAAGCTCCTATGGGTAATATGAACCAGGCTCCTATGGGTAACCAGCCTGCTGAGAATACACAAGGTCCTAAATTCTGTAGCAGCTGCGGCGCACCCCTAAACGGCGGAAAATTCTGTTCTAACTGCGGTGCTCCAAACTAAAAATTAGCATTTATATAAGAATTAGCATTTATATTCAATAAAAATTATAAAACAAAACCACCGGAACTGATTGAACTCAGAACCGGTGGTTTTATTATTGTAAAACCCCTATATCATCTTATTTACAAGCTTATTTGAAATAATTAACTCCTGATTCAAATATTCTCATATCCTGCTCACCGTAGATATTTACAGCTACGCTCTCACCTCGTCTTTCGGAATGAGCCATCTTACCAAGCACTCTTCCGTCCGGACTTGTGATTCCTTCAATAGCCATATATGAGCCGTTAATATTCCACTCTTCATCCATTGTAGGATTATTCATCTCATTAACATATTGGGTTGCAACCTGACCGTTCTTAAATAATTCATTCAATATATCATCGTTTGCAACAAATCTTCCTTCACCATGAGATGCAGGATTTGTATACACATTTCCAAGAACAGCTTCTCTAAGCCATGGAGACTTATTAGATACCACCTTAGTATAAACCATCTTACTTATATGACGATTTATAACATTATATGTTAATGTAGGCGCATTTTCCGACTGCGTACGAATCTCACCATAAGGTACAAGTCCTAATTTGATAAGAGCCTGGAAGCCGTTACATATACCAAGAACAAGACCGTCGCGATCAAGAAGCTTCATTACGGCTTCTTTCATCTTATCGTTACGAAATGCAGTAGCGAAGAACTTAGCAGAGCCTTCCGGTTCATCACCTGCCGAAAAACCACCCGGGAACATTATCATCTGTGATTCGTTAATAGCTTTACTAAATATCTCAACAGAGTCTCTTATATCTTCAGCCGACTGATTTTTGAATACTTTAACGATAGGTTCGGCACCGGCACGCTTGAAGGCTGCCGCAGAATCATATTCACAGTTTGTTCCCGGAAATACCGGAATAAAGACTTTAGGCGTTGCTACTTTTTCTTTGCAAACATAAACTTTATCCGTATTATATAATCCTGTCTTAACTTCTGAATAATCTTCCGTAACTCTTGTATGGAATACTTTTTCTAACGGTTCCTTCCACCAATCAATCATTTCATCTATTGAGATATGTGTTTCTTTATATCTGAATTCTTTTTTGTCTATAACCTCTCCGATAATGGCATAATCATATGTCTGTCCATACTCGGCAATCACATCGTCTACCATACCCATATCTGTCACTTCGGCAACTATACATCCGTTTGCTATTTTAAAAAGTTCTTCTTCAGGTACAGTATCATCAATTAAGAATCCCAGTTTATTACCAAATGACATCTTAGAAAGTGCTGCTACAATGCCATAAGCATCAAGAACATAAGCTGAGCATATAGCCTTTTGTTGAATCAATTTATGAATAGCGTCATACATTGATTTAGCCTGCTCGAAATCAGGCAAATCAAACTCATCTCTCTTAATATGGAAATATACTAATTCATTACCGGGCTGCTTTAACTCAGGCGTAATAATGTCTCCCTCTTTTGCTACATCAACAGCAAAGCTTACAAGTGTCGGTGGCACATCTATATCATTAAAAGTTCCCGACATCGAATCTTTACCTCCGATTGAAGGAAGGCCAAATGCCATCTGTGCTTTATAGGCACCGAGTAACGCTGCAAAAGGCTGGCTCCATCTGTTTGGAGCTTCTGACATTCTTCTGAAATACTCTTGGAATGTGAATCTTATCTTCTTATAATCTCCACCTGATGCAACAATTCTACCTACAGATTCAAGTACACTATAGCAAGCTCCATGATAAGGGCTCCAGCTTGATATATATGGATCAAATCCATAAGACATCATCGTTACGGCATCACATTTACCATCTAATACCGGCAACTTAGCAACCATAGACTGTGTCTCTGTTAATTGATATTTACCACCGAAAGGCATAAATACCGAACCTGCTCCGATTGAACCGTCAAACATCTCAACAAGCCCTTTTTGTGAGCAAACATTGAGATTTGACAACGTCTCAAAGACTGCTGATTTTACGTCATTTTTATCAACTGCTGATTTAACTTTCTCTGAAGATATACCATTTACGTATATTTCTTCATGACTTGGCATATCAACTTCAACATCTGTCTCCTGATGAGCACCATTTGTATCAAGAAATGCTCTTGAAATATTAACAATCTCTTCACCTCGCCATACAAGCACAAGACGAGGATCATCAGTAACTTCAGCCACCTCTATTGCCTCTAAATTCTCTTCTGTCGCATATGATAAGAACTTATCTACATCTTTAGGTGCAACTACAACTGCCATTCTCTCCTGTGACTCAGATATGGATAACTCAGTTCCATCTAATCCCGCATATTTCTTAGGAACAAGATCAAGATTAACTCTGAGTCCGTCTGCCAATTCACCGATTGCTACAGACACACCACCTGCGCCGAAATCATTACATTTCTTAATAATATATGATACTTCTTCTCGACGAAACAGTCTCTGAATCTTACGTTCAGTCGGCGGATTACCTTTCTGAACTTCAGCACCGCAAACCATTGTAGATTCTGTATTATGCGCTTTAGACGAACCCGTTGCACCACCTATTCCGTCACGACCTGTTCTTCCACCGAGGAGAATAATCCTATCTCCCGGATCGGAATTAAGTCTTTGAACGGCTTTTCTTGGAGCAGCACCCATAACCGCACCGATTTCCATTCTCTTAGCTACATAATCGGGATGATATATTTCTTTAACATAGCCGGTTGCAAGACCAATCTGGTTACCGTATGAACTATATCCATGAGCCGCTTCTCTTACAAGCTTCTTCTGTGGAAGCTTTCCCTGCAATGTATCACGAACAGCAACGGTAGGATCGGAAGCACCTGTAACTCTCATGGCCTGATATACATAAGTACGTCCTGAAAGTGGATCTCTTATAGCACCACCCAGACAAGTAGCGGCACCACCAAACGGTTCTATCTCAGTCGGATGATTATGTGTCTCATTTTTGAAATTAACAAGCCACTCTTCTGTCTTTCCATCAACTTCAACAGGAACAACTATAGAACAAGCATTAATCTCATCTGATTCTTCCTGATCGTCAAGCTTTCCATCTTTCTTAAGCTTCTTCATTGCAAGAAGTGCGATATCCATAAGACATACATATTTATCATCTCTGTCTTTATAAAGCACTTTGAAATTATCTAAATAATCATTATAAGTGTCTTCAATAGCCTTTCTGTAATATCCGTCTTTAAATGTAACATTCTTAAGTTCCGTTAAGAACGTTGTATGACGGCAGTGATCTGACCAATAAGTGTCAAGTACACGAATCTCTGTTATTGTAGGATTTCTCTTCTCTTCATTTTGGAAATAATTCTGTATATGTAGGAAATCCTTAAACGTCATAGCGAGATTAAGTGATTCATATAATTTATTAAGTTCAGATTTATCAAACGATATAAAGCCTTCTAATACTTCAACCATCGGAGGCTCTTCAAAATCATCCATCAATGTATCAGGCTTGGCAAAATCTGTTTCTCTAGAATCTACAGGGTTAATGCAATATGACTTAATAAGTTCAAATTCATCATCTGTAATGTCACCTTCAATAACATAAGTTATTGCACTCTTAATAACAGGCTCTTCGTTTTCATCAAGGAGCTTAACACACTGCATTGCAGAATCTGCTCTTTGATCGAATTGTCCCGGTAAATATTCAACAGAAAAACATTTACCCGTATATTCAAACTCTTCCTCATATACATTATCTACCGGAGGCTCAGCGAAAACCGTCTTAATTGCTTTTTCATAAGTCTTATCAGATATATTCTCAACATCATATCTTATAAGCTCTCTCACATTATCTAAATCAATTCCAAGATAACTGACAAATTCATGGCGAAGCGACTTAGCACTAACGGCAAATTCATCTTTTTTCTCCACATATATTCTTCTGACTTGTCCCATTATTTTTCCTCCGTATAATTATTAATATTATAGAATAATATACACTAGCATATTATAACACACTAACGACCTATTCGGGCAAAAGGTTTGCATCCCAAAACTCCTTTAACTGAGATTCTACCGTTTCAATATTGGTATTTTTAGCATCTTTCCACTCTCTGGGGAATATACTTTTATACTTACTATAATTAAATCTAAAATCCAAAAGCAATATTACCCCCCTGTCATCAACAGTTCTAATAACTCTTCCTGCCGCCTGACATACCTTGTTCATACCGGGATATCTGTATGCATAACCATAACCGTCTCTACCGATATATTTGTAATAATCTTTTAAAAGTTCACTCTCAAAATTAGTCTGTGGCAGACCTGTTCCAACTATAATAGTTCCAATCAGTTTACCTCCCACTAAATCAATTCCCTCTGCAAAGATTCCGCCAAGTACACAAAGCGCCACTAAAGACTTCTCTCTAACAACTTCAAATTCTTCTATAAAAGCCTCTCTCTCCTGCTCATTCATTGACATATTCTGAATAATTATATCTTGATTAAACTCCAAATCAAGAAGTGCATTATACACATTATCCATAAAAGCATATGACGGAAAATATGCTATGTAATTTCCTTTTTTTACATTTACGGTTTTTATAATATATTCTGCGATTTTTTCATACATCGCAGAACTTCTCATATTATATTTACTTGTGACATCGTTTGCAATTAGAATAACTCGTTGAGAACTGTCAAAAATAGTTTTTGCATAAATAGCTGTCGGATTCTCTTTTTTGCAGAGCACTTCCTTATAATAATTAACCGGTAACAATGTTGCAGAAAAAAATGATGTTGAAACAGCATTGTCAAGACAAAGCTGCAATCTTACGGATGGATCTAAATTACACAGATGAATGACAAAGCATCCGGCATCATTAAAATCTGCATATGTAATATAAGTCTCATCCACAAAATCTAATGTATTGACATAGTTACACAGATTAAAATAAAACTCCAATGCTCTTTTTCGATCTGCCATTTTTATCTTCTTATCAAAGAACATTTCAATCTTATATCTTAAATTAATAATTAAAGTATCCAGCTTATTTCTGTCGATAATAACCATCGGTTCATCACACATCTTTTTAAACGCCAACATTTCTCTGTTAAGCCTGTCGAAATATTTGATTAAGCTTTTATCATATGCTCCGAAGACTTTTTTCATTGCAAGGACATCTTCTTTAATTATCGAAACCGAATACATATTTCTTGCCCTGTCAACTAAGTTATGTGCTTCATCAACAAGAAAGATATTATTCTTATCTGAGATACTTTTTACAATTGCCGCATTCGGGTCAAACACATAATTATAATCGCAGACTATTTCATCGGAGAATCTTGCAATTTCTAGAGATAATCTATAAGGACATACCATGCCTTCTTGAGCATATGATAATATTATATCACGATTAAATAAATCCTCCTCATTAATTATCTTATAAATGACGTCGTTAATTCTGTCATAATGACCTTTGGCATATTCACAATGCGATGCATCACATACTCTTTCTTCGAGTGGGCATATCTTATCTCTGGCAGTTATCTCTAGCATCTTAAAACGATTGCCCTTTTCTCTAAGAAGGTTA
>JAIKVT010000131.1 GCA_024685495.1 Lachnospiraceae bacterium
ATTGATCCGTTAGAAATGGAAGAAGAGCCTTTGGAAGAGCCGGAGATAGAACTTTCACCTAACGTGAGTGAGCCGGAGGTTCAAAGGATACCTGCTAATTGGGAGACATCTAAGACAAAAGTTCTTCCGCAGATTAACTTCAGTGAGGGTAATCATTTATCACAACAAATTGACGAAGATGATGAAGATGAATATGTACAAGATCCTTTCGAAGAGGATTTAGAAGAGGCGGATATAAATGACGATGGTGATATAGACGAAGTAGAGAGACTGGCAGACGCGACATTAAGAGAGTCTGTGGATGATTTGTTTAGATCGTCTGATAATCTGGATGTAGAAGAAGATGAGGGTGATGATATGGAAGATTCAACGCCTAGGAATTTGACAGCCACAGTTTCACAAGATGACGATAACGCGATTATATTAACGCAAGAGGAAAAGAATATCTTCTCTTATTTCATGCCTATTGATGGAATGGAACAGTCTATATGTAAAGCGTTATATAATACCAGGAATTATCTGAAAGGCAAGACCGATACCGGTGGACATATTATTGTTCAGGGTATTCAGGGAAGCGGCAAGACTATGCTCGCGACATCTATGGTTAAAGTCTTACAGAGTCAGATATCTCTTCCTGCAGGAAATGTAGGTAAAGTGGATGGTGATAAACTTAACGGTAAAGATATAGGCAAGCTGTTTAGTAAGATACAAGGTGGTTGCTTAATTATTGAAAAAGCCGGTGAGATTAATCGCGAGACGGCCATACGTCTTTCGCTTATGATGGATAATGATACCAGTGGAATTTTAATTATTCTTGAAGATTCTAAGATTGGAATAGAGAGACTTATGAAGCTTTCCGCAAAGCTTAGTCAGGAATTTACTGAAAAGATTGTAATACCACCATTTACAATAGATGAATTGGTTGGATTTGCCAAAAAGTACGCAACTGATTGCGAATGTGTCATCGACGAGATGGGAATTTTGGCATTATATGATAGAATAAATATAATACAATCCTTAGATCATCCTACTGCACTTGAAGAAGTTAAAGTGATTATGGATGAGGCTATGGAAAATGCTGATAAAGGAGGTTTTAAGTTCCCGTTCGGGCGTTTTGCAGCTAAGAAATATGATGAGAACGGGTTTATGATTCTTAGAGAAAAGAATTTTCAAAATTAATTAACGGGGGATAATAATATGAAAAATTTTACAGATCTTGATTGTTACTTGTTTGGACAAGCAACTCACTACGACATTTATAAGAAAATGGGTGCGCATGTTAAGACTCGTAATAAGAAGAAGGGCGTAGTATTTGATGTATGGGCACCACATGCAGCAGCAGTTTCAGTTATTGGTGAGTTCAATGATTGGAATGAGACAGCTACTATGATGACCAGGGTTGACCCTACTGAGATGGGAGTATGGGAAGTATTCTCGCCTGATGCAAAAGAAGGACAGTTATATAAATATGTAATTTATACTGCTGAAGGCAGAAAGATTTATAAGTCAGATCCTTATGCAACGACTTGTGAGTTGCGTCCCGGAACAGCGTCTGTAATCTATAATGCTGACAAGTATAAATGGAAAGATGCTGAATGGATTAAGGCCCGTGAGAAGACAGGTGACAATTACTTTGAACAGCCGATGTCTATCTATGAAGTTCATCTCGGATCTTGGATGAGACATCCGGGTCGTGAGGATGATGGATTCTATACATATAGAGAACTTGCTGAGAAGCTTTCTAAATATGTAGTTGATATGGGCTATACTCATGTTGAACTAATGGGTGTGTCCGAGTATCCGTTTGACGGTTCTTGGGGATATCAGGTAACAGGTTATTATGCACCTACATCAAGATATGGAACTCCTGATGATTTCATGTATTTGATTGACACTTTCCATAAGAATAACATTGGTGTAATACTTGACTGGGTTCCCGCACATTTTCCAAAAGATGCACACGGATTGGCTGACTTCGACGGTGAGCCTTTGTATGAGTACCCGGATCCTAAGATGGGTGAGCACCCTGACTGGGGAACTAAGATATTTAATTACGGCAAGAACGAGGTTAAGAATTTCCTTATCGGTAGTGCATTAATGTGGGTTGAGAAATACCATATTGACGGCCTTCGTGTTGATGCCGTTGCGTCTATGCTTTATCTTGATTACGGTAAAGAAGACGGACAGTGGATTGCTAACAAATATGGAAGCAACCAGAACCTCGATGCTATCGAATTCTTTAAGCATATCAATACACTTATAACAGGACGTAATAAGGGCGTGGTTATGATTGCTGAGGAATCTACGGCATGGCCTAAGGTTACCGGAAGTGTTAAGGAGAACGGACTTAACTTCTCTTATAAATGGAATATGGGATGGATGCATGACTTCCTTGATTATATGAAGCTTGATCCATATTTCCGTAAAGATAATCACAACAAGATGACATTTGCCATGAGTTATAACCAATATGAGAAGTATATACTTGTATTGTCTCACGACGAGGTTGTTCATCTTAAGTGTTCTATGATTAACAAGATGCCCGGATTTGAGATTGATAAATTCAAGAATCTTAAGGCCGGTTACGCATTTATGATGTGTCATCCGGGTAAGAAGCTTCTGTTTATGGGTCAGGATTTTGCTCAGTATCAGGAGTGGTCTGAAGAAAGAGAGTTAGACTGGTATCTCTTAGATAACCCTAACAATAAGTCTGTAAATGTGTTTATGAAGGATTTACTTCATATGTATAGGGAGAATCCTGCGCTTTATGAATTAGACTGCAGTTGGGACGGCTTTGAGTGGATTAATGCCAATGACTCTTACAGAGGAATATTCAGCTTTATTCGTAAGTCGAAAGACGGTAAGAATAATATATTATGTGTTGTTAACTTTACACCTATTGCATATGATAATTACAGAGTTGGTGTGCCTAAGCTTGGAACATATAAGCTTCTTATTAACAGTGAGGCTTCTAAGTATGGCGGAGAGTCAACAGCGCGTAAGGCTAACTTTAAGGCAGAAGAGAGTGAATGCGACGGAAGAGATTATTCTATAGGATATCCTCTTGCGCCTTACGGAGTGGCAATTTTCAAATACTAAGGAACTAATATGCAGGAGAATATGCAGAAGAATGTGCAGGACAAATTGGTCTTAGCCTATGAGAAGGTGAAGGATTTTGTCATTAAGCACAAAAAGATTTCTATCGGTGTATGCGTAGTTATTCTTGTGGCGATAATTTGGCGTACATTTAGTTTGTTCTATACATACACCGACTATACAATAAAGTATGATACAACTATGGAGGATTCAGATGGTACTGCCTATGAATCCTTTCATAATAATATCGTCAAATATAATTCTGATGGCGCATTTTATGTAAGTAAACAAGGTGATCTTATGTGGAATGAGGCGTTTGATATGTTGTCGCCTAACATAGATATATCTAATGACTATGTAGCGCTGTATGACCGCGCAGGGACAGATATATATGTAATGGACACCATAGGCAAAAAAGGTACAATCAGAACTTCGAAGCCGATTCTCACAGCGTGTGTTGCTGACAACGGCAGTGTTGCCGCGCTTATGAATCAAAAAGATGTAAGCTACCTTGAGATTAGAGATTTAGAAGGTGAATTGATTGCATCGGGTGAACTTCATGTTGAGAATTCAGGTATCCCTATTGATATCGCATTTTCAGAAGATGGAGAAAAGCTTGCGGTTTCATCGATATCATTTAATGCGGGAAGTTTGCAGACGATTATTTCTTTTTATAATTTCAGTAAATCGGGGCAGCAAAGACAGGATAATATTGTAGGCACATTTTCTTTTACAGATGTTGTTATGCCGCAGATTATTTATATGTCAAATGGAAATCTGGTGGCGTTTGGTGATAAAGAAATTGCAGTCTTTAATGATAGTTTTGAGCCGGCACTTAAAAAAGAAATATATCCACAGGGAAGTATTGACAGTATATTTTATAATAAGGACCATTTTGGATATATCGGACCTGAGACAACCGAATCCGGAGAGACTATAAAGAAGCTGTATGTATTTGGCAAGTCGGGCTGGAAGAAGCTTAATAAAGCAATTGACGATCCATATACTAAAGTCTATATGTTGACAAATGATGATGTTGTTCTCACAACTGATAAAACTGCTGTGATACATGGCATATCCGGCGTTAAGAAATTCGAATATGAATTTGAAAATAGTATTGTTAAGATACTTTACGGTGGTAGTGGAAATGATTATATCTTTGTGCAAAATGGTGTTATACAGGATGTAAGACTTCGATAGAAAAGGGTTTTTAATGAGCGTTCTTTTATTTGTAGTTATTGGCGTAATTGTTCTTTTTGCAATATTAGGATATAGAAAAGGGTTGTTGGGAATATTGTTCAATATATTCTCGTGGATTTTTATTGCCCTTTTTGTAATAATCGTTAATCCATATATATATAATTTTATTGTGCAGCAGACCTCGTGGCAAAATACCATATCATCTACTACAAGTAATTATGTTAATGGCGTTGCTGAAAAAATTACCGGCTCCGCCTCGGGTAGTACACAAAGTGAAGGTGACAACTCTGTAACATCGGGTGATATTGAAGGATTTTTGTCGCAATATGGAGTGACAGTTCCTAAAGATTTGCTTAATGATATAACAAATGAAATAAGTAATGGAGTTGACGGTGCAACTAATGCAGTCAGCGATCAGGTTAACCAGGTTAAGAATAGTGTTGTCTCCGGAATAACTAATACAGTAACTTCATATATATTAAGAGGACTGGCATGTCTTATTGCATTTGTGATTGCCAAAATTATTTGTATGATAGTTTATGCTATTGTCAGGTATTTACAGGATGCGCCCGTCATACATGGAATATGTTCATGGATAGGAATGGTGTTAGGAGCTGTTAAAGGATTATTTATAACATGGTTGTTTATGTTTGTGGTTTCACTTACAGCTGCTACAAAATTCGGACAGTTCTTTTTACCTATGATAGAGAAAAGTCAGTTCCTAACTTTTCTATATGAGAACAACCTGATTATATACTTATTCTATTACTTCTTTTAGTCCGTATATTGTGGTTAAAAAAGTAAAAAACACAAGATATATCCGCGTGATTTAATTGGTTAAAATATAAACAAAAATCAGTTGACACGCGGGTTTTATATTGATAAAATAGCATTTGCACACACGAGTTTTTGTAATCAAAAATTTATGTGTGAATTTTTTGAAAAAAGTTATTGACATCTAAGATTTGTAATGATATGATGTCATAGTTGTCGCTCTTCGGAGCAATGACGAGTCTCAGTAAGATGAGACAGCACATTGAGAATTAAATAGTGAAACAAAGAATTGAAAAATGCAAACCTGATATTCCTTTTATAAAAAGGAACCTAGTCTAATTTTAGACACAGTAAAGAACGAATTTTAAGCCAAGTTTTTCTTAACTTGGATCGAACATTAACATGAGAGTTTGATCCTGGCTCAGGATGAACGCTGGCGGCGTGCTTAACACATGCAAGTCGAACGAAGCACTTCTAATCGAAGATTGAGCAGCTTGCTGCTCATGATTCACCTTGAAGTGACTGAGTGGCGGACGGGTGAGTAACGCGTGGGTAACCTGCCCTTCACAGGGGGATAACAGTTGGAAACAGCTGCTAATACCGCATAAGCGCACAACATCGCATGATGATGTGTGAAAAACTCC
>JAIKVT010000132.1 GCA_024685495.1 Lachnospiraceae bacterium
TTGTCGAAGGCTTCTTTATTGAGAAGTGCCTCTAAGTATGCCGTTACTTCTTCTTCGGAAGTCCAGTCTTTGACATTTTTCTTCATATCGGCAAACATTTTAACAACCTTAATATTGGCTCCACCATGCTTAGGACCTTTAAGTGAGCCAAGCGCCGCAGCAATAGCAGAGTAGGTATCCGTGCCTGATGATGATACAAGGTGTGTTGTAAATGTGGAATTGTTACCACCACCATGCTCCATATGAAGAACCAGAGCAACATCGAGAAGCTTAGCTTCCAGTTGTGTAAATTGGCTGTCATCTCTTAGACAATGGAGAATATTCTCTGCCGTTGAAAGCTCTTTCTTCGGCTGATGAATAATTAAACTGCCATTTTCATGATAATGACGATATGCCTGGTATCCATATACTGAAAGAAGCGGGAACATACTTATTAATTGCAGACACTGTCTTAATACATTAACAGGTGTCGTATCATCCGCATTTTCATCATATGAATATAAAGTAAGCACAGATCTTGAAAGAGAATTCATAATATCTTTAGAAGGCTTCTTCATAATTACATCTCTGACAAAATTCTTCGGAAGAGAGCGGTAATCGCCTAAAATGTTTTGAAATTCTGCAAGATCTCTTTCGTCGGGAAGTTCGCCAAATAATAAAAGATAGCAACATTCTTCAAAACCGAAGTGGTCTGCATCCTTTGATTTCATTATCATTTCGCGAACATTGTATCCGCGATAGTATAATTGTCCATCTATAGGTACACGTTCCCCGTCGACCATTTTAGTAGCACATACTTCAGAGATATCTGTAATACCGACTAATACACCACGACCGTTAACGTCACGGAGACCTCTTTTTACATCATATTTTGTATATAATTCGGGATCGATATATGAAGATTTTTTTGATTTTTCTGATAATTCTAACAACTTTGGGGTTATTTCTGCAATGTTGTCTGTATTCATAAAATGTCTCCTCCCATAAAATGTTATAAAAATTGTGAAAATTATATCACTTTTCAATTTTCATGTCAAAATATTTAATCTTTATAACGCATTTATTTGCTTTAAGTGGCTTATTATGGTATAGTATGTAAGGTTGTGTTAAAAAAATAACTTAGATCATTTAGTATAGTTTATATATATGTGTTATTTGATCTCGTTTTTTAATTCTAAGGAGGTATAAGATATGTCAACAAAAGCGAATTATAAGATTGACGAAATCGGAAAGGGTAAAGTTGGCTTCTCTAAGACAAGATCTATAATAGAAGCTCCTTTCTATGGTAACAATGTAATTAAGATTAACACTTTAAGAGAGGCTTATGAGCTTGCTAAGAACTCACCGGGTACTGTTGTAACAGATATGCCTATTAAAGATGCTGAGACATTCGGTCTTGATCGTGATGCTAAGGTTCTTCTTTTTAACGACGGTGCAGTAGTAGGTCGTTATGCAGGCGCACGTCGTATCAAGGGTGAGCCCGGAGTTGATGAGACTAAGCTTGATAAAGTTGTTATGGATGCTGTATATGAGACAAGATGGAAGACAATGTATCATGCAGAGTGTTTCGTAGGACTTGATCCTGAGTTTATGGCTAAGGCACATTTGCTTATTCCTGAAGGAGAAGAGAATCTTCTTTATAACTGGATGCTTAACTTCCAATATATGTCAGATGAGTATGTTAAGATGTACAAGAATTCTGATCCTATTGCCGATGGTAAAGAGCCCGATATCTACATTTTCTCTGATCCTCAATGGGCACCTCATGAGGCTCCTGATGTAGATTATTCTTGCCTTTCAGATCCGCTTACACTTTGCTACTTCGATACAAACCAGAACTGTGCAGCAATTCTTGGTATGAAGTATTTTGGTGAGCATAAGAAGGGTACACTTACAATGGCATGGGCACTTGCTAATCGTAACGGTTATGCAGCATGTCACGGTGGACAGAAAGAATATTCGCTTAAGGACGGATCTAAATTCGTTGCTTCTGTATACGGATTATCAGGTTCAGGTAAGTCAACACTTACACATGCTAAGCATGGTGGCAAATACGACGAGTTTGGCGGAATTAAGGTTCTTCATGATGACGCATTTATCATTAACTCAGATACATGTGCTTCAATTGCTCTTGAGCCTACATACTTTGATAAGACAGCTGATTATCCTACAGGTTGTCCTGATAATGAGTATCTTCTCTCAGTTCAGAACTGCTCTTGTACTATGGATGAAGACGGTAAGATTCAGCTTGTTACGGAAGATATCAGAAATGGTAACGGTCGTGCAATTAAGTCTAAGTTATGGTCTCCAAACCGTGTAGATAAGATTGATGCACCTGTTAATGCAATATTCTGGATTATGAAAGATCCTACAATTCCACCTGTACTTAAGCTTAAGGGTTCTGCTTTAGCCTCAGTTATGGGAGCAACACTTGCAACTAAGACATCAACAGCAGAGCGTGTTAAGGCAGGAACAGACCTCAATGCACTTCGTATCGTTCCTTATGCTAACCCATTTAGAACATATCCTCTTGTAAATGATTATGAGAAGTTCAAGAAGTTAGTAGAAGAGAAGAACGTAGCTTGCTATATTGTTAATACAGGCGACTTCATGGGACACAAATGTCAGAAGGAAGATACACTTGGTATCTTAGAGACAATTGTTGAAGGCAAAGATAACTTTGAGCAGTGGGGACCTTTTGAAGACATCGAGATTATGAACGATTGGTCAGGTAAGACCGGTGACTTCACACCGGATCTTAACGATAAGTCTTATGTAGAGGCTCTTAAGAATGCTATGCAGAACAGAGTAGATGCTGTAGAAGGATTTGCTAACAATAAGGAAGGTTATGATAAACTTCCTGATGAGGCATTAGAAGCTCTTAAGAAGTTAGTTGATGAAGCAGCTTCATTATAAGAGATTGGTTGATTAGATAGCTTTTATAATGAAACCTGAAGCAAATTAACGAATCGGCTTCATTGTTAGAAATTAAAAGTAAGTTAAATAATAACCCTGAGACAAGTAATTGTCTCAGGGTTTTAATATTGGTAAGATATAAATTGTTGAACATTTGTTATTGTTTGAATTTATATTAATCTTTATAAATAATTATTTTATACAAGCTCACATATAAAGTTAATGACACCGTCTTTCCAGGTTACATATATATCGCCGTTATTCTGCTCGCAGATATTTTTAGCAATGCTAAGTCCTATGCCATAGCCTGACTTATCAATATTGTGTGATTCATCTTCTCTGTAGAAACGATCGAAGAAACGTGTATAGTCGATTGTTTCGCCTTCGGCATAATCGTTAGATACGGTAAGTCTGACAATTTTCTTTCCCTTTTTCATTCTTTCTATAGTGATTGTAATTGTACCGTTGTCATCACAATATTTTATCGCATTATCGATTAATAGCATTATAAGCTGCCTGATAGTACTTTCATACGCATGTACAATCAGATCTTTTTCAATATTATTAACGATAGTTTTATCTTCTCCTGAAGCCATAGCAGAGAATTCCTGAAGTGTCTCTGATGCAATGTCAGATATATTGATGTCTGCGATAAGATTTGAATCGGATTTTTCTTTTGTCTTGGTTATCATAACAAGACTCTTGATAAGGCCGTTCATTCTGTTGACCTGACGTATCGTTGATTGGGTAAATTCGCTTTCGCCTCTTACTATTTCTTCCATCTCGGCATTGGATTGGATAACAGCGAGAGGAGTCTTTAATTCGTGACTTACATTTGTCAGAAATTGCATTTGCTTCTCGTTGTTTCGAATCTCGGGTTCAATCGCTTTTTTCGAGAAGATAATAACAAGAATAAGCGATGTTAAGACACCGATAATACCTACGGCAGCGGATGCATACAGAAGTCTTTCGCTTGAATATATCATGTATGAACAATCCAACATAGCAAGCTCTGTGGTTCCGTCAGTGTGATTCTCTTTTTGGAAAAAGTACATTCCGTTTTGCCCATTTTCTTCCGGCATATTCATGATAGCCTGGGCTTTTCGTCTTATTACATCTTCTCTATACGTGTTACCCCTACTTGCTGAGAAAGATATTTCCTGTCCGTTTGCATCATATGTAAATATATAGAATATATTACGCTGATATGTAGGAGAAAATAATTCTTCAAGAGAGAATTCGTCCTGTATTTCTGTGATTAAAACATCATCATCTTCTATGGCATGTTTTTTTTCCAGGATTTCGTCTAATGAATACTGTATCTCAAGCTGTTGAACATAATAATTGGTCATATTAATCAACGTGCCGATGAAAAAAATAACGAAAGCGAAGGAGAGTGTACTAATTACAATAAATTTTCGTCTTAGTGCATGTATTTCTTTTGAATTCATATGTATACCTTCTTATTATAATGTGTGATTATACGTTAATATGTTAACTAATTTTTATGATTATTTGTACCATTTATAATATGCAGATTAATTATCACCGATTATAAGTTTGAAGCTCTGGCCTTTTTCTCCGGTTATGGTTATATTGGCACCGACCATTTCTAATTTTCTTTTTAGATAGGAAATGTATAGCCATACGGTATCCTCATTCGCATCGGGCTCAGTTTTCCAGACATGCTCTAATAAATGTTCTGTTGAAAGCTCGATGTCTGAGTTGGCCATAATAATCGAAATAAGTTCGAATTCTTTATTAGACAAACGGACACTGCTTTTTGAATTGATAGATTGCGTATCCGGCGCTAATGAAACATTTCCAATAGAAATATCTTCCTGCGTTGTAAGAGATTGCCTTCTTATCAAAGCTCGAACTCTTGCAAGTAACTCTTTAGATGCAAAAGGTTTAGACAAATAATCGTCCGCGCCTGAGTCGAGTCCTTCAACACGATCATTTACCTCGGCTTTGGCTGTAAGCAATATGACAGGAGTTACGATGTGTCTTTCTCTAAGTTCTTTTAATACCGTTATTCCATCTTTTTTAGGCATCATGATATCGAGTATTATGCAGTCGTAACTGTCTTTTTTGAGATATTCTAATGCTTCTTCACCGTCGAATGCACTGTCAACATCGTAATCTTGTGTTTTCAGTAGAAGAGTGACGTTTTTGTTAAGGTCTTTTGTGTCTTCTGCTAATAGTATTCTCATAATTATTTCTCCGTTTTATCAAAATGTTTATTACAATATGTCAAATGATAATCTAGTTGCCTTCATTGATCAGGTTTCTTATTGTCTGCATAGAACCGTCAGTCGAAGCAAGTTCATCAGCACATCTTTTTAACTCGCTGAATATAAGAGAAGTGTTGGCACTAATATTTTTCTTATATCTTATGTGATGCTCTAAAGCGGCCCATGTATCCATTGATATTGTACGCAGTTGAATCTCCACATAATATCCTTTGATACGAAGTATCATATGAAGACTGCGATAACCGTTGGGCTTAACATTTTTTATGTAATCTTTTTCTGTGATGATTTCAATGTCGTCCTGCTTGGCAATATAGTCACGCATTGCATACACATCATCTAGGAAAGAACATACGATTCTTATGCCTATTGAGTCAGTAAGAACGTTGAGTGCACTGTCGGTAGTTTCCGGAAGGTTTTGTCTTCGACATTTTTCACGCATACTTTCTTCTGTTTTGATGCGGCCTTTTAAATGTTCTATAGGCTCCATTCCGTTTTTTTCTTTAATTGCTGCGGCGAGTTGTTTAATAGTATTTAAGGTATGGTGCAATACCATATTCATTTCTTCAAGATGATCGCCATAAATAGAATTGTTGTCCAATTGTCTACTCCTTTAAAAACTCCCTACAACAGTAAAGTCTGTAGGGAGTATATTATATAATTGGTTTCGTAAGATGTTAGAAGCTTCCTGTACTGCTTCCACCTCCGCCACCTCTGCTTGAACCACCGCTGTCTGATGATTTAGGTTTGGCTGTCTTAGTGACAGTGCTGTATAAGAACTGATCTCGTGACTGTGTTATGTTAAGAGAATTAGGTCTTATGTAATCAGCAGCGCCTGATTGCATAGCAACAGACGTGAGTTGGCTTTTGATAATAAAACAGATGATTAGTGCTAAAACAAATCCGATTACTAAAGAAATAAGAGTTCTCTTTAACCATGGGAACGAAGATTTCATCAGATTACCGTTTTCATCGATTGCACCGGCAATTTTTGAAGCTTCTTTTGCGAATTTGGTAAATGCATCTTCATATAAGCCTGCTGTAAGATCATCTGTAATATCTTCTCTGATTTCTGTGGCTTCATTGTCATTTATAGTTTGCTTACTGCCATCTACGTTGAATCCGTGTACATTTACTTTGCGGGATTGTATATCAACAGTAAGAGTAACAGTATGATTTGTCTCTGATTTATTCTCTATATTGTTTTTGTAATAAGATCTCGCATATGATTCAATACTGCCTTCTGCTAAACCTGTGTTAGTAGTAAGGACTACTATATTACAATGACTTTCTGATGAAGCTACCTGTAAAGCCTCTAATACCTTAGGTGCTTCTTCTGCAGTAAGAAGTCCGGCCTGATCATCTAACAGTAATGAACCGCTTGTAGTATTTGCGGTAGTTGAAGCAGTAGCTGTAGTAGCGTCCGAAGCAGGAGCAGTAGTTGTAGCAGGAGCCCCGGTCGCATTAGCATTTATAGCGAACATAGGTATCGAAAATGTTGCTATAATCATTAAAGTCAAAGCAAGAAGCAATGGTTTTTTCATTGATTTAAACATTTATAAACACCTCCCTAGTAAAACAGAAATTGAAGTAAAGTAATTATTGCCGTAAGACCAACAGTAAGGCCTGCTAATGTCAGCGCAAACTTGCCTTTATCAAGCGGGAGGTTGCCGACAAATTTTCCTGTTTGTCCGTTCATTGCAAATAAGAACTTTTCATCATTATATGTAGTGTTAAGAATCCATACAGGATACATAGCATAACTCGTCTTGCCGTTAAATGTTCTTATGTTACTGTTTTTGGTAGTAACGGTAGTGTATCCTACGACAGACTCTTTGAAGGAATCTTCAGTAGATTGCTTAACTCTTTCATTGGCACGATTAATACTTTGTTTATCATCAACATCGTATCTGTCTGCCAAATAGCCTGCCATATAAGCCGTCTGGAAATTAGTTGCTTCATTGAAATCAAAGGGTTCAACAGATTCCATTAAATCGTCAGGCATCTGAGTAGAGCCGTCTACAGGGATTTTGTCAAATGCGATATTACCTGCTCTATATACATTGAAGTAACTCGTCTCTGTGTAATCATAATTACTGTCAGACCAGTGACGAACTTTAGTTGCTTCATAATTAACCTGTCCGTCTACATCAGTATCGAAAAGCCAGAAGGGTACATATAGTCCTTTTACTTCATCAATATGATTTTGGTCTTTGAAAACTTTAGGTAAGAAGAATTTCTTAAGTAAATGTTTATTAAGCCCTTCTTTGGCAGCATTTCTGTCATGCTTAAAGGGGATGATAAAGTCAGGCTTAAGGTCACCGGCAAATGAACCTTTAACAACAACGGGATTGTCGCAATAAGGACAACTTGTAGCGCCCATTGTCTCGTCACCTACAATCTCACCACCGCAAGATTGGCACACATATACCTTCATGCCTTGCGTCTCTTCTTCAGTCCATTGACCGCTTCCGGCAGCTTCCCATGTAAATTCATCCTCTACATTCTTATCGAGATCAGCATCTAATTCTTTTAATGCATCCATCTCGAATTCGCAGTCGCAGAAGGGACATTTCATTTTCTGAATGCCGGAGTCAAAATTTAATGCACCGCCACAATTGGGACATTTATATTCCTGAACATCAGCCATTTTATAGCTCCTTTCTCATTACATTATTGTCTTGGAGAACCACAGTTGCTGCAGAATTTACCTGTATTAACAGTACCGCAACTACATGTCCATTGACCTGCAGCTTCAGGTTTCTTAGAACCACAGTTAGGACAGAAGTTACCGGTTACCTGTGTACCGCAACTGCAAGTCCAAGTATTACCTGCCGGAGCAGGTTCAGGTTTCTTTGTTCCACAGTTAGGACAGAAGTTGCCTGATACCTGTGTACCGCAACTGCATGTCCATGTATTGCCGGCAGGAGCAGCCTGTTGTTGCATCTGCTGTTGTTGCATTTGTTGCTGTTGCATCTGCATCTGCTGGTTCTGTTGATTCATAGCATATAAGTTAGCATTAGCGGCATTAGTTGCCTGGTTAGCGTTCATGGCCATTCCCATGCCAACAAATCCATTCATGGCTCCGCTTTCGTTAGAAGCAGCAGCTTTGATACCGTCAGCACCTGCAATAGCTCCGAGGCCTGCGCCCATACCGGGATCTGAGAATGCACGTGCACGTTGAGCCTGCTTGATATATTCCTGATCCTCTTCGGGAAGGCTGACAGAACCAATGGCAATACTCATAATTTCCAAACCACGATTCTCGTACCAGTCTTCTTTTAATGCTTCATTGATAGCATTCTTAAGTTCTTTATTATGTGAAACGATTTGGTTAGGTCTAATTTCAAGATTAGATAACTCGCCGAATGCAGGTTGAAGTGCATCAACAAATTCAGTCTTTAATTGAGACTCGATTTCGTCTCTTCTGAATTCATCAGATACATTGGCGCATACATTAGTGTAGAAGCGAATAGGGTCTACAATCTTATATGAATAAACACCTGAGCATCTTACGGCTGTATCAAGATCTAAGTTAACCTTAGAATCTAAAACTCTAAATGGAATAGGGTTAGCAGTTCCAAATTTATTATCCATTATTTCTTTGGTATTAAAGTAGTATACTCTCTGATCTTTACCGGTATCTCCACCGTATGTAAATCTTTTACCCATTACTCTGAGAGTTTCTACAATACTGTCTCCCAAGTCGCCTGAGAATACAGTTGGTTCTGTAGATGAATCAAATGTGAATTCACCCGGTTCTGCACAGATTTCAACAACCTTTCCCTGCTCAACAATCATCATACACTGACCGTCTGCAACGGCAATTCCGGAACCGTTAGTAATTATATTATCATTACCTTTAGTATTAGAAGATCTTCCCGATGTTCTTTTCTGACCTTTTACTACTAGAACCTCTTTGCTTATTGAATCACAATAGAAAAATTCCTTCCATTGATCTGCTAAAGTTCCTCCGGCTGCGCCAAAAGCGGCTTTAATTAATCCCATATTCTTTTTCTCCTTTCGAATAAAAATCTAATTTACATTATATGATATTTTCGCGACATTTTCTACATTATTTTATATATATATTTGACAGAAATCGGATATAACGGATAAGATATATAGGATAATTAAATATCTGTTGAGAATTAATGAGTGAAAGAATATATGGATAACGATATTATAATAAGTAATAACTGATATTTTGCCTGAGAATAGAATCTGGTTAGTAATAATTGATATTATGACGGAGAACAGAATCTGGTTAGAAATAACTGATATTATGACGGAGTATGAGATGGGGTATATAAAATATACTATTAATACGACAACTAAAGCTTGCGAAGATATATGCTATGAGCTTACTACACTTGGTATAACGGCAGTTGAGATAATTGATAATATCCCTGTAGATGATGTTATACAGGGAAAGAATTATGAAGAACTGCTGCCGGATATGCCAAAGGATAATGGGAAATGTATTATACATTTTTATCTTGAAGAGGAAGATGAAGATCTGATTAATAACGTTAAACAGAGTATTGTACAGGTTTCTACATATATGGATGTAGGCGAAGGCACATTAAAATCAGAAAAATTAGATAATGAAGATTATCTTAATAATTGGAAGGAATATTTTCATTCATTTCAGGTAGGTGATTTGTTAATTAAACCTACGTGGGAACAATTAGATGCGCCTAAAGGAGTATATAAGTGTATATCCATAGATCCCGGTATTACCTTTGGAACGGGAGCACATGAGACTACCAAGCTATGTATTGAAGGGTTGCAAAAGCATTTACAAAGAAAAGATAATGTATTGGACTTAGGATTCGGAAGCGGTATATTGTCTATGGTTGCTCTTATTTACGGAGCTAATCATGTGACGGGAACGGATATTGATCCTCAGTGCATTGAAGCGGCGTATGAGAATTTCGATGTCAATAAAATTGATAAGGACAAAGCAACATTTTACATAGGAGACATTACAGGGGATAAGACACTGCAGGACAAAGTCGGAGTCGAATGTTATGATATTGCGGTGGCTAATATACTTGCGGATATAATAATTAACATGTCCCATGTAATATACAAAGCAATTAAAAAAGGCGGACTTTTAATTTCTTCCGGAATAATTGATTTTAAGGAAGAAGAGGTTGAGGCGGCTCTTAAGTCGGCGGGCTTTAAGATAACGGAAATTAATCATATGGGCGAATGGGTTAATATAACAGCGATTAAGGAATAATTATGCAACAGATATTTATTAATGAACAAAATGTTGATGGGAAGATTAGGGTTGTCGGCGATGATGCAAGACATCTTATTAAGGTATGCAGAATTAAGATGGGCGAGAAGATAAGAGTCAGCACGAGCGGTGATGAGAATTATTTATGTGAAGCAGAGAGTATAGATGATGATACGCTGGTTCTTAACATAATAGAAGAAGTTCCCACGACAGAGCTTCCCTGTACGATTAAGTTGTATCAGGCACTTCCTAAAGGTGACAGGATGGAGACGATAATTGAGAAGTGTACTGAACTTGGAGTATCAGAGGTTATTCCCGTTGAGATGAAATATTGCGTGGTAAAACTTGACGATAAGAAAAAAGCAAAGAAGGTAGAGCGCTATCAAAATATTGCCCGCTCAGCTGCGCAACAATCTAAGCGATCTGTAATTCCTACCATAAGTAACGTGATAAGCTTTAAAGAAGCTGTTGCCGATGCGGCAGAATCTGATATAATAGTAGTTCCGTATGAGAATAAAAACGGAATGAAAGAGACTGT
>JAIKVT010000154.1 GCA_024685495.1 Lachnospiraceae bacterium
CGACATTGAGATGCGACGCTTTGGTGGCAACAGAAGTAAGATACTTAATACTGCAAAAAAGGGAGACAATGTTACGGTAGTTGAAAACTACGGAAGCTGGAGTCAAATACTTACGGAAGATGCAATCTTAGGTTGCATCCCCAACGGCTATCTCAAAGACAAAGAGACAGTAACTAACAAGGTCGGAGTAGCACAGGAAAGCGTGTCGCATAATCTCATGAAAGAGAAGATTAGAATGGGATGGCACCAGATTTTCACAAGCGTGGCAAACTCCGAGTTGAACAGTGTACTTACTACGGCAAACGGAATGAACGTAATATGTCCGACATGGTTCCAGGTTAAGGACAGCAAGGGCAGCATTACCAATTTCGCATCTGCAGATTATGTCAACACATGCCATAACAAAGGAATTAAAGTATGGGCACTTGTCAACAACTTAGAGAAGGATGTTGATGAAAGCTCACTACTTGGAGTAGCTTCTAACAGAGAGAACCTGGTAAATAATTTAGTAAGCGCTACTGTTGCAGCAGGAGCTGACGGTATAAATGTTGATATCGAATCCGTAGGCGATTCTAATGTTGAAGGTTATGTGGAATTTATCAAACAATTAGCTTTAAAATGTCATGATAATAATTTGATGTTGTCAGTTGATAATTACAATATTAATTCCGCTGATTACGATGTGGAGGTACAGGCAAGATTTGCTGATTATATCGTGCTTTTCGGATATGATGAGACATGGACGGGCTCAGAAAAGGCGGGCTCTAACAACTCGATTAATTATGTAAAATCGGGAGTTGAGGACATGCTTGAAATCGGTGTAAATAAGAACCAGCTTATACTTGCAATACCGTTCTATACAAGACTGTGGAAGCAAACGGGTAATACGTTAACAAGTGAGGTCGTTTTACTTAAAGATACACCGACGCTTCTTTCGTCAAATAATGCGACTGCCACATGGCTCAAAGACAATAAAGAAAATTACGCTGAGTGGGTGAGTGGCGACACGAAAAATATGATCTGGATTGTAGATAATAAATCGCTTAAAGAGCGCGTGGAATACGCCGCAAGTAAGGACTTGGCGGGAGTAAGTGCTTGGAAACTGGGCAGTGAAACAGCCGACACATGGACAATGATAAGCGAAACTATGAAATAATTTGTATTATCGCACTATGAAATAACATAGAGAAATGACACTTTTTTGTTGAACGAACAGCGAAAAATGTTTATAATACCTCTATGGAAACTCTGTTACTTAAGGTTGATGAGTCCGATGAAGGTCAAGCCGCATTAGATATTGCGGCACAGATTATAAAAGATGGCGGTCTGGTAGCATTTCCCACAGAGACGGTTTATGGACTGGGCTGCGATGCTATGAATTCACGTTCTGCCAGGAAAATATATCGGGCTAAAGGGCGTCCAAGCGATAATCCGCTAATTGTGCACATAGCGGAACTTTATCAGCTTAACGAAGCGGCGGAAGAGATTCCGGAATGCGTAAACGCCTTAGCTGAGAATTTTTGGCCGGGACCTTTAACCATTATCTTAAAAAAAAGTAAATCAATTCCAAGACACACAACGGGGGGTCTTAGCACGGTTGCTGTTAGGATGCCTGCTGATGATGTGGCAAGAGAATTAATCATAAGAAGCGAATGTCTTATAGCGGCTCCTTCTGCTAATGTATCCGGAAGACCAAGTCCTACTGAGGCTATGCATGTATATAACGATTTGGAAGGTAGGATAGACGCAATAATTGATGCGGGAACTTCTGCCGTTGGATTAGAGTCCACAATACTTGATCTTACATCCGATGTACCTGTGATTCTAAGACCGGGTGTTATTACACGAGAAATGTTAGAGCAGGTAATCGGCAGGGTCGATATCGACACCTCCATTCTGAAAGTAGACGATAAAGTTAAACCCAAAGCACCGGGTATGAAATACAGACATTACGCACCTAACGCCAATCTTATAATTGTAGAAGGCGATCCCTCTAAGGTAGCTACATATATAAACTCACAGGTAAGAGAAGGTAAAGAATCGGGAAGTACCGTCGGAATTATCGCGAGTGATGAGAATATCAAAAGATACAAAGCCGATGTAATTAAATCAATCGGCTCAGCAGAAGATGAACGAGAGATAGCTCATAATCTATACGGTATCTTAAGAGAATTTGATGAGACGGATGTCGATAAGATTTATGCCGAAAGCTTCAATAACGAAGGCATAGGTTTAGCGATAATGAACAGGCTTCTCAAAGCTGCGGGACACCAGGTTGTCAATGCCGATAAAGAAGCAATTACACGTATAATTTTCGCAGGTAAAAACGGTTCTTCGAGAAGCCCTATGGCGGCAGCCATACTTGATAATATGGAGTTGGATAAAAACTATGAGATATTATCACGCGGAATATTGGTACAATTTCCGGAACCTCTCAATCCTAAGATAGAAGCGGTACTTTCAAGTAACGGCATTGAGATGGAAGATTATCATGCTGTGGAATTAAAGGATGAAGATATTAATTCCACGACGATAATTTTTACCATGGAAGAATCGCACAGGAACAGGATTATAGATAAGTTGTCGAGAGCTAACGAGGATAATACATTCGTGTTGTCATCCTATGTGGGTAACGAGCTTGAGATACCCGACCCGTACGGTGGCTCTTTACAGTTATACGGATTGTGTTATGAATCCATTAAGAAGACATTAGAAGATTTAGTTAATATACTTGACCAAAAGAGGTAGTGTTATGAGCGATAAGAGGACAGATTATATTAGTTGGGATGAGTATTTTATGGGAGTTGCAAAACTGTCCGGAATGCGTTCGAAAGATCCCAATACACAAGTAGGAGCTTGTATAGTAAGTCAGGATAACAAGATTTTATCGATGGGATATAACGGATTTCCCATTGGATGTTCTGATGATGAGTTTCCCTGGTGCAGAGAGGGAGAACCTCTTGATAATAAATATTTTTATACGACACACTCAGAGCTTAATGCCATCTTGAATTACAGAGGCGGAAGCTTGGAGGGTACTAAGTTGTATGTATCTTTATTCCCTTGTAACGAGTGTGCTAAAGCAATTATCCAAGCCGGTATCAAGACGATTATATATGATTCTGATAAATATGCGGACACACCTTCAGTCATAGCCTCTAAGAGAATGCTTAGGGCATCGGGTGTAGAATTTTATAAATACGAATCCACCGGTCGAGAGATCAATATTACATTGTAGGTGGCAGATTGAATAAGAAAAAAAACGAAATCGGTGAAATGTTGGTTCTGATTATGCAAATCGGAATCAGCATGATAGTTCCTATCGGACTTATGGTAGCACTTTCGGTCTTTATTATTAATAAGACAGGCATTAAGTGGATAAGCGTAATCCTTTTTGTTATAGGAGCGGCAGCCGGGATTCGTAATGTATATAAATTGGTTCAGAAATATCTGAAGGCACAAAAGCAGCCTTATGAGATAGCTAAAGAACAACAAGATAATATGAAACAGGCGTCTGATGAAAAGAGCAGGGATATATCTGTTGTAGAAGATACAGACGAAGGCTCAAAAGAGAAGAATAATGATAAAGTTAATTAAGAGACTTAAGCAGTTAAATCAATCTTTGCCTTTGTTACTTGTAGGGATAATTGCATGGGGTTTCCTTGTTCAGATAACGGGCGTATGGTTTGTAGAAGATAAATTAAGATATTCAACCGGAACATGGGTTGGCGTTGGACTTGCGATTTTTATGGCAATTAACATGGCCTTAGTTATCGAATCGGCGGTCGAAAATAACGCCAAAGCGGGTGTGTTGCGGTTTAAATCAGTGTTACGATACATAATCGTAGTAGTTGTGCTTGTAATAATGACGTATTTTAATCTAGGTAATTGGATACCCGCATTTATAGCTATTATGGGGCTTAAGGTTAGTGCTTATGCACAGCCTATGATGATAAAGCTATTTAAAAAAAGAAAGGAGAATAAAAAGGAGGTGAAAATGTGAATGGACTTATTCTAGCAGATGCGTCAGCTGATAATATAGATTTTATGATACATGGACTGTTTTCATATACTATATTCGGACAAGAAGTATGGATTACAACAAGTCATGTATGTATACTGATTGTCATGCTGATTCTTTTAGGGTTTGGTATTGTGGCTAACCGGAAATTGAAACATGCCAAAGAAGTTCCGGATGGTTTTCAAAATGTAGTAGAACTTATGGTAGAAAAGCTTCAGGGTATGGTTGGTTCAACCATGGGTAAGCATGCACCAAAGTTTGCAAATTACATTTTTACAATATTTGCATTTATACTTTTGAGCAATATATCGGGCCTATTTGGTTTAAGACCGCCAACAGCAGATTATGGAACGACTTTTGCATTGGCGCTCATAACATTTGTACTTATATGGTTTAACACGTTTAAGCATAACAGCTTAAAAGAAATTTGGATTGATAAGTGTTCACCGTTACCACCTTGGTTACCGATTTGGTTACCAATTAACTTGATAGGTGATATTGCGGTGCCAATATCATTGTCATTACGTTTGTTTGCCAATGTACTTTCAGGAACTGTTATGATGGCCTTATTATATGGTCTATTATCGAAGATAGCCTACATATGGCCGGCAGCACTGCATGTATACTTTGATTTGTTTTCAGGAGCGATACAGACGTACGTATTCAGTATGTTGACGATGACATACATAACTAATGCAATCGGAGACGATGAATAATTTATTTTAGGAGGATCAAACAATGAATATTACAGGTGAAGATTTAATTTTAGCATGTTCTGCAATTGGTGCAGGTCTCGGAGTTATGTCCGGTATCGGTACCGGTATTGGACAAGGTAATGCAGCAGGTTCTGCAGCAGCAGCAGTTGGTAGAAATCCGGGTGCAAAGTCAGATATTACAGGTACTATGTTACTTGGACAAGCCGTTGCAGAGACAACAGGTCTTTATGGTCTATTAGTAGCTATGTTACTTCTTTTCGTAAAACCGCTTGTAGGTTAGTCCAAAAAGTTGGAAAGTTGAAAGGAGGAAGTAGCGAATGACAAGATTATTCAATCTGGATGTCCAGCTACTGCATGATACCGCGTTACTTGCTATATCAGTATTTGTATTATTCCTATTTCTTTCGTATTTGTTATGGAATCCGGCAAAGAAGATGTTGCAGGATCGAAAGGATAAGATTGCAAACGATATTGCCAAGGCTACTGATGATAAAGAAGAAGCCGCTAAGTTAAAAGCTGAGTATGAGGCAAAGATTAAAGATATTGATAAAGAAGCAGATGCGATTTTAGCTGAAGCTAGACAAAAGGCGTTGAAGAGCGAGACGAAGATAGTCAGTGATGCTAAGGAAGAGGCAGCCAGAATTATTGCAAGAGCCGAAGAAGAGGCAGCGCTTGAGAAGAAGCGTGTTGCTGATGAGGTTAAGCAGGAAATGGTTACTGTTGCAGCTCTTATGGCCAAGAAAGTTGTTGCAGCCAATATGGATGTTACAGTGCAGGAATCCTTAGTTGATGAAACATTAAGAGAGATGGGTGATTCTACATGGCAAAGTTAGTATCTAATGTATATGGTGATGCATTATTTGAATTAGCTTTGCAGCAGGATAGAATCGATGACTTTGACGATGAGGTTAAGGTTATCTTAGATGTTCTTAAAGAGAACGAAGATTTATCCAAGATGATGTGTCATCCGCAAATTGTCAAAGATGAAAAAGTTGAAGTGGTTGAAAGCATTTTCAAAGGTCGCGTCAATGACGAGATTGTTGGACTAATGGTAATGGTTATCGAAAAAGACCATTTCAAGGATATGGAAGATATCTTCACTTACTATATCAATCGGGTGAAAGAATATAAGAATATCGGCGTAGCATATGTTACAACACCGATGGAATTATCTGACAGCCGTAAGAAGAGTATAGAGAAGAAGCTTCTTGATACTACCGATTATGTGTCGTTTGAGATGAACTATGAAGTAGACCCCGAGCTTATCGGAGGTATGGTAATTCGTATAGGAGACAGAGTTGTAGACAGTTCTGTTAAAACAAAAATATATGAGTTATCTAGGGAAATGTCCAAAATACAATTGAAAGTAGGTGAAACTGCTCCATGAATTTAAAACCAGAAGAAATCAGCTCTGTTATTAAAGAGCAAATGGAAAGATATGCTTCTCAGTTAGAAGTGGCAGACGTGGGTACAGTTATTCAGGTTGCCGACGGTATCGCCAGAGTTCACGGACTTGAGAAAGCAATGCAAGGTGAATTGTTAGAGTTTCCTGGTGAAGTATATGGAATGGTATTGAACTTAGAAGAAGATAACGTTGGTGCCGTTTTACTCGGTGATCATCGTAATATCAATGAAGGAGATACCGTTAAGACAACAGGCCGAGTTGTAGAGGTTCCTGTTGGAGACGCTATGCTGGGACGTGTAGTTAATGCGTTAGGTCAACCTATTGATGGAAAAGGACCTATCGAAACTGACAAGCACCGTCAAATTGAAAGAGTAGCACATGGTGTAATTGCCAGAAAATCTGTTGATACACCGTTGCAGACAGGTATTAAAGCTATTGACTCTATGATTCCAATCGGTAGAGGTCAAAGAGAGCTTATCATTGGTGACAAGCAGACAGGTAAGACTGCAATAGCTATTGATACAATTATTAATCAAAAAGGTCAGGGTGTGAAATGTATCTATGTAGCAATAGGTCAGAAAGCATCTACAGTTGCAAGTATCGTTAAAGAGTTAGAAGACTTTGGTGCAATGTCTTATACAACAGTAGTTGCATCTACAGCTTCAGAGCTTGCTCCACTTCAATATATCGCTCCTTATTCAGGATGTGCTATCGGAGAAGAGTGGATGGAGAATGGAGAAGACGTACTTATTATTTATGATGATTTAAGTAAGCATGCTACAGCTTATCGTACACTTTCATTACTGCTCCGTCGTCCACCCGGACGTGAAGCTTATCCCGGAGATGTATTCTACTTACACTCAAGATTATTAGAGAGAGCTTCAAGACTTAGTGATGAATTCGGAGGAGGCTCACTCACAGCGCTTCCTATTATCGAAACACAAGCAGGTGACGTTAGTGCATATATTCCTACTAATGTAATTTCTATTACAGACGGTCAGATATATCTTGAAACTGATGCATTTAACGCTGGTTTCAGACCGGCTATCAACGCCGGATTATCAGTATCCCGTGTAGGTGGTGCAGCTCAGATTAAGGCTATGAAGAAGATTGCCGCTCCTATTCGTGTGGAATTAGCACAGTACAGAGAGTTAGCAAGTTTCGCACAGTTTGGTTCGGATCTTGATGCTGATACGGCTGAGAAGTTAGCTCAAGGTGAAAGAATCCGTGAAATGCTTAAGCAACCACAGTATGATCCGATGCCTGTTGAATATCAGATAATAATTATCTTCGCAGCTACACAGAAATACTTACTTGATATTCCTGTTGAAGATGTGCTTGTATTCGAGAAAGCTTTATTTGAATATATCGATACGAAATATCCTGAAATTCCGGAAACTATCCGAAAGAAGAAGGAAATTGATGATGATACTAAGGCAGAACTCATCAAAGCAATTGAGGAATGTAAGGACAATTACAAGTAGATCATGTGAAAGGTGGTAATATTTTATGGCTTCTATGACAGACATAAAACGTAGAAAACAGAGTGTTTCAAGCACTCAGAAAATCACTAAAGCCATGAAGCTTGTATCTACTGTTAAATTGCAAAAAGCAAAACAAAAAGCTGAAAATACCGATCCGTATTTTAACTATATGTATAATACGGTGTGCTCAATGCTTGACAGAGCAGGAGCAATAGAACATCCGTATCTTAAGGCGGGAGAATCTAAGAAGAAAGCTGTAATTACTATTTCTTCTAACAAAGGTTTAGCCGGAGGATACAACGGTAATATAACAAAGCTTATTACTGAAAGCGATCAATTAGATAAAGAAGATGTTTTGCTTTATACAATTGGTAAAAAAGCCCATGATATGCTAAAACATAAAGGTTATGACGTGGCCACACAGCACGACGAAGTTATGGAAGCACCTACATTTGATGATGCTATGGATATAGGTCAGGAAGTTTTAGATGCTTTTACAAATGGCGAGGTCGGAGAGATATATTTAGCATATACGCATTTCAAAAATACGGTAGTTCATGAACCTAAGCTTTTAAAGCTCCTTCCTGTAGAAATACCGGAAGAAGACAGGAAAAAGGATGATAAAGACGATAAGATGATTATGACTTTTGAACCGAATCCTGAAGAAGCTTTAGACATGATAGTTCCAAAATATATAAATAGTCTCATCTACGGAGCACTTATTGAGGCTGTTGCTTCAGAAAACGGAGCCCGTATGCAAGCTATGGATTCTGCAACAAGCAATGCAGAAGATATTATTAGTGATTTAACATTGAAGTATAACAGAGCACGTCAAGAATCGATTACTCAGGAACTTACGGAAATTATTGGTGGTGCTGAGGCTATATCGTAAGATGTGTACTTTATTAAGTAATCTTAAGGAGTAAAAAAATGGCAGAGAATAATATAGGAAAAATTACTCAAATTATCGGTGCCGTACTTGACATTAAGTTCACAGAAGAACATCTTCCTGAAATTAATGATGCTGTTACAATTAAGCAGGAAAATGGTAAGAACTTAACAGTGGAAGTGGCACAACATTTGGGTGATGATACTGTTAGGTGTATTGCCATGGGATCAACGGACGGACTCGTTCGTGGTATGGAGGCAGTAGCAACCGGTGCGCCAATAACTGTTCCGGTAGGAGAAGCTACACTTGGTAGAATATTCAATGTACTTGGAGAAGCTATTGATGAGATAGAAGATCCAAAGGATGTTGATCATTTACCAATTCACAGAAAAGCTCCTACATTTGAAGAGCAATCAACAACACAGGAAATGCTTGAGACAGGTATTAAAGTCGTTGACTTGCTTTGTCCTTATCAAAAGGGTGGTAAGATCGGACTGTTCGGTGGTGCCGGAGTAGGAAAGACAGTACTTATTCAGGAATTAATTCATAACATCGCTACAGAGCACGGTGGATATTCAGTTTTTACCGGTGTAGGAGAGCGTACACGTGAAGGAAATGACTTATACTTCGAAATGAAGGAGTCAGGCGTTATAGAGAAAACCTGTATGGTATTCGGACAGATGAATGAGCCGCCCGGAGCTCGTATGAGAGTTGGTCTTACAGGACTTACAATGGCTGAGTATTTCCGTGATAAAGGTGGAAAGGACGTGTTACTCTTCATCGATAACATCTTCCGTTTCACACAGGCCGGTTCTGAGGTGTCTGCGTTACTTGGACGTATGCCTTCAGCCGTTGGTTATCAGCCTACATTACAGACAGAGATGGGTGCTTTGCAAGAGCGTATCACATCAACTAAGAACGGTTCTATTACATCAGTTCAAGCGGTATATGTACCTGCCGATGACTTAACTGACCCGGCACCTGCAACAACATTTGCCCACTTAGATGCAACAACCGTTTTAGAGCGTTCAATCGCCGAGCTTGGTATTTACCCGGCTGTTGATCCACTTGGTTCAACATCACGTATTCTTGATCCTCGTATCGTTGGTGAAGAACATTTTGAAGTGGCTCGTGGAGTTCAGGAGATTCTTCAGAAATATAAAGAATTGCAGGATATTATCGCTATTCTTGGTATGGATGAATTGTCAGAAGAAGATAAGCTCGTCGTAAGCCGTGCAAGAAAGGTACAAAGATTCTTATCACAGCCTTTCTTCGTAGCAGGACAGTTTACAGGCTTAGAAGGTAAATACGTACCTATTAATGAGACAATCCGTGGATTTAAAGAGATTCTTGAAGGAAAGCATGATGATATTCCTGAAGGACATTTCCTTAATGCCGGTTCTATAGACGAAGTTCGTGCTCGTATGCAGTAAGGAGTTAGGCTATGGCAGACAATTTGGTAGATGTTGAGATTATCACACCTGAGAGAATTTTCTATCAAGGTGAAGCTAAAATGATAGAATTTAATACTACAGAGGGTGAAATAGGTGTATATCCTAAGCATATTTCGCTTACGACTGTAATTGCGCCCGGAATTGTTACTATTAAGACGGAGAAGGAAGATATTAGAGCCGGTGTTTATGCCGGATTTGCAGAAATTCTTCCCGATAAGGTTACGCTCCTTGCCGAAATAGCAGAGTGGCCTGACGAGATCGACGAAAAGAGAGCTCATGCCGCAGAAGAGAGGGCGAGAGACAGACTTGCCAAAAAAGAGGCTAATCTGGATGTATTGAGAGCTGAGATAGCCCTAAAGAAGGCGTTAGTCAGACAGAATCTCAAGGTGTAGATTAAGTAGACATGTTAATAAGTATAATTACCCGATTATGTATAGCCGGATTATACCCGGGCCGTACTTAATCGGGTTTTTCTTGTCATTATCGTGTTTTTATGGTTAAATAGTTGCTATGGATAAAATGAACGGAATGTCTAACAGAATAAGAGGCGTTATTTCCCTTTTGTTGGGTATTTTCTGCAGTGTCGGTTTGCAGCTTTCTCTTGTTGCAGAAGTGACGGAGGCTAATACAGAAGATATCGACTTTAATAATGAGATAATTGTTGGAATCAGGACGCTTTATCTGTCTATGAAGACATCTAGGATAACACTGGTGCTTCTTGCGGTTTGCCTTGCAGTAATGATATATAAAGGCGGACAAATAATCTTAGAGAAGTGGCAGAGAAATGTCCTTATCGCATTTTCTGCAGTATTTTCAATATTACAGCTTTTTGCAATTTCATTTAAAGAAAATGATTCGTTGTACTATGTGTTCGGATCGTTTATTAATGTTCTGCGCTCGCTTATACATGGTATAGCGCTTGGAATAGTCTGTTTTGTGGTGCTTAAGATAATAGCTTTTCTAATCAGGCGATTTTGTACACAAAAAGCCTTGCAGCCAACGGCTATTACATGGAAGAATTCTTTATTTATATTCGGCCTGTTTTTCATAGCATGGCTTCCATATTTTATAATATTCTATCCCGGAACGGCTAATACGGACACCGTTGTTCAGATGATGCAAAGCTTTCAGATACCAAGTTATATCAACGAACTGACAACAATGCAGCCTCCGCAGACATATTACACTAATCATCATCCGTTTGCGACAACCATGCTGTTTGAGCTATTTTTTAAATTAGGATTAAATATTTTTGGCGATATAAATATAGGCGTTGCTATCTATGTTGTGTTACATATGTTGTTTATTTCCGCTGTATTCACGACCGCGTTGCAATATTTACGCTATATTGGTGTAACGCCAAAGAGGATATTATTCATACAACTTGTAATAATGTTCCTTCCGATATTCCCAATGTATGCCATCTGTATGGTGAAAGATACGTTGTTTGCCGCGTTTTTACTGTTATTTATGATAATGATGTACGAAGTGGCCAGAACGGACGGCGAGATCTTTAAGAAATGGCAGTTTAATCTGATGATGGCGCTTGATAGCGCATTTATCATGCTTACGAAGAATTACGGCTGGTATATACTGATAATCGTAGCCGTAGTTTACGCGATTGCATATAGGAAATATATTATAAGGATTGCTGTCACATTTGTACCAATAATACTGATATATCAGTTAGTGTGGACTTCGCTCCTTCTTCCGATGTGGAACGTAGCGCCTGTAGGCAAGCAGGAAATGTTAAGTGTACCCTTCCAGCAGACTGCAAGATATGTAACTGAATATCCGGATGAAGTGACCGAAGAGGAAAAAGAAGCAATTAACGGCGTGCTGCCTTATAACAGGCTGCCGAAGCTATATGAACCGATGCTTAGTGATTGGGTTAAGGAGAAGTTTAACCAGGAATCAACCGGCGAAGATATAAGCAAATACTTCTCCGCCTGGTGGAAAATGTTCTTAAAGCATCCGGGCACATATATTGAATCTATACTTAATAATACGTATGAATACTGGGATATCGATAAAATCTCGGATCTTGAGTACTATGAATTTGAGCCATATCTGCAAAAACATGACACTGAAGATCAATATACCGACCTTTATGTGACTCATAGCGATAAGACAGAGGTGTTAAGGTATGCCGTATATCAATTCATACTGATGCTTGAAAAAACGCCAATCGTGAATATATTTGCCTCTCTTGGTCTTATGCCGTGGCTTATACTATACATGATTGTATTCAGTTTTTTCCAAAAAAGAGGCAAATATGTGCTGACATATCTCGTTCCCGTTATCATTTACGCGATTTGTATGGTCGGTCCCGATAACGGTAATTCAAGATACATAATGCCTGTAATATTTGCAATGCCGTATCTGATTGCCCTACTGTTCAGACCGGTCAGTGAAGAAGATAAGAAACATTAAACAATACTGTTTCAAAAGCAGATTATCTGCTATAATGTTAGAGACAAGTTGAATTAGCATAATGGGGAGACACGATATGGATTTAGACCTTGAAAAAGAACGTGAATTAGATGAATTGCATCTTAAGGTTCGAAAAATTGAGAATGAGAAAGAACAGCTTCAAGAGAAGATTAATCAATTGAACCAGGAAGAGAGCGTAATCAAAAAAAGAATCAACGAGATGAATGATGATGAGTACATTGAGCGCAAATTACAGTTGTTATATGATCAAAAGCACGAGAAGAAGAGGTAAATGTGAGTAACGTGGAGAAAAAACACATATACCAAAATAAAGACAGATACGCCTTTATTGTCGGGCTTGTGATTGGCATGTTTGTATTTGTGTTAATCTATGGCTTTTCTATTATCAACCCTACTAATACGGAGTGGTTGCTTCACTCTGATGATTATGAGGGCAGTATTGATTTAACGCAGCATTATATGGGTTGGGTATACTATCGTGACACGCCCTGGAGTTTTCCGCTGGGCCTTACGGAAGGTATATACAGTGAGCCGGTATCAGTGGTTTATACCGACTCCATTCCTTTATTTGCTGTTTTTTTTAAGATTTTTTCGGGAATTTTGCCGGCGTCCTTTCAGTATATGGGACTGTTCGGTCTTTTGTGCTATGCATTAATGGGTGGCTTCGGGGCTTTAATCACTAGGAGATTTTCTTCCAATATTCTGGTAAATGTGATATCAGCCTTTTTCTTTGTATTATCCCCTATACTTCTTAACAGAATGTATCTTCATACGGCTTTAAGCGCACATTTTCTGATTGTTGCGGGAATTGTCTTATGGCTTTATCGAGACAGAATGAAGCGCGCAAAATATATAGGAGCGTGGACTGCTCTTTTAACGTGCGGAACGCTAATAAATGCGTATTTTACACCTATTTTGCTCGGAATACTTCTATGTTCCATAGTGCAGGACTTAATTAACGGTGAGAAGATTAGCCGATGTATAATGCCGGTTGTTATACCGCTTGTAGTAACCTTGTTCTTTGCCTGGATGGTCGGAATGTTCTATGGTGAGACTAATGCGAGCGGAAGCGGTGGTCTTGATATTTTATCTTTTAATATGGATGCATTCTTTAATCCGGCGACATATGCCACGGATTTCGGTCATTTCACGCATGATTTTAAAGAGATAAGCTATTCGGGACTTGTAAGAGGCTATGCGCTTGTAACTCCGTATCAAAACGAAGGCTTTGCATATCTTGGTCTTGGCATGATAATTCTTGTAATTTTGGCAATAATCTTACTTATTGCATATTTGATTAGGCGCGCAAGGATAATAAAGCGAGATGAAAGGATCGGCGCTAACACAAGCACATTTGAAAAAGAAAAAGATGGCGCTAAAAAGGGCGTATCCGGAAAAGAAAAAGATAGCGCTTTCACTAACACATTTCCCGGAAATAAAAGAAAAACCGTATCTTACGTAGTGGCGCTTCTGATATACATGGTAGTGTTTACATTCCTTGCGCTCAGCCCGACGTGGACGCTTGGAGGCCGCGAATTATTCAGCATTCCATATCCGGAGTTTATATGGAATTTGCTTAGCATATTCAGATCCACGGGAAGATTTATATGGCCGGTTTACTATATGATAATGACGCTTGCATTGCTTGTTCCAACCTGCATATTTGCGAGAACGAAGAAGGAGACTTATGCAAGTAAGCTCTTCCCTAAGAGGAAGGTATTCTTAATAGAAAAGGCCGTTGTGATTTTGCTGATGGCACTTTGCCTTCTTACTCAGGTTATCGATTTATCGGCAGCGATGAAGCAAAAACACGACGATTTTCATAAAACTGCTACATATGAGTCGGATCTTAAGTCTCAGCTTTGGGAACAAATTGCAAAAAAGTGTGATACCATTGTAGTGTATCCGCCGACTCAGGATTTATACTGGGACGGAATCAGTGCGCTTGAATTTGAAATATTTGCAAAGCAGCACGGAATGTCCATGAATATGACGTATATGAGCCGTGATTTAACGGCGTTTGCAGATGAAAAGACAAGGGCGGAATTCGAAGAGAGGAAAAACGGCAAGACATTTCCTAATCACATGTATCTGTTCTTAAGTGCTAAGGAAAATGAGTTGCCCGATGCTAATACATACAATCTTAATTACTACAGAATTGACGGCTATATAGTTGGCCTTGATAAGAGTGTGAAATTAGATGAAAAAGGTATTAACCAATAAGTATAACTTAATATATTTGCTTGCGATAATGGTGTATATGGTTGTATGCGTGTTCGTATATTGGGAGCACAGGCTCGACATTATGAATACCACCGTATACGCATTTTCCTATAAATACGGTTTTATGGCGCGCGGGGTGCTCGGAACCTTGCTTTGGCAATACGATAATTTGGTTCCTTTCGATGCGATAAGCTATAACACCATTTATTTTATATCGAAAGTTGCGACTGCGATCTTTTTTGTGATGCTGCTTTGGTTTGTCATAGCGGTATTGTCAAAATGTGATGAGAAGAGGACAAACAGTGCTAAAGCTGTACTCGCAGTGCTCATTCTAATATCGGTACCGATGTTTTTATCAAGCGATAATTTCGGACGACTCGACGTATATCTTATGATTATTACGCTGTTTTGTCTGATACTTTTGATATACGAGAAGGCGGAGTGGCTGATTGTGCCGGCTGTAACGTTAGCGGCGCTTATTCACGAAGGCTTCGTGTTTATGAATCTTAACATCATTTTAGTATTGCTCCTTTATAAATGTATTGTTAAGACGGAAAAAAAAGTTCGAATAAAATACATCATAATCCTGGCTCTTACATTTATCCTGCCATCGATTATTTTCTTATATTGTGAGTTCTTCAGCCATCATTATGGAACCGAAGTTTTTGATGAGTGTTATGCTCTTGCGGCTAAAGTATCGGTTGACAATTTGCCGCATAAAGAGGTCTTAGCTCATGAAATACTCGGCTTTGACGTGGCGGGTGTTGAGCAGGAATTTCACAAGTGGAATCTGGAGGATTCGTCGATATTTATTGTGCTGTTTTCACCATATATTATATTTATGACAATGGTGTTTCGAAAGTATGCTAAGAGCGCAAAAACCGGCATAGATAAATTTATAACATTTATAGTGTTGGCCGGAACGTTGACCCTTTTGCCGGAACTAATACTTAAGGTTGATTATGGTCGTTATGTATATGCGATTTTATTCTATTATCTTGCGATTTTTGTTACCCTTCTGACATTAAGAGATGAAAGAATTGAACAAGTATTCGATCATTATAAAGGCGTGGTAATAAAACATAAATGGATAGCAATTTTGGGTGTGGCAGCACTTTTTATCTTTACACCATTTAGAGGATATAGGATATGCGATATAGTAACTTTGTTGTCATATATGATTTACGGCGCACCGATGCGGGCGTAGTCTCAAAACATGTGATTTAACATAGTACATCTATTGAAAATATGCCAATTACAATGTATAATGAATAGGTTGTTTGCATAGAATATAATTATAAATTTTAAAAGAGGAAAAACATATGGGAATAAGCGTTGTATTACTTGCATACAAAGAAGAAGAAAATCTTAAAGTATTGTTGCCGCAGATAATAGAAAATGTTGAGAAATGCGGTGAGGAATACGAGATACTAATCGTTGACACAGAAAAACCATTAGATAACACAAAGGGTGTTTGTGAGGAATACGGGGCAAGATATATTAATCAGGAAATGCCCGGCTTTGCAGGAGCATTTAAGACAGCCATCAAACATGCTAAGATGGACAAGTTCTTAATTATGGATTCGGACGGCTCGCATCCTCCGGTTGCAATCCCTGCAATGCATAAGAAGTTTGTTAATGATAAATGTGATGTGGTAATCGGGTCCCGTTATTGTAAAGGCGGTAAGACTAATGACGCCAAGTCATCTCAGATAATGAGTCATTTACTTAACTTTGCATACAGAGTAATGCTTGGACTGCGTGCACATGATTTATCTACGGATTATCGTATGTATCACACTAAACAGCTTAAGAGAGTTAAGTTAAAATGTAAGAATTATGACGTGCTTGAAGAAGTATTATTAATGCTTCAGCTTAATAAGAAAAATCACAGGCTTAGATTTGGTGAAGTGCCCATTGATTTTCAGAAGAGAATGTATGGAGAATCAAAGAGAAGATTACTTCCTTACATCGCAACATTTATCTCAACCTTAGTCAGACTGTTCTTTGTAAGAGTTAAGGCGGGATTTCCAAAGAAGGATAGAAAGTAGAAAATGGGAAAATTATTTAAACAAATACTAAGATTTGCCGTAGTTGGCGGAATATCTTTTATCGTTGACTTCATAATAACTAATGTCGTTGCAAGACTGATAAGAGGAGTCGGAATAGAAGCTACGACCGCGGCACTTATAGGAGCGCTGTTAGGTTTTCTTGTATCCATTGTTGTCAATTATATGTTGAGCATGCGATGGGTATTTGCTCGTAAAGATGATATGAACCGCGCTAAGGAATTTACGATTTTCGTAGTACTTAGTGTTATAGGACTCGGACTTAATGAGCTTATTATCTTAGGTTGTATGACACTTATCGAAAATGTTGGTTGGTGTAATGCATTTACACAGTGGTGTACAGACGTAGTCAACTACTTATTCAACATGACATTTGAAGGTGTTGCAACTGCAGGCTCTAAGATTATAGCAACAGCCGTAGTTATGGTATTTAACTTTGTAACACGTAAAATCTTCTTAGAGAAAAAAGAAGATGACACAGATTCTGCTGAAGAAAAAGAGGAAGCGAATGCTGAATCGAAAAACGCAGATACAGAGAAAAAGGAAGAAGATACAGTAGAGGAAGAAGGAGAGTAAAGTGAAGAGAATTTTAATCACGGGATTTTCGGGATTTGTAAGCAGACATTTTCTGAATTATCTGTATGATAACAAAAAGGAATATCACGTATTAGGAGCTGACATCAATGAACCCAAGTTAGATATGGATTCTTATAAAGATGTATTAGACATCTCTTTTAAGCAATGTAACATGCTTGATGAGAAGGCTGTTAATGAAATGGTAGAAGAGTTTGCTCCTGATTATGTATTACATTTGGCTGCTTTTTCGTCAGTTGCATATTCATGGAAGCATCCCGGAGAATGCTTTGATAATAACACCAGAATTTTCCTTAATATAACCGATGCGGTAAGAGCACTTAAGAAG
>JAIKVT010000159.1 GCA_024685495.1 Lachnospiraceae bacterium
ACAGTCTCATCAAGCGTGTAATAAATGGTACAATCACTGTCACATGTCAGTGTTATTTCCTGATCTTCAGAGTATTTACCACCTTTAACGGAAGCTGTCGGTGCAGTTACCACAGTATCGTCAAACAATTTCTTTATTGCAGAATTAGGTGCATTTTTCTCAAGCTCCTGTAATTTTTCAGTATCATTAGTTGTTGTATAAAGTATGATTAAAGCCTTATATACATCAACCGATTCGCTGTCTATCATTAGGGCTTCTAATAAGATTTCCTCTGCCTGTGTATAGTTCTCAAGATTGATATAATCTTTACCTATAGCCACCCTGGCCTCTACTGACTTTGGATCTTTTAAAAGAGCCTGCTTGTAGACTTCGATTGCACTTTCATATTCATTCTTACTATCAAGAGAATTACCCTGAATCATTTTGAATCTGAATGATGTAAAGAATATGATTGCGGCGATACTTAAAATGATTGCGATACAGCTTATAATAAATATTATTCTGTTACGCTTTACATTCCATATTTTGTCAATAAATGCATTGCCGGTCTTTTTGACTTCTTCCTGTTCCTTTTCCTGCATTTCCTTTAATGCATTTTGTCTGTCGATTTCGTCCTGCTTTTTCTTTAATGCTGCTTGTCTTTTGGCAAATGCGTCATCATCCTCAAGTAACGAATGCAAGACCTCATCTTCTAACACATTATAGTCAGAAACAATCATTGCTTCTTTACCGCAATGCTCACAATATACACTTCCGGGTCTAATTTCTTTTCCACAATTAGCACATTTCATATCATTAATTCCTGTTATAACCAATAACTTCCTAAAGATAATAATTTCTTAAAGATAATAATTTCTTAAAGATAATAATTTATTAAAGCTAATAATTTCCTAAAGATAATAATTACTTGTTCAAAATATTGACAGATTCCACGCAGTTATTCATAAGCATGGCAATCGTCATAGGTCCCACACCACCGGGCACAGGTGTTATGGCACTACAATGCGGCTTAACATCGTCATATAGAACATCACCCGATAATTTATTATTCTCGTCTCTATGGATACCTACATCTATTACAACGGCACCTTCTTTGACATATTCTGATGTGACAAAATTATTCTTACCGATTGCAACAATTAAGATATCAGCAGTCTTACAAAGGTCCTTTAAGTCTTGTGTATGAGAATGTGCAACCGTAACGGTAGCATTTTCTCTAAGCATAAGAGCACACATCGGCTTTCCTACAATATTACTTCTTCCGATAATCACACAATTCTTACCGTCGATCTCAATATTATTGCGCTTCATAAGTTCTATAATACCGGCAGGAGTACATGAAATATATCCTTTATCTCCGATAGACAGACATCCGACATTATACGGATGGAATCCATCCACATCCTTTAACGGTGAAATTGCATTAGTAATCTTCTTCTCATCAATATGATCGGGAACCGGTAACTGAACTAAGATTCCATTAATACTGTCATCATTATTAAGATTATCAATTAATTGTAATAATTCTTCTTCAGTAGTCTCAGTAGGAAGTTCATATGATTTAGAATTAATTCCAATATATTCACATGCTCTTTTTTTATTTCTTACATATACTGAGCTTGCAGGATCATCACCCACCTGAATTACAGCTAATGTAATCTCTACTCCCTTTTTCTTATAATCAGCCACTTTTACAGCGAGCTCATCTTTGATATCCTGTGAAATCTTTTTGCCGTCAATAATTATTGTCTCCATTATATTCCTTTCTTAGAAAAGTCCCGTTATTATGCCATCGTCAGTTACGTCAATATTTAGAGCAGCAGGTTTCTTAGGAAGACCCGGCATTGTCATAATCTGTCCTGTAATGGCAACTATAAATCCGGCACCTGCAGATACATACACTTCTCTGATATTAAGAGTATATCCTGTAGGTCTTCCAAGTACTTTAGGATCATCAGATAAAGAGTACTGTGTCTTAGCCATACATACCGGCATATCACTAAATCCTAACTTATCAAGACGATTAATCTCTCTTTCGGCAGGACCCGAATATGCAACGTCTTTTGCTCCATAGATTTCTGTTGCAATCTTTTCGATTTTTTCTTTAATACTTAAAGAATTATCATATAACGGTGCGAAATTGCTTGGCTTATTATCGATAGTATCGATAACTGCATTGGCAAGTTCAATTCCGCCTTCGCCACCCTTTTCCCAAACTTCGGATAAGGCGAATTTACATCCTCTTTCTTCACAGAAATTCTTAACATATTCTATTTCTTTATCTGTATCTGCTACAAAAGCATTAAGTGTAACAACGATAGGCACATTGTATTTTTGTAAATTCTCAATATGCTTCTCAAGGTTACATATACCTGCAGCTAAAGCATCAACATTTTCCTTAGTAAGCTCATCCTTAGGGATTCCACCGTTATACTTAAGTGCTCTTACAGTAGCTACAAGAACAACACAATCAGGTTTTAAGCCTGACATATTACACTTAATATCAAAGAATTTCTCTGCTCCAAGATCAGCACCGAAACCGGCCTCAGTAATTGTATAATCAGCAAGCTTCATAGCCATCTTAGTAGCTCTAACCGAGTTACATCCATGTGCAATGTTAGCAAAAGGACCACCGTGAACAAGAGCAGGTGTATGCTCTAATGTCTGAATCATATTAGGCTTTAATGCATCTTTTAAAAGTGCAGCCATAGAACCTGTCGCTCCAAGGTCACCTGCAGTTACGGGATCGCCCTTAAAGTTATATGCAACAACTATTTTGCTAAGTCTCTTCTTGAGATCGTTCATATCATTTGCAAGGCAAAGGATTGCCATTACTTCTGAGGCAACAGTTATTACAAAATGATCTTCTCTTACCATTCCGTCTGCTTTAGCACCAAGTCCAACTACGATATTACGAAGATTTCTGTCATTGATATCAAGACATCTCTTCCATACAACGGTTCTCGGATCGATACCGAGCTCATTACCCTGTTGAATATGATTGTCAAGCATTGCTGCAAGCAAATTATTCGCTGTAGTTATGGCATGGAAATCTCCCGTAAAATGAAGATTAAGATCTTCCATCGGGACAACCTGTGCATTACCGCCTCCTGCAGCTCCACCTTTCATACCAAAGCATGGTCCAAGTGACGGCTCTCTAAGAGCTAAGCAAGCCTTAAGTCCTAATTTGCCAAATGCCTGTCCAAGTCCAACACTTGTAGTTGTCTTACCTTCACCGGCAGGCGTAGGATTAATAGCTGTAACAAGGATTAATTTGCCGTCCGAATTTTTGGACACCCTTGCCATACATTCATCAGATAGCTTTGCTTTGTATTTTCCATACAATTCCAGATCGTCTTCTTCAAGTCCCAACGTTGATGCAACCTCTTTAATAGGTTGTAATTTTGTTTCTTGAGCGATTTCAATATCAGATTTCACAATGCTCCTCCTTTACCCTTTTAACATTTCCTCAAACTCTTCTATTGTAACGAGCACTCTTCTAGGCTTTGTGCCCTCCTCAGGTCCTACAACACCCATCTCTTCTAGCTGGTCCATTATCCTTGCCGCTCTGTTAAATCCAATTTTGAAATTACGTTGCAGCATTCCAATGGAGCCTTTGCCTTTTTCGATTATAAGCTTACCGCATTGTTCAAAATATTGATCTTTATCGTCTGCATCATTTCCTTCAGTTGAAGGAGCTCCTGATACAGCCGATGCGGTTTGATTAATTTTTTCTGAAATTTCTTCAGATTCACTGTTGTCAAAATTATTATTGTTAATAATGTATTCAGTAACACGATGTATCTCATCATCAGACACCCATGCACCTTGCACACGAACGGGGCCGGATGCACCTTGCGGAAAGTAAAGCATATCACCTTTACCCAGTAATCTTTCTGCTCCAACCTCATCTAAGATAACCCTGGAGTCTATAGCTGATGATACGGCAAATGAAATACGTGACGGAACATTAGCTTTAATAAGGCCTGTAACAATATCTGCGGAAGGTCTTTGAGTTGCAACTATAAGATGAATGCCGGCCGCTCTGGCAAGTTGAGCGATACGACAAATAGCAGCTTCAACTTCATTAGATGCAACCATCATAAGATCTGCCAACTCGTCGATGATAATTACCATCTGATACATCTTTTCATTGACTACAACTTCTTCACCGTCTTCTCCGGTAACCTTAACTTCACCGGCAGCAATCTTCTCGTTATATCCTTCAATATTACGAACCCTTGCATGCTCGAACTTAGTATAACGATTCATCATCTCTGAAACGGCCCAATTAAGAGCCTGAGATGCTTTCTTAGGATCTGTAACAACAGGAATAAGAAGATGTGGAATTCCGTTATAATTACTTAATTCAACAACTTTAGGATCAACCATTATAAGCTTAACTTCATCAGGGCTGGCCTTATATAAAATACTCATAATAATTGTATTAATACATACTGATTTACCGGAGCCTGTAGCACCTGCAATTAGCATATGAGGCATCTTGGCAATATCAGCAATAACAATATCACCCGCTATATCACGACCTGCCGCAAATGCCACCTTAGACTTAGCCGATTTAAACTTCTTATCTCTCATAAGATCCGAGAATGCTACAGCGGAGTTCTTTTCGTTAGGCACTTCAATGCCCACTGTAGATTTACCCGGAATCGGTGCTTCTATTCTTATATCCTGCGCCGCAAGATTAAGCTTTATATCATCAGCTAAATTAACAATCTTACTTACCTTAGTTCCCATCTTAGGAACTATCTCGTATCTGGTAACTGTCGGACCGTGAGTGATATCACTAAGCTGTGCCTCTACACCGAATATCTGTAATACATGAATAAGTTTATTACCCTGCTCATTAATATGCGCTTTAGAATCCTTACTTCCTGTAGCAGGCGGATCAAGCAAATTAAGCGGTGGAAATTTATAACTACTGCTTCTCTTGGTGTTCTTTTTATTATTAAGTTCCGACAACAGGCTCTTACCTGCAGTATCATCTTTAGCATCTTCTTTAGCATTCACATCTATAGGCTTTGATGGATTGCTAACAGGAGTGTTGAGCACATTATTGTCAATCGGAGTATTTATTGCATTATCAACATCCGTATTATTTACATTATTATCAACAGGAACATTTCGCACATCATTATCAGTCTCTTTATTATCATTGTATAAAGCTGCAGAAACTGAGTCTGATGAATCTGTTGCGTTTGAAAATGTTGTATCAGCTTCCGGCTCTTTATTATTATCCTGAGCAAAATGTATCATTGAAGTTGATTTTGAATCAGATTTGAGCGGAACTCTTGTAACGGAAGTAGGTTCTATCTCTTCATCAGTTACTTCATCGTACATATTGATATTAATCTCGCTCATACCGTCTACATCAGCAACATTAACATTATTGTTATTTGTATCATTAGGCTTAACTTCTGTCTCTCTAAGAGATGTTGCAGATAAATCAACACCTCTTACTTTACGTGAGGTACGATCTTTATTAGTAATATCCCTATCTATATCCCTTTGCTTCTTAATACGATTAACTTCACGCCTGTTAAGTTCTCTTCTCTTGTTATCTTTGGATCTGTCTACGGCGTCCTTAGAAGAATTACCAAGCTTATCGAACAAACTGCCGAATCCGGGCTTTTTAACATGAAGCACTAAGAAAATAACAAGTAATATAATATCTATAATTAATGCGCCAAGTTCACCAAATCCGCCACAAAGAACAGCTGCAATTGCACCGCCAAAGAATCCACCGCCGTACTTTTCATCATATCCAACCTGAAATGCCTGAGCAGGTCCTATATATTCATTACCATTAATTATTATTTCAATAAATGCCGCAAAAAAAATATAAAAGAAGAATATATATATCATTTTAAAGATGGCAGGATTTCGGTTATCATAAAACATTTTATAAAAAACTGCCACATAAAAAATACCTGCAAGCAACAATATAGGAAATGCGTATGCAATAACACCGAACAGTCCAAAGAAAAATCCGGCAAGTACATTGCCTACCTTACCACATAGTCCAAATGAACTAAGAAATAATAGCAAACATAAACCTATAGCCACAAACAAAAGTATATCTTTAAGGCGATCATTCTTTTTATTTTTACTGTCTGCATTGAAATTCTTAGCCGACATTTTTTAATCATTCCTCTCTGCACACATAATAACTACTATATATTACCATATTTTGTTGTTGATGTCACAAAAAATATTAAATTTACGCTACAAATTGTGGTTTGCTAAATCGAAAAAAATTGTACAAAATTTATCATATTTTAAAAATCATTAATATTTTAGACTACAAAAAAATCGGTTCTTAATCTTACGATTAAAAACCGATTTAAAATCTCATATACTAATTATATTATTAAACCTTATAACACTCTCCAGCACAAGCCTTCATCTTTCCAGCCGAGTCCTACAAGCATATTGTATTCTCCCATATCTGCTGTCCAGTTATGTTCTCCGTTAGAGCTTCCCGGATTATATAATCGGTATTGCGGTGAACCTTTAGTTGATGTCTTATTATATACATAATGCGAAATACCTTCATATATCCAACCTTGTCCTGAAATCAATCTGGCTTCGGCAGCATTTTCCGTGTAAAAATGCATTCCACCATTATTCTCATTATACAGTCGATATACCGGAATAGCATCAACGTTGTAAGCAGATGCTACGGTAAAATCAGCATTTTCTTCATGATCCCAGCCAATTGCCATAAGAGAAGCTGCTTCGCCTGAATTCTTAGTATAGAAATGCTCTCCTCTTCTCGAATCATACATTCTGTACACTTTACCTTCTGTAATATATTCAAGTGGAACTGCAGCAGCCGTACCTGTTACACCATCTTTAACATATGCTATACCTTTGGCCGTATCAACAGAAATTACATTATCAGATGTATCTTCACCTTCCATCTTCGCCGTTACAACAGAACTGTCTAAATATGTATCCTTAATAGCCATTGCTTTAACCTTAGAATAATCACTTACATTAAATTCTCCCGTATATACATTACATTTTGTAAATACAGGTGATGGTATGCTGCCGTCAGTTGTATAATAAATCTTAGCACCACTTGTATCATCAGTTATTGTTATATCATAAGTATTACCGTTCTTGGTAACATCACATACAGGTGTAGCTACAGTGCCAACCGGTGATGGTAGTGTGCCAACTTCAGACTGTGTCGAACCTGTAGTTAATGTACATTCAGGCATTAAATCCCCATATATCGTTCTAGGCGTATGGGACTTAACATTAGTTGCTTTATCAACAGCATAATCGCTGTTACTCTTCATAAAATACTTATATCCGGCGCCAAGATCTGCCCATGTGCAATCAACATTGTAGAAGGAATTATTAATTCTCACATTATTCCATTCATGAGTATCACTTGTCATGCAATCTGCATCTATATTAATAGCATTACATACACAAGTTAAAGCCTCGGCATATCCTGCACATACTGCAACACCTTCAACTACTGCAGAATAAGCACTCTGTGTATGATATTTCTGATCCTCTTCTTCCGTAATTGCCTCACCTCCGTCACCGGTAGATGAAATAACTTCATGATTATACTCTACTTCTTCACAAATTCTTTGATGAGCCGTTAGAAGCTTAGACATTTTTTCAGATTCCGATGTAGCTTCTCCGGCTTCTGAAACCCATCCCGCAAGTCTTGTCTCAAAATTACTTGTAGCAACAGACCTAACAGATGCACTTGCAAAATCTTCATATACTCCGGGGTAAATGGCTGAGAAATCATCATTAAATCTTAAGTTTGCACTAAGGAAATAATACTGTGGATTAGAACCCCAGTACATAAATATAAATTGCTGTAAATCTTCGGTGCTCGTAAACACAGGCGTTCCATTCGGCTCACAGTCTATCTTGCCAAGAACATAGTTCCCCCCGTATTCTTCAAAATCAATGCCGGCATTATATCCTGCAAGATAAGAAAAAGCTAAGTTGTTAATCTCATCCCAGATTTGTTTTTTCTCATCAGATAACTGATTATAATAAAGATTAGACGAATACTTATCCCAATCGTTATTATAAATTGCAGAGCCTAAATTATTAGAGTTAATAACCGAGCTGTCTGAATCACCAATATCAGTTACATCAACAGCTTTAGGATTACCGACATATGGCTCTTTAGACGTATCTACCGGAATCATAACAATATAAGGCGCTGCATCATAGTCCGAAAAAGCAGAATCTTCAACATCGTTATTAACCGACTCATTATAAGCCAATGCCTCAGTGGCAGGGCTCATTAAAATGAGACCTGCCACAATTATAAGTGATAAAATAGATTTCAAATATTTTTTAGCCATAAATTATTCTCCGATTAAATGATTATATAATCCTTCATAATTAAACTTCGAAGCATTCCAAGAATAATCCTTCTTCATACCACGTTCAACCATCTTATTCCATTGAACCTTCTTGTCAAAGAAGATATGTTTAGAATAATTGATTGTGTTAAGAAGCTCATCACCGTTGTAATTGGTAAATGAAAAACCGTCTCCGGTATGTTCATATTCATTATACGCTTCAACAGTGTCTTTAAGTCCGCCTGTCTCTCTTACAATAGGAACCGTTCCATATCTGAATGAAATAAGTTGTGTAAGACCACAAGGTTCAAATCTTGAAGGCATTAAGAATGAATCTGCAGATGCATAAAGCTTTCTTGCCAAGTCATCATTGTAGCAAATATTTGCAGAGATACGATCCGGGTATTTCCATGCATAGTGGCGGAACATATTCTCATAACGAGATTCACCGGTACCGATAATTACAAATTGAGTAAACTCATCAACAATACCTTCTATTGCATAGTTAATAAGATCAAGTCCTTTCTGATCGGTAAGTCTTGAGATAAGACCAATCATATACTTCTTCTTATCAACCGTAAGTCCAAGCTCTTCCTGTAATGCTTCTTTATTATCCTTCTTATTAGTTCTGAAATTACTAACGTTAAAATTCTTATAGATATGCGAATCACTCTCAGGATTATACATATCATAATCAATACCGTTAAGAATACCCTGCATATCAAAATGTCTTGCAGAAAGAAGTCCGTCTAATCCTTCACCATAATAAGGAGTCTGAATTTCCTCTGCATATGTCTTACTTACTGTAGTAATATAATCAGCATAAACAAGGCCACCCTTAAGCATATTACCACCTTTATTAAATTCCAATTTGTCGGCAGTAAATAAATCAGAAGATAATCCTGATAATCCCTGTAACGTCTCAACATCCCATACACCTTGGAACTTAAGGTTATGGATTGTCATTATAGTCTTAATACCCCAGAAGAATTGATTGTTTGAAAATTCATTCTTAAGATATACAGGAATAAGACCTGTCTGCCAATCGTGACAATGAATTAAGTCAGGCTTAAAATCAATAACAGGAAGCATTGAAAGAACTGCCTTATCAAAGAATGTGAATTTCTCCATATCATATCTGACATCACCATAAGGATAGAAGCATTCAAAATACTCTAAGTTGTCAATAAAATAATATGTGATATTCTGATATTTGTATTGGAAAATACCTACGTATTTTTCACCTGTAAGAGAACCCATTCCCATATAGAAGTTTGTTAAGTATTCAAACTTATCACGAAATTCGGGTGGGATACATGTGTAATTGGGAAGTACCACTCTTATGTCCCAATTCTTCTTGTCAAATTCTTTAGGTAAAGCACCTACAACATCTGCCAAACCACCTGTCTTAATAAATGGCACACACTCACTTGCAGCATACAAAATCTTTTTCATAATTTGTTCTCCCTTAATACATTATTTAATATTCAAGCTCCAAAAATCTGTTATTGTTCTTCTCCTATAACACTATTATTGTTCTTCTACAACAATATTACTGTTCTTTTTCAATAAGATTACTACTCTTCCTCTACAACATAGTTGTAAAACACTTCCTGAACATCATCTTCTTCATCGAGAAGATCAAGTATCTTATTAATGTCCCATAACTCCTCTTCTGTCTTAAGTGTAACATAATTTTGTGGAATCATGCTAACAGAAGCATCAGCCATCTCAATGCCTTCTTTCTCGATAGCTTCTCTTACTGCAGAAAAATCAGCCGGATCTGTAAGAATCTCAAAGCTGTCATCTTCTTCAGAAAAATCTTCTGCACCGGCATCAAGCGCTAACATCATCAAATCATCGGCATCCATATCGCATTTTTCTTTGTCGATGATAATCTGTCCTTTCTCATCGAACATGAATGATACACAACCTTGTGTTCCTATACTGCCATGTCCTTTTGTAAACGCATTTCTTACATTAGCAGCAGTTCGATTCTTATTGTCTGTAAGGCACTTAACGATAATTGCCGTACCGCTTGGTCCATAGCCTTCATAGATACAAGTCTCATAATTAACGGAGTCCATATCTCCTGCAGCCTTCTTAATACCACGCTCAATTGTATCATTAGGCATGTTATTAGACTTAGCTTTAGCAATTACATCTCTTAACTTTGTATTGTTGTTCGGATCCGGTCCGCCTTCTTTAACAGCGACTGCTATTTCCCTTCCAATTACTGTAAAAATCTTACCTTTTGCAGCGTCATTTTTTTCTTTTTTGTGTTTAATGTTTGAAAATTTTGAATGTCCTGACATTTTTACCTCTTTTCTGTTATCAAAATTCTATCATTAATCTGACTCGTTATCAAGTTTTGTTACCCTAACATCTTGAACAACTTTATTTTGAACATTAGTAACCCAGAATTTATATCCATAATCTTTTACCATAAATGTGGAATTATCAGAAGGGATTTTCCCGTGTTTAAAAATTAAAAATCCGTTAAGCGTCTCAAAATCTCCATCAATCTTAATATCTAATAATTCTTCAACGTCTTCGATATTGGTAAGTCCGTCAATTCGATATTCATCCTGATTAAGTGTAACTATATTAGATGTCTCGGCATCATTTTCATCTACTATATTGCCGACTATTTCTTCTAATATATCTTCCATTGTTATTATGCCCGAAGTCTGTCCGTATTCATCAACCACAATTGCTATATGGTTCTTTCTTATCTTCATCCTGGTAAATACGGAATAAATTGCGTTAGTCTCGGGAATAAAACTGATCTCTCTTATAAGACCGTCAATATCCTGAAGCCTTTTATTGAGATTCTTAGGATCACTTACATATTTAAGCATCTGCTTTATGTGAATGCTTCCGATTATATCATCAATATCATCAAGATATACGGGATACCTTGAGAAGCTGTTGTCATTAACAAAATCTATGGCTTCTTTCAGCTTTATCTTACCGTCTAGAGCAACAACATTTTTACGATGCACCATAACATCTTTGGCATCCTTGTCCCTGACCTCTACGATGTTTTGAATCATATCAGCCTCATTGGTATTAATAACGCCTTGCTCATGACTGGCATTTACAATTTCAATTAATTCTTCGGGATTACTTTCTTTTTTACGAAACAGTCCGGAGAATTTATTATTTTTACCCAAATCTTACTCCTCTATATGTAAAAATATATGTCCGAAAAATGGGACAAATCAAACACTAAATATATTCTCTTGGAATTCTCTTTCCGACATCACATGCAAATTCATAATTAAATCTTTTGGAAAGATCTCCTAATTCCTCCATTGTGATAATTTCATCACCGTCTTGTCCGAGAAGTGTAACGCTATCAAGAACATTTACATCATCTATTCCTGTAACATCGACCATAAATTGATCCATACATACGCGACCGAGTATTTTCGCCTTTTTACCCTTAATAAGCACGTATCCTTTATTAGATAAACCTCTCGAATATCCGTCGCCGTATCCTACGGGAATAGTTGCAACCTTCATGTCTGATTCGGCAACAAATGTTCCGCCGTAACTTATTGAATCACCTTTACTAATTTCTTTGATAAATACTATGTGACTTTTTATGGACATAACAGGTCTTAAATCAATAAGTCGTGATACTTCATCAGACGGCCACAGTCCGTATAGAATAATACCGGCTCTTACCATATCAAAGGCCGCTTCCTTAAATCCGATAATAGAAGCTGAATTAGCAGCATGAATTATATCAAAAGTAATTCCCTTATCAGACAATTTATTAATTATATCATGGAACACTTCAAGTTGTTTCCTCGTATATGTAAGATCTGTCTCATCTGCTTTGGCAAAATGTGTAAATATACCTTGCAGTCTCAGATTGCTAAGCTTACTGATTTCTTCAATTGTGGACAAATCTTCATCGTTATTCCTAAAGCCTATTCGTCCCATTCCCGTATCAACTTTGATATGTACATCATGTGTAACACCCATTTTAGCACATTCATCATTAAACTCTTTGGCCATCTCATATGAGATAATTGTCGGAGTTATATTATAACTAATCATGCTGTGATAGCTTGATTTAAATGTATAACCAAGTACCAAAATCGGTTTCCTTACACCGTTAATCCTAAGCTCAATTCCTTCATCTGCTGTAGCAACGGCAAAGCCACATACATAATCTAAGCGTTCTAAGACGCCGGCACATTCTACCGCTCCATGTCCGTATCCGTCTGCTTTAATTACACACATTACGTCTGCATTAGGATTACATTTATGAATTTCTTCAACATTATGCTTTATATTATCAAGATTAATATAAGCACATACCCTCTCTCTATCCATTATAAGCCTCTTATCACATTTCTTATTGAATCAATAATATCTGATGCCATAAGATAATGTTCGTTAGTATTAAGTGCCGCTTCATCACCGCACAGACCATGAATGTATACTCCAAGTCCGGCTGCAATATCGCAGTCTATGTTATTAGCAATCAAACCTGCTATTATACCCGTTAGCACATCTCCGCTTCCCGCAGTAGACATTCCATTATTGCCGGAAGTATTAATATATGACTTTCCGTCTAATGTCGAAGTTACAGTCGATGCCGCTTTAAGTACCGTTATAATTTCATGCGAATTAGCAAAGTCGCTTGCAACCTTAATCATATCTTCTTTAATCTGTGAAATGTCAATTTGTATAAGACGTCTCATTTCTCCAAGATGAGGTGTAATAATACGGTTATGATTATTACAATTAAGCATCGACAAATCTTTGCTTATTATGTTAATTGCATCGGCATCTATTATGAGTGGCTTCTCATAATTATCAAGAACATAACGCGTCATAGAAGTCGCATCATCGCTTTGTCCGATTCCCGGCCCTATAACACAGACGTTTGACCAATTAAGTTCTTTAGAAAGTTTTTCTTCATCATATGAATCATATGTGGAAATTAAACATTCCGGAAGTTGTCTTTGTAAAATAGGTCCGTTATCCAAAAAAGTATAAACCTTAACAAGACCTGCTCCCATTCTAAGAGCCGCTTTAGCGGAAAGGTATGCGGCTCCGCTCATATCTTTTTGCCCTGCAATAATTAAGACCTTACCGAAATCTCCTTTATTGCTGTCGGATTTTCTATTATCAAGAAGGTGTAAATCAACATTTTCAAAATTAAAAATCCCGGGCGTTATATCATCTAAGAAGCTATTGTCATTAATTCCGATGTCTCTTATATATGTATATCCACAATATTCCCTTCCCGGATAAAGTAAATGCCCCGGTTTTTTATAATTAAATGTAACCGTAATATCAACATTACATGCAACACCCATAACACAACCGGTGTCTGAATTAATCCCGCTTGGTATATCAATTGCCGCTTTATAACACTCAGCATCGTTAAAGGCTTTAATATAATCAGCGTAGGTGCCTGTTATATCACGGGATAAACCTATGCCAAATATTGCATCGACAAGAACATCATAATTATCAATATCTGTAACAGATGCAATTTCAATATTGTATTTTGCTGCGATTTCTAACTGCTTATTTAAATCAGGCGAGTATTTATCTTTATCACCACATAATAATAAAGCAGCATTATATCCATAGTTATGAAGCAGTCTTGCACAACATACACCGTCTCCACCGTTATTACCCGAGCCGACAAAAACCAATACGCGACTGTCGAAATCAATATAATCAGTCAAAACAGAAACAAAACTCTCCGATGCCCGTTCCATAAGTACGAGTGAAGGAATACAAAAGTAATTAATTGTATTATAATCACATTGTTTCATTTGTGATGATGTCAATATACTCTTCATACTTTACGCCCTTGTTGATATAATTAATCTGCTTTAATATTCTCAAGCTCTTTAGCTTTTTCTTCTTCTTTTCTGGCTTTCTCAAGCGCTTTTTCTTTCGCCTTCTTTATTGCCTCTTCATTAGCTCTTAAGTTCTGCTCATAATCTTCGTATTTTACATCAAACAGATTCATTACATCCTTGCCGAATATGTCATTCATATAGGCATAAATCTCTCTGTTGTTAATCTCCCGGTTCTGCTTTCTGATGAGGTTCTTCTTAAGTTCAACTCGCATCTCTGTAATCCAGGTGCTTATCTCATTGATTTCGGAACTGTTGGTTCGAAGCTTCTCATAACAAAAAGTCATTGTATCAAGCATGAGCTTTTCATTAATCTCTTTAATAAGAGTTGGAAGTTCCATAAGTCTGTCTTCTATCTGCTCAATCTTTTGCTTAGACTCTTCCATAAGGCGCTTATTATCACTTAGATTCTGAGCCTGCGTAACATGCTTTTCACTTTCGGCGCCTTCCATATTTTGAACGATTCCCTGCATAAGATTACTCTTTACTTTTTTATACTCTTTTAATTCAGTTGTAAGCTTGCCCTGTTCAGCCAAAAGCACCTTGATCTCAGCTTCATTTTCAATAATGTTTTTAGGCTTTCCGCTGACAGCAAAAAGTCTGTGCCATTTTTGATCTAATACTAATATAGGTACTTTTTTGCCTTTTAAGGCAGCCAAAAAATTCATCTCATTCATATTACATCGTCCTGTCAGATAAATTAATAAACAAGTTTTTATTTACTTTAATCAGTCATTTTTTCACGAGATGCTATTTCATAAGATAATCTCATAAGACTATCTGACAAATGCACATTTTCAATAACAACATCGTCATCGTTTAATTCTAAGTCAATATGTGTGAAATTCCAAATGGATTTAACACCAAGACTTACCAATCTGTTGGCAACTTCAATAGCATTTTCTTTAGGTAAAGTTAAAGCTGCAATATCAATTTGATTGTTCTTAACAAAATCATCGAGTTCATCAATTGAATAAACTTTAATTCCGTTAATGGTTGTGCCGAACAAATCTTTGTTGACATCAAACATTCCAATTGTAGGAAAACCTAATTGTTCGAATTTATCATATCTTACAATTGCTGAAGCAAGATTACCTGCTCCGATTATAATCATATTATGTGTTTCATTAAGACCAAGTATCTTGCCGATTTCATCATGAAGATATCTTACATTATAACCATAGCCCTGTTGACCAAAGCCTCCGAAATTATTAAGATCCTGTCTGATTTGAGAAGCAGTAAGTTTCATCTTATCACTTAATTCATTAGATGAGATTCTTTCCACTTTATTATTGAGAAGATCCCCCAAATATCTGTAATACCTTGGTAATCTTCGAATTACTGCTTTAGAAATTTTTGTTTCCATCATTTTCCCCTTTAAAATCACATTGATAACACACCTTCTTATTCGAGTAAAAATTATTATGCAAGTTCAAGGCTTAAAGTTTCCCACCTTTCATATAAAGGCTCAAGTTCATGTTCTATGTCTGATTTTTTCTCTGTCAGTTCATTAAGCTTAAAAGAATTAGTAGCAATTTCACTATTACTTAAATCTGAATCTATATCAGACAGTTCATTTTCCAATAACTCTATCTTTTCTTCAACTAACTTCAATTCTTTTTTAATTTTATTTAATCTGGCCGCTTCTTCCTTTTGCTTCTTCCAATCATCTTTTGAATTGGATTTCGCTGTTTCTTTTTTACTTTCAGTAAATTCGAATCGGTTTTTTACTTTGTCTTTTTTCTCTATGTAGTAATCATAATCACCGATATATTCATTAATTCCGTTGTCGGTAAGTTCTAATATTTTATTGGTAACTTTATTAATAAAATATCTGTCATGACTTACAAAAAGAAGCGTTCCTTCATATTCATTGAGCGCATGCTCTAATATATCTTTCGATTCCATGTCAAGATGGTTGGTAGGCTCATCTAATATAAGAAAATTCGCATCACTTAACATCAATTTACAAAGTGATACTTTTGCTTTTTCTCCACCTGACAAAGCGCTTATTGATTTATTAGCGTCATCTTCAATAAACCCTACTTTAGCTAACGCATTTCTTATAACGGTATTATTCATGCTCGGATACATATTATGTATCTCTTCGAATATCGTGTTATTATCATCAAGATTCATCTGAGCCTGATCATAATAACCTATACTAACATTAGAGCCAAGTGTAATGGTTCCACCTGTAGGCTCTTTTAATCCCGTAATCATCTTAAGAATTGTAGATTTACCGGTTCCGTTATCACCAAGTAGTGCGGCTCTTTCAGTTCTCTTCAAGTCAAAAGACACATTTTCAAAAATCTTACCATCATCATATATGCATGATATCTCATTAACAGATAAGACATCATCACCGCTTCTGGTCTTAGTATTAAAAAGCAAATGCATATCGCTAATATTGTCTTTAATCTGCGTTACTCTATCCATCTTATCTAGTGCTTTAATACGACTCTCAGCGCGCTTTATGGATTTTTCTCTGTTAAATGATTGTAATTTCTTAATTACCTCTTTTTGATGACGAATCTCTTTATCCTGCTTATCAACCTCTCTTTGATTAGTAAGCATTCTGTTTTCTTTTTGCGCCATAAATTGAGTGTAATTACCCGTATAACAAATCGCAGGTTCCGTATTCAAATCAAGGACATGATCTACGGTCCTATCGAGAAAATATCTGTCATGAGCAACTATAATAAGCGGAATATTAAGATTGGATAAATAATCTTCAAGCCATATAATCGCATTCATATCAAGATGATTTATAGGCTCATCTAAAATAAGCAAATCATTGTTAGATATCAAAAGCTTTGCGAGGCCGACTCTCGTTCTTTCACCGCCCGATAACATATTAAGCTTTTTTGAAAACTCATCATCATCAAAGCCTAATCCGTTAAGAATCGATTTTGCAAGCGATTTATATACAAGTCCACCTGCTTCTTCAAACTTCTGCAGTAAATCTTCATGCTCTAATATGTCCTCCTTATCGGACATATTCTGTTCTAACTCATGAAGTCTGCTTTCCATATCCATAAGGTCGCTTCTGGCGTTAATCACTGTATCAATAATGGATGCTTCACTGTCTTCACCATCATTATACTGTGCTAAGTAACCGACCTTGATATTCTTATTCTTATTAACGCTGCCGCTGTCTGCTTCAATCTCACCGATTATAATTTTAAGTAAGGTCGATTTACCTCTTCCGTTACTTCCACAGATAGCATATTTTTCTTTATCATTAATCTGCAGACTTACTTTATCAAGTACTTTGTCGTCTCCAAAATATTTGGTTATATCAGAAGCTGATATAATCATAATCTACTCCTGTTAAATAGTAAAATTATATGCCTGTTTTAGGCTAAGATGCACACTGTTATATATCATTATTTTACTAACTTATATGCGCACCGTTGAAGGTAACTTTAGCTACGGTATTACCAAGGCCGTCACTTACAGTGCTCTCATAAAAGCAAAATCTTTTGCCTTCCTTTTGCACTTTGCACTCAGCAATTAATCTGTCATCTTTCGGCTGTGAATAATAACTTATATTACCGTTAGTGGTAACCGTAAGATGCTCAGGCGTATTAGTTGCAACCGCAAATGAAAAATCAGCAATTGTATAAAATACACCACCCATTACATGATCTCCGGCAGCTTTATGATGATCCTTAAGTTCAAGACTTACTCTAGAGTAGCCTTCTTTAATCTCATCAATAACAATTCCGGTAGCCTTAGTTGCATATCTGTCCTGTGCAAAGAATTCTCTTGCATCTTCAAGTGTCATTGTATTTCTCCAAAACTCATATTACAGTCAACATATCATATTATCTTTAAGTAAAACTTAATTATAATAACTTATCGAGTGTCTCTCTTACAGCTAAGATGAAATCTCTACTGTTAAGAACCGTAGGATTCTTCTCATCTGTTAGAAGCGCTAAGTCTTTCGTCATCTTACCTGATTCTATTGTATCAATGCACGCTTTCTCGAGCTTAGCCGCAAAGTCAACAAGTTCATCAATCTTATCAAGTTCACCACGCTTGCGAAGAGCACCGGTCCATGCAAATATAGTTGCAACTGAGTTCGTAGATGTCTCTTCACCGTTAAGATGTTTATAGTAATGACGTTGTACGGTACCATGTGCTGCTTCATATTCAAAGTATCCGTCCGGTGAGCAAAGGACTGATGTCATCATAGCAAGTGAACCAAATGCTGATGAAACCATATCCGACATAACATCACCGTCATAATTCTTACAAGCCCAGATATATCCGCCTTCTGATTTCATAACACGAGCCACCGCATCATCTATTAATGTATAGAAATATACAATGCCCGCATCTTTGAATTTACTCTCAAATTCCGCTTCGTAGATTTCCTGAAATATATCTTTAAATGTGTGATCATATTTCTTAGAAATAGTATCCTTAGTCGCAAACCATAAATCCTGCTTTGTATCAAGTGCAAAATTAAAGCAAGATCTTGCAAAGCTTTCAATTGATTTATCAATATTATGCTGTCCCTGCAACACACCGGCACCATCAAATTCATGAATTGTCTCTTCGATATTGCTACCGTCTTTTCCTTCGAATACGAGCTTTGCAGTTCCCGGTCCCGGAACATCAATCTCAACTGACTTATATACATCCCCGTATGCATGTCTTGCGATTGTAATAGGCTTCTTCCAGCTTCTTACATTAGGCTTAATATTATTAACAATGATAGGAGCACGAAATACTGTTCCGTCAAGAATAGCTCTTATAGTACCGTTAGGACTCTTCCACATTTCCTTTAAGTCATACTCTTCCATTCTTGCTGCATTCGGAGTAATTGTTGCACATTTAACAGCAACCCCGTACTTCTTAGTAGCATTAGCAGAATCTACCGTAATCTGATCATCAGTCTCATTACGCTTCTTTAGACCTAAATCATAATACTCGGTCTTAAGATCTATATACGGAAGCAAGAGTTCATCTTTAATCATCTGCCACAAAATTCTTGTCATCTCGTCTCCGTCCATCTCTACAAGAGGGGTTATCATTTTAATCTTTTCCATTACAGGTCTCCTTTATATAATTTATTAAATATTCAAATTATTTAGCCACAATATTAATAATTCTTCCGGGCACATAGATTTCTTTAATGATGTTACCTTTAAGACGCTCGCCTAAAGCTTCCTTACCGGCAGCAAGAGCGCTGTCTTTATCAATGTCTTTGGCAATCTTAATAGTCGTCTTAGTCTTGCCGTTAATCTGTACGGCAATCTCTATCTCATCATCAACCGTCTTAGCCTCATCATATGTCGGCCATTTTTCAAATGCGATAGTATCATCATGTCCTAAGCACTCCCATACTTCTTCACCAACATGAGGGCAAATACATGAGAACATCTTAATAAAATTATTGGCATATTCTCTGGGGCATGAGCCAACTTTGTATACCTCATTTACAAATATCATCATCTGAGAGATAGCTGTATTGTAAGCTAATTCTTCAAAGTCATTAGTTACTTTCTTAACTGTCTTATGATAAATCTTCTCTAATGAACCATCATTTTCATCAGTGATATTATTCTCATCCGTAAAGAAATTAAATACTCTCGTAATAAATCTCTTAGCACCCTGAACGTTATTGGAATTCCAAGGCTTAGATACTTCTAACGGTCCCATAAACATTTCATATAATCTTAATGTATCGGCACCGTAATCACGAACAATATCGCTAGGATTAATAACGAATTCAGGGAATCTCTTGCCCATCTTAATTCCGTTTTCACCAAGAATCATTCCCTGATGCACTAGCTTCTGAAACGGCTCTTTAACAGGCGACAGGCCCTTATCATAAAGGAATCTGTTCCAGATTCGAGAATACATAAGATGACCTACTGCATGTTCAGGTCCTCCAACATATAAATCAACAGGCAGCCAATGCTTTAATAATTCCTGATTGGCAAACTCTTCTTCATTATCAGGATCGATATATCTGTAATAATACCAGCTTGAACCTGCGGAACCGGGCATAGTAGATGTCTCTCTGATACCTTTTACGCCATTTTTATCATACTTCTTCCACTCAAGCGCATTTTCAAGAGGAGCCTGACCGTTCTTACCCTTATAATCTTCAAGTTCAGGCAGGATAAGTGGCAGCTCTTCATCAGGGATAAAATAAATCTTGCCGTCTTCTAAGTGTACACAAGGAACGGGCTCGCCCCAATAACGCTGTCTTGCAAAAATCCATTCATGGAAACGATAATTAACCTGACGTCTTGCAACGCCCATCTTCTCAAGCTTAGTTGTAATTGCTTCTTTAGACTCTTCTACAGTCATTCCGCTGAATTCTTCGGAGTTAATAAGCTTACAGCCTTTACCGAGATAATCCTGTTTCTCAAATGCGCATTCAGATACGTCACGTCCTTCGATAACCTGAATCATATCGATGCCGTGAACCGTAGCATATTCAAAGTCACGCTGATCGTGGCTCGGAACTGCCATAACAGCTCCCGTACCATAATTAGCAAGTACGAAATCACCTATATATAAAGGAACCTTCTTACCGTTAACAGGATTAATTGCATACAATCCCTTAAGAGGACAACCCGACTTAGTCTTATTAAGCTCGGTTCTATCCATATCAGACTTAGTCATAGTCTCCTTGATATAAGCTTCCGCTTCTTCTCTGTTCTCAACTCTGTCAAGAAGATTCTTAACCATATCACTTTCAGGCGCAAGCACCATAAATGTAATACCGTAAATCGTCTCGATACAGGTTGTAAAAATCGAAAACTCTCCACCGCCTTCTATCTTAAAGTCAACCTCTACACCTTCGGATTTGCCAATCCAATTGCGTTGAATCTGCTTAGTAGATTCAGGCCAGTCTATCTCTTCAAGACCTTCGAGTAACTTCTCTGCAAATGCAGCCTGATCAATAACCCATTGCTTCATATTCTTTCGAATAACAGGATATCCGCCACGCTCTGATTTGCCGTCTATAACTTCATCATTAGAAAGAACCGTACCAAGTTCCTCGCACCAGTTAACAGGCATATCTATATATTTTGCATATCCGTCTTCATACAGTTGCTTAAAAATCCATTGAGTCCATTTATAGAACTTAGGATCGCTTGTCGCAACCATCTTAGACCAATCATAATCAAAGCCAAGTTCTTTTAACTGTTTTGAAAATGTTTCTATATTCTTCTCAGTGAATTCTGCGGGATGATTTCCCGTGGTAACCGCATATTGCTCTGCAGGCAAACCGAAAGAATCATATCCCATAGGATGCAATACATTATATCCTTGCATTCTCTTCATTCGAGACATAATATCCGTAGCTGTATAGCCCTCGGGATGTCCTGCATGAAGTCCAACTCCCGAAGGATATGGGAACATATCAAGAGCATAATATTTAGGCTTATCAAAGTCCCAGACATCAGTCTTAAATGTTTCATTTTCTTCCCAGTATTTTTGCCATTTCTTCTCTATGGCTTTATGATTGTACGCGTTCGACATAACTTCCTCCTAAATCGCACAAAAAAAGTGCTTAATTGCCAAATATAATTCTAGCATAAGCACTTGTTTTGTCAAGGAATTAACAAAAATATGAAGGTAAATATATTGAATAATAAAAGGCTAATCTCAAACAAGATTAGCCTTTTTATAATTATAAATCTTATTAAATTATACTGTTTTATTCGTCATCATCTTGTAATTGATTTGCTCTTGCAGCTACTTCTTTCTCCTGAACGTCATGAGGAGTCTGCTCATATCTTATGAACTCATATGAATATTCACCTGAGCCTGCTGTCATAGAACGAAGTGTTGTACCGTATCCGTATAATTCAGCGTAAGGTATCTCTGCTTCAATCTCTGTCTTCTCATTATCAAGAGCATTCATACCCATTACACGTCCACGTCTCTTGTTAAGATCACCCATTACATCACCGGTGTAATCATTATCAACTACAACCTTCATGCTTGCGATTGGCTCTAAGAGTACAGGATTAGCTTCTAACACGCCCTTCTTAAATGCACCCTTAGCAGCAATCTTAAATGCGTTCTCTGAAGAATCAACAGGGTGATATGAACCATCATATAATGTTGTCTTAACGCCTACAACAGGATAAGCTGCAAGCGGTCCTGCCTGAACACCTTCGATTATGCCCTTCTCAACTGCAGGGAAATAATTCTTAGGAACCGAACCACCGACTACAACCTGATCAAATTCATAATCTTCATTAGTATCACCTAAAGGTGCAAACTTCATCTTAACATGACCATATTGTCCGTGACCACCCGACTGCTTCTTGTGCTTAAATTCAACATCAGAATTACCAAGAATAGTCTCTTTGTATGCAATACGAGGCTTCTTAAGTTCAATCTCAATTTTATAGTTATCTTTCATTCTCTCAACAACTAAGTCAAGCTGCTGTTCTGAGATACCATATATAAGTGATTGATGATTAGCGGGATCATTTTCTGTCTTAATAGTTAAATCTTCCTGCATAATCTTAGAAAGTGATTGAGAGGCCTTATCTTCCTCACCTTTCTTAACAACCTTATATCTCATATATGTATAAGGAACAGAAATGGCTGTTCTGATAAATACGATTGGATTAGCTTTAGTTGAAAGCGAATCTGTAGTAGTTACCTTATTAAGCTTACTTAATGCACCGATATCTCCGGCATGTAATTCAGGAACTTCTTCAGCTTTAGAGCCGCGAAGAATATAAATCTTACCAATCTTTTCTTCAACATCTTTATGATGATTATAAAGAACATCATCAGACTTAATTACTCCTGAATTAACCTTGATGAAAGAATATTTACCTACAAACGGATCAACCATAGTCTTGAATACATATGCTGACTTAGGTTTAGAGAAATCGTAATTAGCAGCATATACTTCATTAGTCTTAGCATTGATTCCTGAGCACTCTCTCTTATCGGGACTTGGAAGATATTTAACAATATCAACCATAAGTGTGTACATTCCTCTTGCCTGAGGATTAGCTCCCATAAGAACCGGAACAATAGATCCGTCTGCTACACTTACACGAAGAGCCTGTCTAATCTCATCATCAGAGAATTCATCTCCGTCAAAATATCTCTCCATGAATTCTTCGCTTGTCTCAGCAACTGCTTCTAAAAGAAGCTCTCTATATTTCTCAAGGTATTCATTAGAATAATCAGGTATATCACATTTCTCAACAGTACCGTCACTCTTCCACTTCTTAGCGCGCTGTTGTAATACATTTACATAACCGATAAATTCACCGTTCTCTCTCATTGGTAAATGGAACGGCGCAATCTTCTTACCATACAAATCAGATAATCCTTCTATAACTTCACGATAACTTGCATCATCAACGTCCATATCGGTTACAAAGATCATTCTAGGGAGTTTATATTTATCACACATTTCCCATGCCTTCTTCGTTCCGACTTCAATACCGTTCTTACCTGAAACAACGATTATAGCCGCATCTGCAGC
>JAIKVT010000252.1 GCA_024685495.1 Lachnospiraceae bacterium
TCTTCTCAGACAACAGAAGCAAGTGTATACCAGGTTGGTGACAGACGTATAGCTGTAGAAATTCCCGGTGTAACAGATGCCAATGCTATATTAGAAGAGCTTGGAACTCCGGGTGATTTGTATTTTATTACACAGACTAATACAGCAGGAGAAGAGAACTATTCATACGATTCTTCAACCGGTGAATATAAATTAAACAAAGATTTGGCGACGCTTCAGGCTGACGGTTCTGTAGTTCTTACAGGTTCTCAGGTAAGTTCGGCAACAAGCGGATATAACACTAACCAGACTACGAACAGTAAAGATCCTGTTGTTTCAATTACTTTGAATCAACAAGGAACACAGGCTTTTGCTGATGCTACAACTAAGGCATATCAGTCAGGCGAGTCAATCGGTATTTATTATGACGGACATTTCGTAAGTGTTCCTAAGGTTAATGCAGCAATTACAGACGGTAACTGTATTATAGAAGGAATGTCATCAATTGATGAAGCAGAGAAGCTTGCTTCTTATATCAGAATCGGTGGACTTGATATTAAGCTTAACGAGATTCAATCACAGATTGTAGGTGCTCAATTAGGTTCTGATGCACTTTCATCAAGTTTGTTGGCAGGTCTTATTGGTCTTATCGCTGTAATACTCTTTATGATTATCATGTACAGACTTCCCGGAGTTAACGCAGCATTAGCACTTGTATTCTATACGGCACTTGTAATATTTATAATATGGTCATTCGATATAACACTTACACTTCCCGGTATTGCCGGTATTATCTTGTCGATTGGTATGGCGGTCGATGCAAATGTTATTATATTTGCCAGAATTAAAGAAGAAATTGCAGTGGGACATGATGCTAATGCAAGTGTTCAAGCCGGATTTAAGAAGGCTATGTCTGCTATCTTAGATGGTAATATTACAACGTTAATTGCCGCAGCCGTTCTTTACTTTATCGGTTCCGGTACGGTTAAGGGATTTGCCGTTACGTTAGCAATCGGTGTAGTTTTATCTATGTTTACTGCACTTGTTGTAACAAGAATACTTCTTAATGTATGTATCGCATTTGATCTTACCAATCCTAACCTATACGGTAGCGCTAAGAAGAGAAATCCTATCAACTTTATTGATAAGAAGAAAATCTTCTTTACCATATCTGCTCTTATAATTGCAGCAGGACTTATCACTATGGGTGTTCAGGCAGGTATGGGTAATAAAGCCCTTAACTACAGCTTGGAATTCTCAGGTGGTACATCTACAACAGTTAACTTAGATAAGGAGTACACATTAGCTGAGGTCGATTCAGAAATCGTTCCTTTAGTAAGTCAGGTTACCGGAGATAACGATATTCAGACACAGCTTGTTGATGGCTCTAATCAGGTTATTATTAAGACAAGAACATTAGATTTAGAGGAACGTGAAGCACTTAATAAGGCTTTACTTGACAGTAAGGGAATACAAGAGACAGATATCTCATCTGAGAATATCAGTTCTATGATTTCATCGGAAATGCGTACAGAATCGTTAATCGCTGTTATAGTTGCAGCTGTAGCAATGCTTCTATACATTTGGCTTCGATTCAAGGATGCAAGATATGCGTCTTCAGCAATCATAGCTTTAGTGCATGACGTACTTGTTGTATTGACATTGTATGCAATATTCAGATTAACGGTTGGTTCAACATTTATTGCATGTATGCTTACCGTAATCGGTTATTCTGTCAACGATACAATCGTCATATTCGACAGAATTCGTGAGAACGATAAGAAGCTTACGAGAAGAGAACCTGAAGATTATAAGAAATTGTGTAATGAAAGTATAACTCAGACATTATCAAGATCTATTTCTACATCATTTACAACAGTTCTTATGGTACTTATGTTGTTAATCTTCGGTGTATCAACAATTAAAGAGTTCGCAATTCCATTGCTTCTCGGTGTAGTTGTAGGTACATACTCATCAATCTGTCTTGCTACAGAGCTTTGGTATATCATGAGAGTTCATATCAAAGGAAAGAAGGGACCGGGTAGCAGCAGAGGTAATTACAAGAAGCAGCCTAAGAAAGCTAAGAATGATGTGAAGGCCGCTAAGAAGGCTAACGACGGTGTCATGGTATAAAATGTTATAACGTCGATGTCGCGATATACAATGTTATATTATTAATGTAACAATATAAAAATGAGAGGAAACATATCAAATGTATACTTTTGAAGACATAAAAAATACAGACGAAGAAATAGCTAATGCTTTAGTAGCAGAGAAGGAAAGACAGTCAAGTCATATTGAATTAATTGCATCGGAGAACTGGGTAAGTCCTGCCGTAATGTCGGCTATGGGATCAATATTTACCAACAAATATGCTGAAGGATATCCGGGCAAGAGATATTATGGTGGCTGTGAGTGCGTTGACGTTGTAGAAGAATTAGCTAAAGAAAGAGCTAAGAAATTATTCGGATGCGAATATGTTAACGTACAACCTCATTCGGGTGCACAGGCTAACATGGCTGTTCAGTTCGCTATATTAGAGCCGGGTGACACCGTTATGGGAATGAATTTAAATCATGGCGGACATCTTACACATGGCTCACCTGTTAATTTCTCCGGTAAGTATTTTAATATCGTTCCATACGGAGTAGGAGATGACGGATATATCGATTATGATGAAGTTGAGAGAGTTGCATTAGAATGTAAGCCTAAGATGATTATTGCCGGAGCATCTGCTTATGCGAGAGCAATTGATTTTAAGAGATTTAGAGAGATTGCTGACAAAGTTGATGCAGTCCTTATGGCTGATATAGCTCATATTGCGGGACTTGTAGTAACAGGCCTGCACGAATCGCCTATTCCTTATGCGCATGTTGTAACTACTACAACACATAAGACTTTAAGAGGTCCGCGTGGTGGAATGATTATGTGTTCAGAAGAAATTAATAAAAAATATAATTTCAACAAGGCAGTATTCCCGGGAATCCAGGGTGGTCCGCTTATGCATGTGGTTGCCGCTAAAGCAATCTGCTTAAAGGAAGCGTTACAGCCTGAATATAAGGAATACATGAATAATGTAAGAAATAATGCCAAGGCATTATGCAAAGGACTCCAGGACAGAGGAATTAAGATTGTGTCAGGCGGAACAGATAATCACTTAATGCTTATCGATTTAACTCCGTTTGATTTAACGGGTAAAGAGATAGAAGCTTTACTTGATGAGGCTCATATCACAGCTAACAAGAATACTATTCCTAACGATCCTAAGTCACCTTTTGTTACATCAGGAATCAGACTCGGAACACCTGCCGCTACAAGCAGAGGACTTAATGAGGATGATTTTGATCAGGTTGCAGAGGCAATTGCTACTGTTATCAAGGAAGGTGAAGCCGGAGTTGCTAAAGCAAGAGCAATAGTTGAAAGTTTAACTGAGAAATATCCTTTATAATTACACATTTTAAATAACAAATGTTATATAAGGACAATTAGAGAGAGGATCATGTAAAATGATTGATATTAAACTCATAAGAGAGAATCCTGATATTGTAAAAGAGAATATTAAGAAGAAATTCCAAGACGAGAAGCTTTCACTTGTAGATGAGGTAATTAAATTAGACAAGCAGGCCAGAGAAGCACAGAGTGAAGCAGACGAGCTTCGTGCTAAGATGAATAAGACTGCTAAAAAAATCGGTTCTTTAATGGGACAGGGCCTTAAGGATGAAGCTGAAGCTGTCAAGAAGGAAGTTGCCGAGATTAAAGAGAAAATCAAGGAATTAGAGCCTAAGGAAAAAGAATTGTCTGATAAGGTTAATTCTATCATGATGAAGATTCCTAATATCATTGATGATTCCGTTCCAATCGGTGAAGATGACAGCTGTAATCAGGAGATTGAGAAATTCGGTGAACCTTTAGTTCCTGATTTTGAAATACCTTACCATACTGATATTATGGCACGCTTTGACGGAATCGATTTAGATGCGGCAGGAAGAGTTGCAGGTAACGGATTCTATTATCTTATGGGTGATATCGCAAGACTTCATTCAGCTGTTATATCTTATGCAAGAGATTTCATGATTGATAGGGATTTTACATATTGTGTTCCACCTTTTATGATTAGATCTGAGGTTGTAACGGGAGTTATGAGCTTCGAAGAGATGGAAGCTATGATGTATAAGATAGAGGGCGAAGACTTATATCTTATCGGTACAAGTGAGCACTCTATGATCGGTAAATTTATCAATACGCTTAATGATGAGGACACTTTGCCACAGAAGCTTACAAGCTATTCTCCATGTTTCCGTAAGGAGAAAGGCTCTCACGGTATAGAGGAGAGAGGCGTATATCGTATACACCAATTTGAGAAGCAGGAAATGGTTGTTGTATGTAAGCCGGAAGATTCTAAGAAGTATTATGATGTATTATGGCAAAATACTGTAGATTTATTCCGCAGCTTAGATATTCCTGTAAGAACGTTAGAGTGTTGCTCGGGTGATTTGGCAGATCTTAAGGTTAAATCATGCGATGTAGAGGCTTGGAGCCCAAGACAACAAAAATACTTCGAGGTTGGTTCATGTTCTAATCTCGGAGATGCACAGGCCAGAAGACTTAAGATAAGAGTTAAAGGCAAAGATAAGAAGAAATACTTTGCACATACACTTAACAACACGGTAGTTGCTCCGCCGAGAATGTTGATTGCGTTCTTAGAAAATAATCTTAATGAGGACGGTTCCGTTAACATTCCTAAGGCATTACAGCCATATATGGGCGGCAAGGAGAAATTGATACCTAAGCACTAAGGAAGGATAATATAATGGTAGTTGCAGTAACATATGATAATGATAAAATTGACGAACATTTCGGACATGCCAAGCTGTTTAAGTTATATGAGATTCAAGACGGCAATGTAGTTGACAGCGCCGTTGTAAGTAATTACGGTGAAGGCGGACATGAGGCTGCCTGCCTGTTAATGGAAGATTATAATGTTGCAGTCGTAATATGTGATAATATCGGTGAAAGCGCAGTACAAGGCCTTCAGGATTTAAGCATATCGGTAATTCCTAATATCGAGGGATTATGTGACGATGCCGTAGAAGCCTTCTTAACAGGAAAGCTTATGATGCAGGCTCAGGGCATGGGATGTGCATCCTGCGGAACAGATGCCGGTGGTGCTTGCTGCGGAAGCGACAGCGGATGCGGCGGATGTGCAGGCGGATGCTGCTAATATTATAGAAAGTTAATATGCAGGTGAATCCTGTAAGTATTTTAGAATAAGTTGACGCACGGGTGAATATAGCTAATATCGTAAGAAGCGCTGTATTTCCTGCTGCGTCATATATTTTTTATCAGAAAATAATTCGATCTTATCGACACACGCTTTAAGAATCTCGTCGAAGTATGTAAATTGCCACAGATTGGTGTCTAGATGAGTGCAATTATATTTTTTTATGGAACTTATTATATCGTCAGTTCTGAATTGATATTCAAGCTTATGCTCTAAGACATACATTAACACGTCTGAGGTGTAACATATTGCTCTGTATGCGCCTATACACTCCGTAGATTTTACATAGAACAGGTTCTTTCCGATGGAATCGTCCGGCAGCAAATTCTCAACAGGTATAGGTGTATATCGATTAAATCCTTTGCCGGCATTCCTGATAACGGAACGCACATTTATATCATATAAAAAAGTGCAGCGTTCAATAATCCAGTCGGATAATTCTATACGTCTGGCGTAGATTATATGCAGTATTTTAGTTAAGTCAACAGAAGTCGGTATTTCAATCGGCTCGAAGAAATAATCGCTGTATTCGGGTGATATCAAAACCCTGTTCGGATTCATGGCCTGAGTAAACGTGAGCAGTCGAAACAGCTTATCGACACTGTAATCTACATGAGATTCTTTTACTTTAGAAGCCCAGAATTTATCTAATTGTAATTCCTTGTAAATTGATTTAAGAATACCGTAGCCGACATTATAAGAATCATTTACATCAGTAGTCAGTTTTTTCGTCAAATCGATCTTTATTCCTTCGGTTTTACTTTCTTTTGATTCTTTAGTTAATTTTTTTGCATATTCTGTAAAATGTGTAATTGGGTCGTCATATTCTTCTTTGAGCTTACTGAGATATCCAATGCTTTGGACAGTACGCTCTCTGGCCCCTTTTTCAGGGTCGTTGTATTTCTCGATAATCGCCAGATATATGTCTTTGTTTTTGCACTTTTTCTGCTTAAGATACATTAAGGTCTCCTACTAGTATAATCAAAGTATGTCGTAATTTTTTAATTTGATTCATAGTACGGAGATTGATTAGTTCTTTTATTTCACGTTAACTTACTATGATTTTTTTCTTATAGCAGCACGTTTTCTCTCAGTTGGATCTAGTATACGTTTACGGATTCTTAATGACTCAGGGGTCACCTCTAATAATTCGTCTGTATCTATGAAGTCAATCGCTTGTTCTAATGATAATATTCTCGGCGGTGTAAGCGTTAATGCTTCGTCGGCCGATGATGATCTGGTATTTGTTAAATGTTTTTTCTTGCACACATTTATTTCTATGTCTTCAGCTCGTGAGCAAGAACCGATAACCATTCCGGAGTATACCTTTTCTCCGGGGCTTATGAATAATGAACCTCTATCCTGTGCGGAGAAGAGACCGTATGTGACGGCTTCTCCTGTCTCAAAGGCTATAAGGGAACCTAACTGTCGATATTCAATATCGCCCTTATACGGTTCATATCCGTCGAATATGGTATTAATTATACCATTGCCCTTTGTATCTGTTAAGAAATCTCCTCTGTAGCCTATAAGGCCTCGTGACGGGATTTTAAATTCTATTCTGGTATATCCTCCGGCAATCTGTGACATGTTACGAAGCTCGCCTTTTCGAAGGGAAAGCTTTTCTATAACTGCACCGGTAAATTCATCGGGAACATCTACATAAGCTATTTCCATAGGCTCTGTCTTTTTGCCGTTCTCATCTTCTTTGTAAAGAACTTCGGCTTTGGATATTGCAAATTCATATCCTTCACGTCTCATATTCTCGATTAGCACCGATAAGTGAAGTTCGCCTCGTCCCGAGACTTTGTAACTGTCGGGAGAATCGGTTTCTTCAACTCTTAGAGATACGTCAGTATTTAACTCTTTAAAAAGTCTGTCTCTGATATGTCGACTTGTTACATATTTTCCTTCCTGTCCTGCGAAGGGAGAGTCATTGACGATAAAGTTCATGGCAATCGTAGGTTCGGATATTTTCTGAAATTCAATCGGCTTAGGATTATCGACCGAACAAAGTGTATCTCCGATTTGGATATCGGAAATTCCCGATATTGCAACAATCGAGCCTATATCGGCTTTATCAACATCTATTTTTTCAAGACCGTCAAATTCATATAATTTGGAAATCTTTACTTTGTTACATTTCTCAGGATCGTGTGCGTTTACAACAACAGCTTCTTCATTGATTTTAATGGAGCCGTTATCGACTTTACCGATACCGATTCGTCCGACATATTCATTATAATCGATAGTGCTTATAAGTACCTGAGTTGATGCTTCGGGATCGCCCTTAGGTGCGGGGATGTAGTCAAGAATTGTGTCAAATAATGGTGACATATCTTTTTTCTCGCCATCTAAATCAAGTGTTGCAAATCCCTCTTTTGCTGAAGCATATACAAAGGGCAAATCGAACTGTTCATCTGAAGCTTCAAGATCCATAAGAAGCTCTAACACTTCGTCGATTACTTCTTCGGGACGAGCTTCAGGTCTGTCGATTTTATTTACACAGCATATAACGGGCAAATCAAGTTCTAATGCTTTCTTAAGTACGAATTTTGTCTGTGGCATTGAACCTTCAAATGCATCGACTACGAGGATAACACCGTTAACCATTTTAAGAACACGTTCCACTTCGCCACCAAAATCAGCATGGCCCGGAGTGTCTATAATATTAATCTTAACATCCTTATAGGTTATGGCTGTATTTTTTGAAAGAATTGTTATTCCTCTTTCTTTTTCTATATCATTTGAATCCATTACGCGTTCTGCGACTTCCTGGTTTTCACGAAATACTCCGCTTTGCTTAAGCATTTCATCGACCAATGTTGTCTTGCCGTGGTCAACGTGTGCGATAATGGCTATATTTCTAATATCATCTCTTGTTGTAATCATATAATTATCTCCTATACACAGTGATATCGGCATATAATATGCCGACCATCTTGAAATTATAAAGATTAATAAGAATAAATACAATATGTAAATTGTCAGAAATGACGCTAAAAAGTCGCCTAATATTGTAAAAAAAAATAAATTAGGGTATAATAAAGCGTATGTTTTAAGAAGGTCGAAATAATGTGTATACTTCAGTATTAAGAGGGAAGTTATGGACAATGGAAAAATAATTGCTTATTGCGGAAAAGGAATAGGCAAGACCAGCGCGGCTGTAGGTACAGGTATTAAAGCGGCCGGAGCAGGCAAACAGGTATATATTATACAGTTTATGAAGGGTCAGCTTAGCAATGATTTTCTTAATAAGTTAGAGCCCGAGATTAAGATTTTCCGATTTGAACAGTCGGTAGATTCTTTTGATGATATGTCACCGGAAGAAAGAGAAGAAGAGCGTAAGAATTACGCCAACGCTCTTAATTTTGCCAAGAAGGCTTTAACTACCGGAGAATGTGATGTGCTGATTTTAGATGAGATATTAGGTGTTATCGAAGAGAAGATTGCTCCGCAAGAAGAAGTGATTGATATTCTTAAGAGTAAATCTTTGTTTACTAATGTAATACTCACCGGAATAAATATCTCTGATGAGATCAGAGGCGTATGTGATGTAGTATATAATATCTCGAGAGAGAAATAGGGAGGATAATATGGCTATATTCAAAGGCTCAGGTGTGGCACTTGTTACACCGATGAAAGACAATTTACAAGTGGATTATGACAAACTTGAAGAGCTTGTAGAGTTTCACATCAGTAATGATACCGATGCAATAATTATTGTCGGTACCACAGGTGAAGGCTCAACTCTTTCTATGGAAGAACACAGAAAGACAATTAAGGCATGTGTAGAGTTTGTTAAAGGTAGAATCCCTGTTGTGGCAGGAACGGGTTCTAATAATACCAAAACTGCAATTCAGCATGCTAAGGAAGCGGAAGAAGACGGCGCGGATGCTGCTTTAATTGTAACACCTTATTACAACAAAGCTACACAGGCAGGTCTTATCAAGCACTACAGCATGATTGCCGATGAGACTAAGTTGCCTATTATTTTATATAACGTGCCAAGCAGAACAGGTACTAACATTGCACCTGAGACAGTAGCGCATCTTATTAAGACTAAGAGCAATATCGTAGGTCTTAAAGAGGCTACGGGCAATATGGCACAGGCTGCTAAGACAGTTGCTTTATGTGATGGCAATATTGAACTTTATTCAGGTGAGGACGGACTTGTTGTACCTCTTATGTCAATCGGAGCTATCGGAGTTATCTCTGTTATCGCTAATATCGCTCCGAGACAGACTCATGATATGGTTATAGATTATCTTGAAGGAAGTGGGGATATTGCGCTTAAGGCACAGCTTAAGGCATTACCTTTAATTGATGCTTTATTCTCTGAGGTTAACCCTATTCCTGTTAAGAAGGCTTTAAATCTTATGGGTAAAAATGTCGGTTCACTTCGTCCGCCTCTTTGTGAGATGTCTGAGGAAAATGCGAAGATATTAGAGCAGGCAATGAAGGATTACGGTTTATTGTAAGATACTTCGAATATACTTAAACGGTAATTGATAACGAAGAGGAGATTATTATGGTTAAGGCAATAATGCACGGTTGCAACGGTCATATGGGCAGAGTTGTAACTGATATTTGCAGTAAAGATAAAGACATAGAGATAGTAGCCGGAATCGATCCTTTTACGGGAGTTGCTAATGAGTATCCCGTATTTGAGACAGTTGATAAATGTGATGTTGAGGCTGATGTCGTTATTGATTTTTCTAATGCTAAAGCGGAAGATGCACTTGTTGAATTTTGTGTCAACAAAGGTGTCCCTGCAGTATTATGTACGACAGGATTGTCGGATGAGCAGCTTGACAACATTAAGAAGGCATCTGCTAAGGTGGCAATTCTTAAGTCGGCAAATATGTCACTTGGAATTAATACTTTAATGGACCTTGTTAAGAAAGCGGCCAACGTGTTTGTAGAAGCCGGCTATGATATTGAGATAGTAGAGAAGCATCACAATCGTAAAGTTGATGCTCCTTCGGGAACAGCACTTGCACTTGCTGATTCTATCAACGAAGAATACGATAATTCTTATGATTATGTATATGACAGAAGTACAAGACGTGAGAAGAGATCTGATAAAGAAATCGGAATCAGCGCTGTACGAGGCGGCACAATCGTAGGAGATCATGATGTAATATTCGCCGGTATGGACGAAGTAATTACTTTATCTCATACAGCATATTCAAGATCGGTCTTTGCTAAAGGTGCAGTAGAAGCAGCTAAATTCTTAGCAGGTAAAGGACCGGGATTATACGATATGAAAGACGTAATCGCTAACAAATAATTCTATTTATCAAATTCTAATATTAAATCAGCGATTTTTGTTGAGTCGATAATGTAACTACCATGGGTTTCACCTTGAAGGACTTTCAAGGTGGAGCCTTTTATATATTTATTAAGCTTTTTTCCCTGAGACGGTTTAACCATATCATCAGAGCCCATCGTTATAAGAGTCGGAACATCGATTTGCTCTAATTCGTAATCTAAGAAGTTGGGTTCTTTTAACATTAATTCCGTAAGAGGATTTTTGTCCTTTTTGTAATCTTTCTTAATGGTTGATAAAGCAGAACCTTTAAGCCCTTTAGGTGAAAGGTTGACGCCGCTTACTATAAGCTTACTGATAAGCTCGCCTTTTCTCTTGGCAACCATAAGACCTATAATTCCACCATCGGAAAAGCCGTATAGAATCGGCTTCTTGATGTCTAAAACTTCAATAAAATTAATGACATCGGTAGCCATGTCGGCATAGTGGAACTCTGAAGGGATGGCAGATTGGCCCTGTCCCCTTGAATCTATGGCGTAAACGGTATATGTTTCGGAGAGTATGTCAACTGCTCTGTCGAATATTTCGTGGCTTTCACCGTTGCCGTGGAGCATGATGAGTGG
>JAIKVT010000264.1 GCA_024685495.1 Lachnospiraceae bacterium
GTCGTCTTACCCGTTCCTCTTGTGCCGGTGAAGAGATACGCATGCCCGATTCGGTCTGTCTTTATTTGATTTTGAAGGGTTTTTACTATATGATCCTGTCCCTTTACTTCGCTAAAATCAGTAGGTCTGAATTTGCGATAAAGCGCTACGTAAGACATGTCCCTCTCCCTTGTAATTTACTGTATAAAATGTCACTAAAGTGACACCTAACTATTATAAAATAAATAAAGTTTATACACAAGTGTTAAGAAAGCGGGTGAAACTTATCGTTCCGCCCGCCTGTGAATTCTTGAAACTGTTGCATATAATTATCTGCAACTATCTGCTATAACTGCATCTGCAACCGTTGTCCGCTGTGGTTACATCCGCACCAATTATTCGCCATACTCGCATCCGCAGCTGTTAACTTCGAGATAGTCAAGTAACTTCCACTCTAACTTAAGTCCCTCAGCTTCGCGCTCATATATCTTAACGTATCCTTTACCGGTTCCGCCGAGCCACAGCTTGTTGTGAATGATGTCGCCGTTAGGAGTCTCATAATTGTTATTAAGCATCTCGCTCTTAAGACATTCGATAGAAGTATAAACCTTTGTCTTCGGAGTCTGCTGAATAATCTTCCAGGTCACTTTATTCTTACCTTCCACAACTCTAAACTGTGTCTTAGGAAGTGTAATCGGTTTAGAGAAATTAAATTCGTAAGGATGTCCCTCATACCACAAAGCTCCGAGAAGCTGGCCTTCTATATCAACACCTGCAACAACGGGACGTCCGCCTCCGATTACAAATGCCGTATTCTCAAGTCTCTTTCCTGAGATTCTGCTTACGATATCATTAGACGCTAACCAAATCCAAGGAGTAGTATAACTGCTTCCCCAGTTCTTATCAGCGTATCCATAGCAATCATCAGGTCTAACGATGTATTCTTCTTTACCTAATTTAACGATTCCGCCGTACGCACTCTTAATTCCTTCTGCGTGCCAAGCCATCTCATATTTATTCAAATCTCTTGCAACTTTATCTGTAGCAAGACCTACATTGAATGCGATTTGCTTCTCGATATATAAATCCCACGACATTGTGCCGCCATCGCACATATATTCCGGATGCTCTTTTGCTTCCTTCTTCGTAAGCTTAACGCTACCTACGATTCTGTTCTCTGAACATGAGCAATCGCCTGCGCTTACTTCGAAAGGCACTCCCTCGTCAACATTAACTTCTGCCCAGGGAAAGAACCTGTGTATCTGTACACATTTCTTACCGACTGCACCTGCCTTAACCATCATATATGAAGGTCTGATTCCGGCTTCGAGATTCTCTAATAACTGACCGTATACAACGTCGCTTCCGCCAAGCGCGGGATTCATAAGATAATATTCAATGAAGAACTGTTGTGGCTCGCCTGTCTTTCTGTTATAACCCGTAAATGAATGCCACCACCAGTCATAGCCTTCTTCAGCAAGGTCGCCCTGCAGCATGTACTTATCTTTATATTGATCCTGTACGTTAAATCCTTTACGATTTGATTCGATGTCGATTTTTACGCTGTTACGATATTCATTAAAAGTCTCTTTGAGGTCTGCGCTGTCTTCAGCAAACTTTGCCATCAATTCTTCTCTTGCCGAAGCAACTTTATCGTGCACTTCTTCTCTTTTGTCAGCTACTTTCTCCGCAATTTCAGCACTCTTTTCCGCAATGTCTTTCTTTGCTTCTTCTACTTTCTCTTTGATGTCATCCAAAGCATTTTCGTCATCATAGAAATCTTCATCTTCAAAAATTTCCTGATTGTCAAACTTATCCATAAATACCTCCTTGACTGTCCTAGTAATATCGCCTCTAGAAATAATTATACCTTACTTGAGAATATTTTCTATACCAAATTATATTTTATTGCCCCATATCAGTCTTATCTTTCGACTTGTTTTTTAGCTTCTTTCTCTCCGCAAAAAATGCTTTCCAGCCCTTAATCGTATTGCCGTTAGCGATATCTACCACGCTGTCAACCACCTTAGCATTCATCGAGCCTCCTGTAAGCTTATTAAGTCCGCGAATCGGCATATTGAGAACTCCCGCATAATCCGCTTTCTTCTTAAGATCTTTCTTACTGCTCTTGAATTTAGATTCGAGGAATTTAACTGCCATCCTTCCGACAAAGCTCTTCGAATTCTTAAGACTTTGCAGACTGTCATTTCTTCCGATAGTATCATCTTTCCTCTGTAAAATGTGCTTTCCGTAGAGTCGTTCAAATTCTTCGTCGCTAATCTCCTTAACATTTCCCGTATAATAATTCGGAATAATCGCACGGCTCATTCCAATCTCAACCGACTTAGAAAGCCTTACATCTTCCACGGAAGAAGCGATATACAAATTATATGTACCCGGCTCCACTATCCATCTCATGGAATTGACATCGAATATACGAAATGCTTTATCGTCAAGCTCAATACATACTTTCTTAGTCTCTCCGGGCTCAAGGAAAACTTTGCTAAATCCCTTAAGCTCCTTCTTAACTCTATAAACCGAAGCAGCCTCTCTTCCTATATAAAGCTGCGAAATCTCATGTCCTGCAACATCTCCTACATTTGTTATGTTAAATGTTACTTTGTCCTTGTCGGCCTCTATATCAGAATATTGGAACTTAGTGTAGCTTAGTCCGAATCCAAACGGAAATTGTACCGGTGTATCCGTCGAATCGTAATATCTGTAACCTACATATAATCCCTCTTTATATTTTACGTCCTTTTCTCTTCCGGGATAATACTTACTGCAAGGCACATCGTCTAATCTTAACGGATATGTCTCTGCAAGCTTTCCGCATGGATTAAATTTACCCGTAAGTACGTCAAGTATCGCTGCCGCGCCTTCCTGTCCCGTAAGATATCCGTGTAAAATGCCCTTAACTCTTGTAATCCAAGGCATACTAAACGGTGAGCCGCCCGCAAGAACCATAACCACGTTATCATTAACATCACATACCTTATCGATAAGCGACAACTGATTTGAAGGAATATTATAATCTTCCCTATCGAACGCTTCCGATTCAGAGAAGTCATCAAGCCCCGCAAATAACAGCACAATATCGGCATCCTTAGCAAGATTTACCGCTTCCTCCTCCTTGGAAATGTGTATTCCATCCCCAAGTTCATAGCCCTCAGCGTAGCCTATATTGTTAATGTCATATTCGCCGATTATATCAACTACGGATTTTACTTCTCCCTTTGGAGTAACAATTGATGAGCCACCGCCCTGAATTCTCGGCTTCTTTGCTAATTGTCCTATAACCGCAACCTTCTTATCATTCTTAAGCGGCAATAACTCACCGTCATTTTTAAGAAGTACTATTGATTCTCTTGCAGCTTTTCTTGCAAGTTCAAGATGAGCATCGAAATCGACATTATTATCAACACGCTCTTCTAAGATAATACTGTCATCACCGTCATCATCTTTAGAAAATACTGCCCTGTAATTCTTAAACTCATTCGTCCACAAAATTACATCCAAAAGCTCACTTATTCTGTCATCTATATCTCTTACACTTAATTCTCCGCTTTCAACGGCCTGTAATATCTCTTCTACCGTCACATCACCGCAACCCGGCATCTCAAGATTTCCACCGGCTTTAATACTGTTAACGATACTGTCACATGCTCCCCAGTCAGAGATAACCGCTCCGTTAAATCCCCATTCATCTCTTAAGATGTCTTTAAGAAGATGAGGATTCTCGAATGCATAAGTTCCGTTAACCTCGTTATAACTTGCCATAATAGCAAGCGGTCCGCCTTCTTTTACGGCAATCTCAAATCCCGTAAGATAAATCTCTCGAAGTGTCCTCTCATCCACTACCGAGTTATTACACATTCTTTGATATTCCTGATTGTTAGCTGCAAAATGCTTAATACAAGACGCCACGCCCTGTGATTGAATACCTCTTACATAAGAAGCCGCCATCTTACCGCTAAGATAAGGATCTTCACTGTAATATTCAAAATTACGGCCACACAAAGGACTACGCTTTATATTAAGACCGGGCCCTAAAAGCACATTTACATCAAGTCCGATTGCTTCCTCACCAAGGGCACGACCTATTTCTTCTCCCAGCTCTTCATCCCAGCTGTTAGCCATTGTAGCTGCCGGAGGAAAACAAGTTGAAGGCGCACCCATCACAAATCCTATATTGTTCTCATCCGAACCAACCTGCTTTCTTAAACCATGCGGTCCGTCTGAGGTGAAGATAGAAGGAATGCTGAGTCTGTCCACATTATATGTCGCCCACATGTTTTTGCCGGTGCAAAGACGTGCCTTTTCCTCTAAAGTCATATCATCAATAATATCCTGATATTTTAAAGCCATGTTGCCTCCTTAAATCATCGGTGCGATAAGTCTTCCGATTGCTCCAATCATTTTACCGAACCACG
>JAIKVT010000290.1 GCA_024685495.1 Lachnospiraceae bacterium
AGATTAAGCTATAGGAATCTGTGCCGTATGATTAATGTGGGAGAGATACAATACGCGCTTCTTACAGATGATGTCCTAGACGATCTGCAATTTGTCGGAGCTGAGTATGTATCTTCTGCAGTTGTATATCCGAAAAAGGATGTGACATATACTAAGAAGCTTGACGGATATGTTAAGCGTCTTAATGCACCACTTAGAAACGGCGATTCGTATATAGGAGACATTATGAAGGAGGGTACAAGATAATGAGCGCATATAATAATAATTATCTGGGAAATGTTCAAAGTAACCTTGGTTCGATGCTTGATTGCGGAGTCAATACCCTCGAGTTCGGTATGAGGGATTTCTACAATATGTTCCTTTCATCAGATATGTCTGACAAGATTAATAAGGGTGATTGCTACACAATATGTACGCTTGGAGGCGTAGAACTAGCCGAGTATGTTGTATGTCATGCGATGAATAACTCTAACTTTATTCATGTAAGAAAAGCATCTGATCCGGCATATAACCAGCAACTTAGCGATGCAATTATTAATGTAAAGTCAGCCGAATATTGGACAGGAACGGTTATCGCTTCTTATGCATGGGAGAAAAACATATCTTATGATGAGTTAGACAGACTTATCCCTATAGAAGATATTTATGCATTATATAACGACTTCAAAGATGCAGATGAGCTCATGATTAATATAAGATTAGACGAGATGCTTAAATCAGCATCAAGTAAGTCTAAGATTAAGACTCGCCGTGAGTTAATGGGCCTTTCTCAGACAGAGATTGCAACCAGAGCGGATATACCAGTTAGAACATTGCAGCAGTACGAGCAAAAGCGTAAGAATATCAATAATGCTAAGGCGATATATCTTGTTAATCTCTCGAGTGTGTTGCATTGTGAAGTTAGGGATTTGATGGAATAAAACTAAATCAAATTCATAAAATGTCGATATATATACTAAAGTGTATATTCGGTGCAAACGGACTTGCTTAGAAGATTAACTATAGGATCGTTTATAGATTGATTATATAAGAAATGTTGAGGGCTTGCACCTGGGGTGCAGGTCCTATTTTTATATATTATATGTGATAAAAGGATATAGAAAGAAAAATGCGTGAAGGTTATCAGATTTCAGAATCTGAATTAAAGCAGATACAAGAGATACAGATTGAGCTAATAGCAGAAGTCGACAGAATATGTAAAAAGTGCGGAATACAATATAACATGGTAGGTGGAACTATGCTGGGTGCAATCCGCCATCATGGACATATACCATGGGATGATGATGCTGATATTGGATTTCTTAGGAATGAATATGAGAAGTTTCGAAAAGCTTGTAGAAAAGAACTTGATTCCGATAAGTTCTATATACAAGATTTTCGTGATACACTCGGATATAGATGGGGGTATGGTAAGCTTCGAAGAAAAGACACACAGTTTATTCGGCTTAATCAAGAGAATATGCCATATGAACAAGGAATATTTATTGATTTAATGCCTTTTGATCCAGTTCCGGACAATGAAGTTGAGAGAAGGATTCATTTTGTAAAATGTTTTATATATAGAAAGATATTTTGGTCTGAAATAGGTAAAGAGACTGAGTTAAATAAGTTTTATAAAATACTGTATAAAATCGTTAATAGAATTCCTGAGAAAACCATAAAAAAATCATATCAAAAGTTTATTAATAAAAACAGAAAAAGAAAGACAAAGCTTGTTAGGATTCTAACTTTTCCTACACCTAAAAAATGCTTTGGATATGATAAGAGATGGTATAAGGATCTTGATACATATGAATTCGGTAGGTTATCATTACCGGGTGCAAGAGATTATGATGGATACTTGAAGGTAAAATATTGTGATTATATGAAATTGCCTCCAAAAGATAAAAGAAAAGTGCATCCTATCTCTAAATTAAAATTGATAGATACAAATAAATAATAAAGAGAAATATTTTTTATTAAAAGGAATTTATATGAGTAACAAGAAAAAATATAAAATGGGATATACAGACGGTGTATATGATTTGTTTCATGTTGGCCATCTTAATATGATACAAACTGCTAAAGAAAACTGCGAAACGCTTATTGTTGGAGTTCACGGAGATGATGTGGTAGAGGGATATAAACATTTTCGACCTATTATTAATGAGCAAGACAGAGCTAGGATTATAGGATCAATAAAAGGCGTCGACAAGGTAGTGATTAATCAGTTTCGAGATAAGATGAAGCTTTGGGAATTATATCATTTTGATGTTATTTTTATTGGTGATGATTGGAAAGGAACGGAGCGTTGGAATAATTTCGAAAAGGTTCTCGCTGAAATAGGTGTTGATGTTATCTATGTTCCTTATACTAAAGGTATATCTACGACTGATATTAAGAAAATGATTATGAATAGGGAGTAGGTTATGGATAAGAGACGAAAAATAGCTATAACGATGGGCGATCCTGCAGGTGTTGGGCCGGAAGTAACAGTAAAAGCTCTCACACATGCAGAAGTATATAAGAAATGTTGTCCGATTGTTATAGGTGATTTGGAAGCAATAGAGGATATGATAAAAGTGTGCAAGCTTCCTTTGCGTGTAAATATAATAAATGATATATCTGAAGCAAAAGGAGATTTCGGAGAAATCGATTTGATTAATCTGGATTTGCTAAAGCCTAACGGCTGGGAGTATAAGAAGAACACAGCATTAGGTGGTAAAGTATCATATGAATATATAACTAAAGGTATACAATTAGCTATGGATAAACAAGTTAGTGCAGTGATTACAGCGCCTATTAGTAAAGAATCATTGCATCTGGCGGGGTTTTCATATAGTGGACATACAGAGATATTTGCAGATCAAACCGAGACGACCGATTATGCAATGCTACTTGCCAGTAGTGAATTACATGTTATTCATGTATCAACACATGTATCTCTTCGTGAAGCTTGTGATAGAGTAAAAAAAGATAGAGTATTAAAGTGTATTTGCCTTGCAAATGAAGGAATGAAACAGCTAGGATATGAGAAGCCTAGAATTGCTGTAGCGGGATTGAATCCACATTGCTCAGAGAATGGATTGTTTGGCGATGAAGAAGAAAAAGAAATAATTCCTGCAATAGAAGAGGCAAAGAAAGAGGGAATAGTGGTTGAAGGGCCTATATCTCCAGATGTGGTTTTTGTTAAAACACAAGCAGGACAATATGATATTGTAGTGGCCATGTATCATGATCAAGGTCATATTCCACTAAAGCTTAATGGGTTTAAATATGATCATCATACAAAGAAATACGAAACTATGAGTGGTATAAATTGTACGATAGGTCTTCCTATTATTCGTTCATCTGTTGATCATGGAACCGCATTTGGAAAAGCCGGTGAAGGACGTGCAAACGAAGGAAGCATACTTGATGCTATATATGCCGGTGTTAAGATGGCAGAGTATAGAGGGCTGTAGGTTATAGGAGAAAGAATTAATGACAGGAGCACAGGCGTTTTGTCTATCTGAAGACTGGGGTAATATACAATTTAATGATGAGATGGTGGTATATGGGACAGGTCGTATAGGTAGAAGAATACTTCCTTATCTTAGTAAAGAATTTAACATCCCATTTCTTATAGATAATAAAGATTCCGGTTCGAAGTTTTTAGGAATAGAGATTGTAGATATTGATGAAGGTGTTAGAAGAGTTAAAGAACAGAAACTTAAGATA
>JAIKVT010000292.1 GCA_024685495.1 Lachnospiraceae bacterium
TCCGTAGAGCATGTAAGAAATGGGAAATCAGTACGAAGGAATGTGACGAGATTTTTACTCGATATGATGTTGATGATTACATTATTGATTTGTATGAGGTTTTTCATGTTCAAAGTGATGAAGCGAATTTGGCGGATATAGAAGAATACATCAATAACAAGAAGGAGGCCGGAGAATTTGAAAAACCAAATCTGTTTGCGAACTGATAAAGCAATTAGGGTTATAGAATTCTGCGAATCTATGGAGATTAAATTATGATATTAAATGAACAAAACAAAGAACTGGCGATGGAACTATTATGTGCTATGACAATAGAAGATCTTGCAAAGGAATCAGGAAAAGATGAGATGGATGTCTATCGAGAGTTTCGCAAGTCTAATACATTTGACATAATCTTTGATGAGGACACGGGTCTTTGGTTAAATGGACCTGATTATGTAATTGAAGAATTACGTAGAGAGACCAAGTTCGTTCCGAAAAATGTATAAATCCAAAAAAGTTCGTTCCGAAAAATGTTAACACTCTATACTATAATCGCCCGGAATTGATAGGAAATATCGATTCCGGGCGATTATATTGCATTTTCTCACAAAACATGATATTATATTCAAAACGATTTTATTAAAATTGATTTGAATAAAAACTTTGTATGGTAAAGGAGATAGCGTCTATGTTTATAGCCAGAGAAAAGGAATTGCAATCGTTAGAAGCTGTATATGCTAAGAATGGCTTCGGTATGACAATTATATATGGTCGTAGACGTGTAGGCAAATCGACACTTATACGTGAATTTGTAAGCGATAAAAAGCATGTCTTTTATACGGCAACCAAAGTTGGGGCTATAAGGAATCTAGAGTTATTCACAAGACAGGTCCTTGAGGTGATAGAACCTAATATGAGTGAAGCAACATTTCCAACAATAGAGGATGTACTTAATGTTATTACTGATTACCTTAGAAAAAGTGATGAGAAATTGGTCCTTGTCATTGATGAATTGCCATATTGGGCAGAGAAGGATGAGGCGCTACTATCGATTTTTCAGAAATATATCGATACTAAGTGGCAAGATAGCAATATGATGTTGATACTATGCGGGTCGGCACTTAGCTTTATGGAGAATAAGGTTCTTAGTGAGAAAAGTCCTGTTTTCGGTAGGCGTGATTCGCAGATAAAGCTGGATGCTTTTAATTATAAAGACGCTGCGTTGTTTGTTTCGAACTATTCGGCAGAAGATAAAGCAATATGCTATGGTGTTACAGGTGGCGTTGCCAAATATTTGGAACTATTCGACACATCATTGAGCCTTGATGATAATATTGAGAGGCTTTTCTTTAGTCCTGACGGATACTTGTTCGACGAGACGAAGAATCTGTTGACACAAGAATTTGCCGATGTGACGCTTGTCAATAATATTATTGAGCAGGTGGCTAACGGAGAGAATACGCTTAATGTCATTTCTTCTAAGGTACATGAAAAGGATTCGACGGTTCTGTACTCTTTAGACAAGTTGATTGATGTAGGACTGGTTGAGAAGAGAAAATGTATAACGGAAGAGAAGAATAAGAAGAAGACGCAGTATGTCTTAAGAGACCATATGTTCAAATTCTGGTATAGGTTTATCGCGAACGCAATAAGTGTAATCGAGATGGGGCAGGGCAGACAGTATTATGATAAGGTAGTAAAGCCAAGGCTTCATTTATATATGGGGAGTGTGTTTGAGGAAATGTGTAGATACTATACTCTTGAACAAGGAATAGCCGGTGCATATGGACCTGTTATAACAAGCGTCGGTACTTGGTGGGGAGTAGAGCATAGTGTCAGAGAAGACGGTACTAAGTATAAAGAGACAGCAGATATTGATGTGGTAGGTGTTTCTTCTAATAAAGACGTTGTCGTAGGTGAATGCAAATTTACAAATGATAAAATAGATAAAGAAGTGTATGATACGCTTCTTAGAAGATCGGATCTTTTGACCAATCGTAAGGTGAGTGCATATTTGCTATTTTCACTCAATGGATATACAAAGTGGTTTGATACGGAAAAGATGGATAATTGGTATTTGTATACGTTGGAGGATATGTATTAAAAGGAGTAATTTTATGTCAGTCAAGACTAAAAACTTTAATAAAATACAATTTAATACTGGCTTATGCTTTACA
>JAIKVT010000036.1 GCA_024685495.1 Lachnospiraceae bacterium
TCTGAATCTTACTAAACTAAATGTTCCTGCTACTGCAACTCCGGCTCCGATGTTACCGTTAACCATCATGATTACTGTACAAACTATAGCCGGTAAAATGATTAATGTAATGATAAAACTCTTAGTAAACTTTGTCCTAAAGGAATACATCAGTGCAAAGAATAATCCTATTAGTAATGAAACTGCTATGCAGATTAAAAAACTTGATAATGAAAAAACTTCCGCCTCGTCTGAAAAAACACTTGTAAATAAATTGTTAAGCATATGTATACGCTCCTTTCCCTCTCAAATTGTAAGCTGCTGCTGCAACTTGTCTTATTTTGCCTGACCTTGCAAGCATGGTCTTATAGGCTGTTCCATATTTAGAAAATGATCTCTTGTAAATCTTGTTCTCTGACAAAAGCTTTGTCATCCACATTGGGATTCCGCCTGCTACTTTAACTTCCATAAGTACATATCCTTTCGGAAGTATTTCGTTGCCATAGATTCCGCTGTGAAGATTAACATCTGTGTCTCTCCAGAGTACGTTAGAATCGAATGTTACTCTAAAGTTAGAATCTTCTTTGTCGTAGAACGCGTCTCTTTCATAAGAAAGAAGAACTCTTGGTGCAAGTTGATCATATAAATCTTTTGCGTATTGAAGCTCATGTCTGATCTGCGAATCTTTGATAGCTTCTGTTGCATCTTCCGTGAAGAACTTAACTGCGTTATCTTCTTTTGTGCTGACTCTTCTCTTGTAAACGACTTTGTCGTATTTCTTCTTAAGTTCTAAGAAAACCTTAGTATCTTTATCAGCAACTCCGTAACTTCTAAGTCTTAACTTTTCTTTGTACATTGGCTTTTCGATTGATCTTCTGATTAATAAGAAATCAGGTGTATCGAAGTAAAGACTTTGAATTGTGCTGTGTCCATGTTCGTCTTCGTTCATGTGCTTTTTGATTTCTGCAATTACTGTATTGTATTGTTCTTGAGTTAACATATATTTTAATTCATATCTCTTAAATATCATTTGATCCTTCATAATTGTTACCTCCTATATATGTAAAATTGCTGTTGTTTTTGTTTTGTTATGCGTAGTATAAAGGTCGAAACTTAAAAGAACCTAAAAAAACTTAAAAAAATAAAAAAAAATTAAAAAATTTCAAAAAAGCACGATTTTTCGCCAATTATTATGTTATTATCTTGATTAGGCAGATGTAAATAAACGCAATATATTAAGGAAAGGTAATTACTATGAGACTATTATTAGCTGAAGATGAAGAGGATATGTCTAACGCATTAGTTAAAATACTTAAAGCCAACAATTATTCCGTTGACGCTGTATATAATGGAAATGATGCTTTAGATTATATCGAAGACGGTATATATGACGGCGCTATTCTCGACATCATGATGCCCGGCATGAATGGTATAGAAGTTCTTAAGACTGCCAGAGCTAACGGCATTCAGACTCCTGTTCTTATGTTAACAGCCAAATCAGAGATTGACGACAGGGTTGAAGGATTAGATGCCGGAGCCGATGACTACCTCACCAAGCCTTTTGCAATGAAGGAATTCTTAGCAAGAGTTCGTGCCATTACAAGAAGGAAGGAAGAAGTTGTTGATTCCAATCTTGAATTCGGCAATCTGTCACTTGATCGTATGACTTACCAGGTAACTACTCCGAGCGGAACTCAGAAGCTTGGCAATAAAGAATTTCAGATGTTGGAAATGTTGATAACAAACCCCGGTCAGATTATCTCCGTAGATCAATTCATGGATAAAATATGGGGATATGATTCTGAAGCGGAACTTAACGTTGTCTGGGTTTATATCTCTAACCTCAGAAAAAAACTTAAAGCACTCAAAGCAGACATTACAATCAAAGCCCACAGAGGTGTTGGATATTCACTAATTAAGGAGTAATTATGTTAAAGTCACTAAAATACAAATTCATAGCAATAACTATGATATCCGTAACCGCTGTGTTCGTTCTTATATTATCAACCATTAACATAGTCAACTATACTAATGTTGTTAAAAATGCGAATGCAAAGCTGACTCTGTTAGCAGATAATAACGGAACATTCCAAGGCCTGCAGAAAACGGAAAGAGACAGTAACGGCAATGCCAAAGATCAAAACGGCGAACCTGCCAAGCCTGACGGCAACACCACAATGCAAGGTGAGCCGGCTATGATGCAAAATAACAACGCCACGCAAGGCAATCCTGCTATGATGCAAAACGGCGAACCACCTGCCAAACCGGATGGCGAAGGATCTGCTACTCAAAACAACAGAACCGGCAGCACGCCATTTGACAAAGAGACAAAAGATGCTTCACCCATGACAGGCTTTGTTCTTAACAACAGCTCTATTAATGAAGAGACTCCTTTTGAGACGAGATATTTTAATGTGGTTCTTACGACAAGCGGCGAATATGTATCCTGTAACGTCGACAATATCGCTGCCGTATCAGCCAACAGAGCTATAAGCATTGCTCAGGAATTATTTGCTGACGGAAGCAAAGAAGGAACATACGACAATTATATGTACAAACAAATCGACTCAGACGGCAATGTTATGTACATCTTTTTGGACAACACAAGAGACTTATCATCATTTCGTTCATTTCTTATGATAAGTATTATAATTGCTGTTGTAGGAATTATACTTGTATTCATTCTTTCTACCATTCTTTCTAAGATGGCATTAAAGCCCGTCTTCGAAAGCTATGCCAAGCAGAAGCGCTTCATCACTGATGCAAGCCACGAATTAAAGACGCCGGTTGCTATTATAAGTGCCGATGTTGAAATAATTGAGATGGAAAACGGCGAATCGGAATGGACTAAGAGTATAGAAAAGCAAACCAACAGGCTTACTAATCTTACAGAACAGATGGTGCTTCTCTCCCGAATGGATGAAGGAGTAGGCAACAAAGAATTTACTACCGTTAATGCTTCCGAAGTCTTCAAAGAGGTAAGCGAGTCGTTTGAACCTATGGCGGTAAAACTCAATAAAACATTTAACATATATATAGATGCGGGCATCACTGTAAAAGGAGATGAGAAAAATCTGTCACAGATGCTCTCACTTCTTATTGATAACGCGTTCAAGTATTCTGATGAGAACGGACGGATTGATGTCACATTTCACAAAAATCCAAAAGGAAAAGTTCTTAAGGTATATAACACCGTAGACGAAATTACCGTCGGCAACCACGACGAATTGTTCGGACGATTCTATCGAAGAGACGAATCGCGAAACAGCAAGACCGGCGGATTCGGAATAGGCTTGTCGGTAGTTAACGCCATCGCTGAAAGCCACAAAGCAAAAGCAAGCGCTTATTCAGCCGACGACAAGAGCATAGAATTTAAGATCGTATTCTAATTAAACTTATAATTACTACAATCAGAAGGAGAAAAAATGGTATACATAGGCAACCACTTATCAGCGTCAAAAGGATTTCTTGCAATGGGCAAAAAAGCCTCAAGTTTAGGGGGCAACACATTCGCATTTTTCACACGAAATCCAAGAGGCGGCAAAGCGAAAGACATAGACGAAAATGACGCAAAAGCACTTATGGATTATATTGAAGAGCACAACTTCGGAAAGCTTGTGGCACACGCTCCGTACACAATGAATCTGTGCTCCGACAAACCCGACATTCGCCATTTCGCGCTAAATATGCTAAAAGACGACATCGAGAGGATGGAATATACGCCTAGTCAATACTACAATTTCCACCCGGGCTCACATGTCGGACAGGGTGTTGAAAAGGGAAGCGAATATATAATCGAAGCCTTAAACGAGGCTTTATTCGAAGATCAAACAACTACAGTTTTGTTAGAGACGATGGCCGGAAAAGGCTCGGAAATCGGAAGAACATTCGAAGAATTACAATATATTATAGAAAGAGTCGACTTAAGCGATAAATTAGGCGTGTGTTTCGACACGTGTCACACATGGGATGCCGGCTACGATAACGTCGGCGATTTCGATTCTGTACTCGATGAGTTTGACAAAGTAATCGGAATTGAGCGGCTTAAAGCCATCCACCTTAACGATTCAATGAACGACAGAGGCTCACATAAGGACCGCCACCAGAAATTAGGCGAAGGTTACTTAGGAAGCGATGCTTTGGCATATATAATAAACCACCCTCTTCTTCAGGAGAAACCGTTTATATTAGAAACTCCCAATGAAGACGATGGTTATATGAATGAAATCGCGTGGGTTAAATGTCTTTCAGAATACTAAAGATTCCTTTGTAAAGGTTATAATAGTCTCTGCCCTTGTCTTCCTTAAATTTTTCTGTTAAAAGCTTATAGAAAGTATTTAGGGAATCACATTTCTTATTATTAACGATGTTAATAATGTCGGCAGCGTCTTTATAGCCTTTTTTATTATACGCTAAAAACATCTTCACAATATAATCGAGACGAAGCTTTTTCTCTGATATATATTTCTTGGCAATCGAAGTTCTAAGTTCTTTATCATCCTTTAATTTGTGATAATACTCAGTTCCCTTCTCCTGACCAAACAAATTCGTAAGAACCATATGGAAACGGTTAAGCTCTTTGATGCTTATGCATCTTCCGACTGCTGCCATATATTGGTCATCATTACCCGGCGCACGCTTCCACAAACTTCCTGATGAATCGGCGGGCTTAGTTGCGCTTGTCTTTGTGGCATTAGCTTTACCTGCAGTTTTATTTGCAGTCTTGTCTGAAGTTTTAGCTGTCGACTTAGTCGTTGTCTGCTTAGTTCCTGACTTAGCAGCCGACTTGTTAGCAGCAGCCTTGCCTGCAGCTTTATCCGTTGCTTTCGCCTGAGTCGGAACCTTCTTTACTGCTTTCGCATTTGTTGTCTTAGGATTAAGCGGTGTGCCTTTTCCGATTGAAGTTCTCGAGAAAGTCCTTTTCTTCGGCTTCTTGGGATTTTGAACTTCAACTCCCACACGGCTTACGTTAACACCTTTAATAACCCAATAATTAACTACCGCATCATAACCCTTGTCGTTACTAATTATAATAAATGTGTCTCTCATTCCTTTGGCAACGCTGTAACCTAAATCAGTTACAAGTTGGAAATCCAAAGCATTTTGTCCCGTAAAACATTTAATCCAATTAAGATTAACATCTCCTCCTGCTATCTTACTGATATTCTCGCAGGATACATTCGCACTTTTTTCTGTATAGAACACTCTTATCTCATCAGATCTTTTCATATCAGTAATAGTGTCTATCCAGTTATCATTAACATTTTCACTATCAATAAAATAAATAGTCTTATTACCAAATAAACTCAATTTCAATCCTTTCCAGCATAGCCGAAAAGCAGCCGTATACGACTACACTATGACAATCGAATCATTTCCCTAAAAAGTTCCGTCATGTCAACGGGCTTAGCAATATGTGCGTCCATGCCTGCTTCTAATGCTTTCCTCTTATCTTCTTCAAAAGCATTAGCCGTCATGGCAATAATCGGAATATGACTCTTTGTCCTTAATTCATTATTTCTTATCATTCTGGTCGCTTTATAGCCATCCATATACGGCATTTGAATGTCCATAAGCACCACATCATACGTATTGCTTTTAGCGCCGAGCATCTCAACAGCTACAGCTCCGTCTGTAGCTTCATCTACAATTATGCCCACTTCTTCAAGTAATGTCTTCGCAATCTCACGATTAAGATCATTATCTTCAACCAAAAGCACTCTCTTCCCTTCAAGAAGAGACATATCGAGCTCATCCGAAGTAGTATTGACATCGTCTGAATCACTTACCTTAAGTCTTACAAGACATACAAAAGTTGTACCTTTGTCAATTTCAGATTGGCAATGAATAGTTCCGTTCATTAATTCTACGAGACGCTTAGTAATGGCAAGACCAAGTCCCGTACCCTGAACTCCGTTAACAGACATTCTGTCTTCTCTCTCAAAAAGTTCAAACAGATGCTTCTGGAATTCTTCGCTCATACCGATTCCTGTATCTCTGACAGTTATCTCGTATGAAGCGATGCCATTTTTATCGGACGGAAGCTGCTTCATATCAAACCAAACAGTACCGCCTTCCTTAGTATATTTTAACGAATTGCCCAGCAGATTAAATACAATCTGTCTAAGTCTCAATCCGTCAGCCCATACCATTTTATCCTTGATATCAAGAGAATACTTAAATGTTAAATACTTCTTATTCATATCAAGTCGGAACATATCAACAGTCTCATTAAAGTTTTCTTCTAAATTAACAGACGTTTCATGCAATTCAATTCTACCGTTCTCTATTCTTGCCATATCAAGCACATCATTGATAAGGCCAAGAAGATGACGACCTGAGCTTTCAATCTTTTGTAAATAACTTAATAATTTTTCGGGATTATCTACCTCCTTTCCTGCCAAATAAGCAAATCCCAAGATGGCATTCATAGGTGTTCTTATATCATGCGACATATTGAACAGGAAATTAGATTTAGAAGCACTTGCATGCTTTGCTTCTTCTAACGCATCCTGTAACATGGCTTGCGTCTCTTTATCTTTCCTGTATTCATCCTCAACATCGCAAAAGCCTAAAACTATTCCTAAGAATTCTCCGTCTTCTTCGATTTTTACAGCTTTGACTCTATACTGTCTTGTCTCATTTTCAAAAACCCTTGTATAGACAAATGATAAGATATTATTCTTATCAACTTCATCGCGAAAAGCCTTAAAATTTATATATTTATTAATCGTGTCATCTTCAGACACTTCAACACATTTATCAATATAAGTATGAATTACTTCACTGTATGTGTGTTTTCCCTGGAAAAGATTTCCGTATCTTCCTACAACCTCATCGGCACAACGATATAGTCTTAATGTCTCATCTTTAATATCAGCAAAAAAGATGGCCACATAATCGTCAGATAATGCCTCAACCATTCTGCTGTTTTTACGATTCTGTACTTCCTTAAGCATGCTCTCGGTGACATCTAATACACCTACAACAATTTCTTTATAGGGTGCTTCATCGAGACCTATGACTTTAAGTTCGTAGTAATGCTTTTCATTAAACCCTGTCCATTTAAATGTACGTGAGAATCTGCCGTCGTCCCAAAGCCCCATTCTGATATTATCAAAATCGAGCGTATCTTCAAGACGCGAATATTCTTCTATCGACATACCAAAGCCTAAGTACTCTTTAAGTTCATCTACAGTAGTCACATTCTGAAGCTGTTCAACTTCATCTTGGCTACTCATACTCGTATTATATCTGACGGGAATTACACTGCCGCTTTCAAGATTAAGTATTACAATAAAATGATACTGCTCACTTAAAACGTCAACAATCTCATTCCAATCGTACTTATAAGAAGATGAAAGTTTGCGTCCTCCCCATTCGTAAGAACTCTTATTCAATTCTGATATATTTTTCATCCCTGCCATTTATCAGATCCTCTAACCCCATTTAACACAACTTCGATCTTATGACAAAAGCTCTACCATCTAAATCCTATAACAAAAGTCATGTCGACTTAGTTTCGATTAGCCTTATACCAAGTTCTATTGTCCTTCTACCGGTGCCGCTTCTGCAGCTTGTTCTGCCGGTGCCTCTTCTGCCGCCGGCTGCTCGTTTGTAGTCGCAGCATTATTATTTCTGTATGTATTAGTCGTTGTTGTAGTTGTTGTAGCATTAACTGCCGGCTCCGGAATCGCTGCATTAACGGATGTTAAATATTCCTTCGACTTGTTAACCCATTTGCTGTTAGGTATCGTTGAAACAAGCTGTTGATGATACTTAGTTGCATTGGCAATATCGTTAAGCTTCGCATAACTGTCAGCAAGATAATACAGTAAATTGCTGTTTTGATATGTCGGATCAATCGCAACACCCTTCAAAAATTCATTAACCGCCTGTTCATAATTGCCCTGACGATATGCAGTATATCCTGCGTTGTAACTCTCCCTTAATACCTTCTCATTTACAACCTTGTTAACTTCATTATAAATTGCTTTACCGTTAACATCCAAAAGGTCAGGATTTACTACACTCATACATTCCGTAGCCTTAGTAATATCATTGGACTTATAAGCATTGTAAGCTTCAATTAACTTATCATAGCTTGTAACGACGTCACCCTTACCCGTATATTTTGCCAACTCTTCCTGCAGAGATTTAACCTGATTACGAAGACTGGAAATACTAGATGACGTACCCGCCACTTCTTCATTGGCATCGACAAGCGCATTGGCCGCATCCGTCTGTGCCTTTTGCTTAACGGTCGGTACGACAAGCACAAAACAAATTAAAAGACCGACCACAAGTCCGATTAAGATATTAATGATACTGTTTCTCGAACTGTCAAGCCAACCCGTAAATTTATTGCCGTTATTAGGCATCATGATTGTCTCATTACCATCGGTAAATGAGATAATATCATCCTTCTTTTTCTTCTTTTTCTTATTCTTATCCTGCGCTTTAAGGCCTTCTTTAACCTCTATCATATAGCGAAGAGTTACTGCATTAAGCGAGTCCACTTTGTTAGCAGCCGAAAGCGACTTCCTGGCCTCTTCGTATTCTCCGTCCTGAATACATAAAAGAGCGAGAAGCTGATGCGCAGCAACCATCTTAGGATTTTGTCCTAACACTCTTCTAAGCTGGATCCTCGCAAGATCCCTGTTGCCCTGCTTACAATAATCAAGCGCCTGATTATATTTTTTAATCGACAAACTTACGGAATCAAGAAGCCCTGCAGTATTTTGCAATTCATCAAGATACACATCAACCCTGTTATTCTCAGGCTGAAGGTTTTTACTTATAACCCACTGCGCCAAAGCACTTACAGCCTCGCCCACTTCATAATAGACAAGACCGAGTAAGTTACGTGCATCCGTATGATATTTATTACATTTTAGGCACATCTTAAGATCTCTAGACGCGCCCGATAAGTCACGCACGCGCGCTTTCATGAGGCCATCGTTGTAATACACGTCAGCCTGTTTTAAGATTCTTCTGTAAATGTGTTGATCTGCCCCACATACCGGGCAGATATCCAAGTTATCTGTTATCGTTCCACACTTATAACAATTCATAAGCTAATTCCTTTTATAAACAATTTGTGAATAGTTTTAGTTCTTACTGTCCTTAATGTCAACCATTTCCCTTAAAATGTCGGTAAGGTCCGTAAGATCCGTATGATGGATGGCATCCTCTGCCTCTTCCACTTCTTTGATTGGTTCAAATTGCTTTAATTCTTCTTCAAAATCGATCATAATAATTCCTCCGATTTGTATCTTGTAACAAAATTAAATAGTAAATCCCTTAGGAAGCAATTCCTTCAATGTATAAGTCTTGTTCTCAAGACCTTCTTCAACAATAATCTTAAAATCATCGTCGCAAAACTCTTGCATAACCTGAAGGCATACTCCGCATGGATAGAAAGGCTCACCGAGATCGCCGTTCTTAATTCCTGTAATAGCTATTGCTTCGAATTCTCTGTCGCCTTGTGCAATTGCCGTGCCGATTGCTACGCGCTCTGCACACATAGTCGGACTGAATGCGGCATTTTCAATATTACAGCCAAAATACACTTTTTTGTTCTTAGTAAGAAGTGCCGCTCCCACATTCACATGAGAATACGGTGCATAAGATCTTGACACAAGTTCTTTGGCAAGTTCCATTAAAATCTCATC
>JAIKVT010000050.1 GCA_024685495.1 Lachnospiraceae bacterium
ACCAGATGATAACCTAAGAGTCCGAAAGAAATAAGAACGAAGCACCAAAGAATTAATGAAATCATAACATTGTTTTTTTATGTCTGCTTACTCCCTTTGAATCAGCGTTTCAGCTATTTCTGTACTGCAAATTTACGACAATAAAAAATACCCTCCAAGAAAAAACAAAGGTGAGGTAAGAACCTCCGCCTAGATGGTATGAAACTCTCTTCGTAAAGGAGGACAATACAACTTTCCAGTTAGCTAAAGGTCATGCTCAATGCTCTGTACACATGTGCTGTGTAATATGTTACACCTATACTCTATGCTGACTTACTGCACCGTGCTTAATCAGTTTGGTCATCAAAACAGCTCTTTTTCTGTGGCATAGCTCACCCTGTAAAGAGCATCGCCCTCCGTAGTCCTTATTGTTCTACTATATCACAAGAGAAGTTGAGTGCTTGTATCTTCATGTCCAACTGTCGATATTGTTGTGACAGTTGGTCTAATTGTTGGCGTAATGACTTAGCATCAATCGTAATGACGTACTTAATCTCATTACGATTGTATCTGCCAGGAACTTCAGTGGCTTGATCAAAAGTTTGCCGTAGAACGTCAATATGCTTTTTTAGCACATCACGTTCTGCCAATAATTTAGTCATAGTCTTACCATCCTCATCTACTATCTGCATGTTGGTTACATTGATATCGTATATGTAGCGCTCCAATTTCTCTAGGCAGCGGCTTAATTCCGACATCAGAACTTCCGGATCCTCTATGGGAGAATCGCCCTCTTGTACTTTTACTGTATTCACCATGAGTTTCCTTATCTGTGAAATACGTGTCTCTAGGTTTTTTCGACCATTTAATGCTTCTGCTAACTTCATACATTTATCTTTCTATGTTAAACAATTCTTTTCATGGCATAAAGGTACAACATATAAAGATACCCTCCAAGAAAAAACAAAGGCGAGGTATGAACCCCCGCCTAGTTGGTATGAAAAAGCAACAATACAAGAAATGGTATCTGATAGCATTCAATATCCAATAATATTATGGTGTTTTGTCGACATGACTTCTGATGCTGTTAAATATTCATAATAAGATGTTAGGGAATATTCGTTATTTATTTATTTTTTCTACTTTTGCAAATATATAGTTTCACAAATTTGTTTTTTAATGAATATACAAGAAATAAGAGATAAGATATCATTGTTTCATCAAAAAGCATCCCAAATGAGACGCTTTTATCAGGCGCCTACTTATATGGGATTATTAAATGTAGGAAGAAAGGAAGAAGCACACAGCCATTTCCTAAGCTGGCTTTTTAGCGAAAATTCATTCAATCAATCTTCTCCAGACTCCCCTTTGATGCATTTGCTCGACATTGCAGTACATAGAGCAAATTTACAGAATAAAATAGGCAACGATGAGACAAAAGGAATTAAAACATCTTTGGCCAATCATATAAATAGTAGAAAATTGTCTATTCTAGAGTCAATTTGTAAATTGGAAGATTTTTCTAAAGAAAAGTCTGGCAAAGGTCGAAGGGCTGATATTATAATTGAATCTAAAGTGTTTAAAAACAATAAGATTGAACATCTAAATATTTGTATTGAGAATAAAGTTTTATCTTCAGAACACACATCTCAGACAAAAGCTTATGTTGAAAATTACAGAAGAAGAGGGGGAGAATGGATTTTTCTTTTTCTAACACCATTGTCTTCTGTTTTATTAGATGATTATGATAGCTTGGACGAAAATTTGAAATGTGTATCAGATGTGTTTATTCAAATAAACTATCAGGATATATTAAATTTTATTCTTGAACCATTGCTTAAGACAGAAAGTCAATATTCACAGAATTATTTTATGATTGACGATTATATTAAAACATTAAGATATCCTGTTATGGAAGAAAAAGAAACTAAAAAGACGATTATGGCCATTGGTGAAGAAGAATCTAAATTGCTTAATGAATTCTGGGAAGGGAACCATGAATTAATAGAACTTGCGGTGATGGCAATTAGCCAAAAAGGAAATGAAGAGATACAAAATAATGCCGAAGATCTAATAAATGCGATAAAGAATCTTGAAACTGCAAGAAAGGATAAGACCCGTTACAAAGTCAAAAGAAATGGAATTGATATTGACCCATTTAAAAAAGGCAAGAAGGGTTATACAAAATCTGATATTGCAAAACTATTTGCGGAGAGAATCTGTAAGGAGGAAGGATATGAATGCAATGATGAGGATTCTGCTAATAAGAAATTCATAGACCTGACAGGAACCACTAGATTAAAGGTCTTTAATAGTGATGCAGTTCATAATTGGCAAATTCCAAATTCGCCTATTATCCTGGACACTAATATATGGGGATTAAATACTGACTGTTGGAAAAAGCTTTCAGATTATCTGTCAAAAGAAAATGATTATTTTATAATAGAGCCCATTTGACGAAGTTGAAAATAAAGTAATAGATATTAAAATTGTTGAGACAAACATCTTGGAGTTTTGTAAAGAATTAAAAGAGGTAAGCCATCAGTAAACCCCGTATTGTGAGATTTTAATATTGACTCTGAAAAAGTCAGAGTATTCTTTGAGATTCTTGAAGTTTTCTCTGAGATTCTTGGAGGATTCTCAAAGTAAGTCAGAGTATGCCATTCTGCTTGA
>JAIKVT010000074.1 GCA_024685495.1 Lachnospiraceae bacterium
ATTAGAAAGAGGTGTATATTATGGAAGATTTTATTTTTGATAATAATAAGAATGGAATTACTAAGAGAGATATTTTGTATTCGGGATTATATGCAGTGTTAATTTCATTTATTATTGTATTCGGATGTGTTTTGGTTCTTGGTATAGATGTGGCATATTGCAATCATACCCGCCTTGCAATTTCTTATTTTATTGTATTAATTACATCATGGGCTATTCTTTTGATTAGAAGATGTTGATTTTTATATTAACATCTCATATAATCTATATGTAGTTATTTTAGTACGTAAATAATGAGTTTTTATACTAATTGTTGAGATGTGTTGGTTACATGCATTGAATTATATAACTCATTACAGGATAGAGGTGTTAAGATGAAAAAAAGTGTTAAGGTTATAGGAGTGTTACTTTGTGCCATAATGTTAATGATGCCTTTCGGTGTATTGGCAGCCGGCACAACGGCATTGTCTGTTTCTAATAACAATCCGGCTCAGGGAGACACATTTACCGTAACAGCGACTGCTACTGAGTCAGGAAGTATGGTTGTAAAATATAATAGCAGTGTCTTGTCGGTTGCAGGTTGTGATGCTGCAGGGTTTACGCAGAGTGATGGAGTAGTCAACTTTAACGGAACAAGAGGAACTATTACATTTAAAGCAAATAATGCGGGTGGTTCTGCTATTTCGGTTAGTTCAAGTAATGCCAGCTCATCTTCTATAGTGGTGACTGTTGGTGCGCCTGCAGCGGCCGCTTCGGAAGATTTTACTCTTGATGGAGTGAAGTATACCGTGTCTGAGAAGTTTTCACAGGAAGAGATTCCTGAAGGATTTACTCAGACACAATTTCAGATTGCAGGAAAAGATTTAAAGGGTGTTACGAACGGAACTATGTATCTTGTTTACCTTAAGCCGGTAGACAATGTGGCAGGTCAGGGTAAGTTTTATATCTATGATCAGGTTACGCATCAGGTGTCTGACTATTTCTTTTTAGGAAGACCTGATTATTATTTGATTCCGAGTGAACCGTCTGAGCTTATTAATGAAGCGTTGAGAAAGGGACAGATTACTGTCGAAAACCAGACTGTTGAAGTATATACATTGCAGGGTATAGAAGATTTTGTATATGTATATGGTAAATGTTCTGATGGCAGTACGGGATGGTTTGAATATGATGTGGCCGGCAACACGGTACAGAGAATTAATGAGGCTATATTTAATAATGTCAGCAGTTCGAGTGCTTCAGGTGTAGATGCGGCTGCTCTTCTTGATAAGGTTAAATCTATTAACATCAGATATATTATTGCCGGAATAATTTTCGTAGCGATTGTTATTGTAGTTATTATTATCAATATAGTACTTAAGAAGAAAGATGATAAAGCAGACCTTATTGACGGTAGTGAAGATTATGTAGATGTTAACGACAAGAATCTTTCCAAAGAGGAGAAGAAGAGAGCCAAAGCAGAAGCGAAAGCTGCAGCCAAAGCTGCTAAGGAAGAAGAAAAGCAAGCCAAGGCTGATGAGAAAGCGGCTAAGAAAGAAGCTCGTCGAAGGAAAAAGGAAGGTCTTATTGACGAAGAAGAGTATCTTAACGAGATATATGATGAATATGACGATTTTGATATCGATAGAGGCGGAGAAGCTGCAAATGCTGCTAAAGGAGCCGGAAGTGTCGCAGGCTCAGAGGCATTGACAAAAGACGATGATGATAACTCCGGCTTTGAAGAGGTTGGTGTTGTATCACTGTCAGATGTATTAGCCAAAGAGGCTGATGATGATGCGGCTTCGGATAAATCAAAAGTATCTGAAGCGGCTGACGACGATGCGGCTTCGAATAAATCAAAAGTATCTGAAGCGACTGATGACGATGTGGCTTCGAATAAATCAAAAGTAACTGAAGAGCCTGAAGATATAGAGAAGACTAAAGTAATTGACATCAGTAAAGAATTAGGCAAGATGGAGGCTGAACCAAAAGAGGAAAAAGTCGAAGAAGATGATGATTCGGATATTGCTTTTTGGGAAGATAAGAAATCAACTGAGAAAGCGTTGAAGAAGCGCCAGAAAGAAGAAAAGAAGAAAAATATTTTTGGTGATGACGAATTAGATCTTACAAAAGAGACACCAAAGGTTAAGAATAGAAAGAAATCATCTAAATCAGGAAGTTCATCTAATTCTGATATAATTGATTTTAATGATTTATAAGATGGCAAGTTCTTTTGTATTGATTTATAATAATTAGGGTATAAATTGACTTATATATAATTTAGATTACAGATTGGCTTAACAAGAGGTTTTACAATGGATTTTACACCACAAGGGAAAAAAGCTATGGAGGCAGCCAAGCGCTTCTCCAAGAAAATGCAACATAACTATATAGGTACGGAACATCTGTTATATGGTTTGACAAAAGTAAGTGACTCGCTAGCTTCACTCGTGTTGTCTAATAATGGAATCACATCTGTTAATGTATCTAAGCTGATAGAAGAATTGATTACACCTGAATCAAGTGTTGCTGTACAAAGCAAGAGTGGCAATACACCGAAACTAGATACTATTATAGACATTGCAGGTGATGATGCTAAGAAATGTAATAATAATCATATAGGAACAGAGCATCTTCTCATGGCAATTATCAAGGAAAGTGATTGTGCGGGTGCAAGACTTATTACTTCTTTAAATGTAGATATAGGTAAGGTTGCAGGCGATATTATGAATGCCATGGGGCTTGAAGCATCACATTATAAAGAGGATTTCAGACCGTTCCAGAAAAAGTCTAAGAGTACTTTGGAAAAATATGCCAGAGACCTTACTAAGTTAGCCGAGGGCGGAGAGTTAGATCCTACTATAGGTAGGGAAACCGAGATTAAGAGACTTGTTCAGATTATAAGTAGACGTACTAAGAATAATCCTTGTCTTATCGGTGAACCGGGTGTTGGTAAGACGGCAATCGTCGAAGGATTGGCGGAGAGAATATCAGCAGGTACTGTGCCCGAGGCTATAAAGGATAAGAGAGTATGCAGCCTTGATTTGTCTGCTATGGTTGCGGGTTCTAAATACAGAGGTGAATTTGAGGAAAGAATTAAGAAGGTAATCGAAGAAGTAGCAGCTGCAGGTAATATTATTCTTTTCATAGATGAGATGCATACTTTAATCGGTGCAGGTGGAGCGGAAGGCTCGCTTGATGCTTCTAACATTCTCAAACCTGCAATGGCCAGAGGAGAGATACAGGTTATAGGTGCTACAACGATAGAAGAATATCGTAAGCATATTGAGAAGGATGCAGCTTTAGAGAGACGTTTTCAACCTATTATGGTAGAAGAGCCGTCGCCCTCTGAATCGCTAGATATCATTAAAGGAATAGCGCATTTATATGAGAAGCATCACAATGTAGTATATACGCCCGATGCCTTGAAGGCGTGTGTTGAATTATCTGAGAAATATGTAAGTGACCGTTTCCTTCCTGATAAAGCAATAGATCTTTTAGATGAGGCAGGTTCTAAGATTCGTCTTGGAATTGTTAAGTCTCCTGAAAAGGTATATGACTTAGAAATCAAGATGAAAGATTATGAGAAGGAATTAGAAGAAGCACTTTCTAATAATGATATTGAAGCCGCATCTGAGATTAAGAAAAAAAGAGATGCTGCGAAAGAAAAGCTTGGCAAATTCAAGAAGAAATATTCCCGTGACAGTAAGCGAAAGAAGCTTGAAGTTACGGCTGAAGATATTGCAGTAGTTGTATCTGAATGGACTAAGATTCCGGCCTCTCGTCTTAATGAATCGGAAGCGTTAAGATTAAGAAAGCTTGAGAAGACTCTTCACAAGAGAGTTATCGGACAGGATGAGGCTGTTACGGCTTTATCTAAAGCAGTTAGACGAGGAAGAGTTGGCATTAAAGCATATAACAGACCAATCGGTTCATTCCTTTTCTTAGGACCTACAGGTGTAGGTAAGACAGAAGTGTCTAAAGCTTTAGCAGAAGCTGTATTTGGTAAAGAAGATGCCATGATACGAGTTGATATGACTGAGTATATGGAGAAACATACCGTGTCTAAATTAATCGGATCGCCTCCGGGATACGTAGGCTATGATGAGGGTGGTCAATTAAGCGAGAAGATTAGAAGACATCCGTATTCAGTGCTCTTATTTGATGAAATAGAGAAGGCTCATCCGGACATTTTCAATATCTTATTACAAGTGCTAGATGACGGTCATATTACGGATTCGCAAGGCCGTAAGATTGATTTTAAGAATACAATTATAATTATGACCAGTAATGCAGGCGCTCAATCTATTATAGAGCCTAAGAAGTTGGGATTTGCATCAGGTAATGATGAAAAGGCTGACTATGATCATATGAAAGATTCTGTAATGGAAGAGGTTAAGAGAATTTTTAAGCCTGAATTCTTAAACAGAATTGATGAGACAATCGTATTCCGCTCGCTTAATAAGCAGGATATGAAGAAGATTGTAATGATCATGATGAAAGAGCTTATCGACAGATGCAAGGAGCAAATGGGCATTACACTTGTGGTTAAAGATTCACTTAAGGGCTATATAGTTGACACCGCATATGATCCAAAATACGGAGCAAGACCGCTTCGTCGTAAGATACAGACAGCAGTTGAAGATGCTCTTGCAGAAGAGATTATCGACGGTAAATATAAAAAGGGTGATACAATAGAAATTTCGGCGAAAAAGGGCAAGATTGTATTTGAGAAGAAGTAATTTATATGTTATGATTGTCTCATAAAATGTTATGAATAATGGAGGAAGTAATAAATGGCTGTTGTAAGCGAATTGATACGGCGTGAGTCTGACAAGACATTAAGCTTCGGTGACTATACACTTGACAGTAAGTCTAAGGTTAATGACTTTGATTTCAAGGGAGACATGTATAAGGTCAAGACGTTTAAGGAAGTGACTAAACTAGAAAGGAATGGGTTGTTCGTGTATGAATCTATTCCCGGTACAGCAGTAGAACATTTCGCGTCAGACGAATCTAAGGTTGAATTCAAGGTAGAAGGTGCTAATGATGCACAGATTACATTAGAATTAGAGCCTGAGACAGAATACAACATTGCAATTGACGGTACAGATGCCGGAGTAATGAAGACTAACTTAGGCGGCAAATTAAGCTTAAGTGTAGAGCTTGACGAAGGCAAGGCGGTTGCAGTTAAAATAACTAAGAAATAAAGTAAAATATTTTCGAAACCCTGCTTAATAAGTGGGGTTTTGTTAACTGTAAAGGAGTATTTATGGCGAAAGGAAAGGTTAATATATATTTTTGCCAAGAGTGTGGATATGAGTCTTCTAAGTGGATGGGACAATGTCCGGCATGTAAGGAATGGAATACATTTGTAGAAGAAAAGGTTGAGAAGAAGTCTGCGAAAACCACAAGAGAGATTGGCGAGGTAAAAACATTTACCATAAAAGAGATAGAGGATGGTGACGACGAGCGCATTTCGACAGGAATGACTGAATTCGACAGAGTTCTTGGCGGCGGAATTGTTAAAGGTTCTCTGGTTCTTGTAGGCGGTGATCCCGGTATAGGTAAGTCTACACTGTTATTGCAAATGTGTAAGGAGCTATCGGGAACTGATAACAGTATTCTATATGTGTCGGGAGAGGAGTCGCTACGACAGATTAAGATTAGAGCTAACAGAATCGGTAAATTCGGGGATAAATTATCTATCTTAAGTGAGACTAATCTTACACTTGTAAGAGGCGTTATCGAGAAGTCTAAACCTGATATAGTTGTCGTTGATTCAATACAGACTATGATGAGTGAAGAAGTTGGTTCTGCGCCCGGAAGCGTATCACAAGTAAGAGAAGCTACCAATGTACTTATGCAATTGGCGAAAGGACTTGGTGTTACTATTTTTGTTGTAGGACATGTCACTAAAGAGGGAACCGTTGCAGGGCCCAGAGTATTAGAGCATATGGTGGATACGGTTTTATATATCGAAGGAGACAGATACGCATCATACAGAATTCTTCGAAGTGTTAAGAATCGATTTGGTTCTACTAATGAGATTGGCGTATTTGAGATGAAAGGAAGCGGCCTTGAAGAAGTTTTAAATCCTTCTGAATATATGCTTTCCGGTAGGGCGGAGAATGCCAGTGGTTCAATTGTTACATGCTCTGTTGAAGGTACCAGACCAATGCTTTTGGAATTGCAGGCACTTGTTACTAAGAGTAACTTTGGTATGCCAAGACGTACTGCTGTGGGAGTAGATTATAACAGGGTTAATCTTATTATGGCAGTTCTTGAGAAAAGACTTGGTATGCCGCTTGGTGATTATGATGCTTATGTTAACATTGCCGGCGGAATAAGAATTAACGAGCCGGCTATCGATCTTGGCTTGGTACTTGCTATAAGCTCAAGCTTTAAAAATGTTCCTGTCGACAATAAGACGATATGTTTCGGAGAGGTAGGCCTAAGCGGAGAGATCAGGTCTGTAAATATGGCTGATAAAAGAGTGTTAGAAGCCGAGAAATTAGGCTTTAATCGCTGCATTGTGCCGTATGCTTCTTTAAAAGAAATAGAGGGGACTAAAGAAATAGAGGTAGTAGGTGTAAAAAATTTATCGGAATTATCTAAAATCATACAATAATACACAAATCTATGGTATAATTCCTTTTTACAACAAGTTATTTAATTTATTTAGAAATGGATGGGGGAACATATGAAAAGAGCACATAAGAGGTTAATAGCAATTATCATTGTTGCTGCACTTGTTATTACAGGAGTAGGAACTATGGTAGGCGTTGCACTTGCTGATAACAAGAAGAGTGTTGATATCGTATTTACCAGTGATATGCATTCTAATCTTAACAGTTTTGTGACGCCTTATAAGGATAATCCGAATGCTAATATCGGTGGTTTTGCAAGAGTTGCGACTATCGTTAATCAGCAAAAGGCCGCTAATCCGGATACTTTTTATTTTGACGGCGGCGATTTTTCTATGGGTACATTATTCCATACATTATACGAGAAGGAAGCGTGCGAGCTTAGACTGCTTGGTATGATGGGATGTGACGCTACTACATGGGGTAACCATGAATTTAACTTTGGCTCTGAAGGTGTTATTAATATGCTTAATGCGGCCATGAATTCAGGTGATAAATTACCGCAGATGGTAGTATGTAATATCGACTGGTCTAATCCGGGAGATGAGCAAGCGACTAAAGATGTTTTTGATAAATATGGTATCAAGAAATACACTATGATTGAAAAGGGCGGTGTTAAAGTTGCTGTCTTAGGTGTATTTGGAGATAATGCACTAGATTGTGAGCCGACTTGTACTGTTAATTTCCAAACGGGTGAAGGCAGAATTAAGGCTGTACAAGAGACCGTTAAAGAGATTAAAGCAAATGAAGATGCAGATATGATTGTATGTCTTTCGCACTCAGGACTTGACGGCGAAGTAGGAAAAGGAAAGACTGAAGATGAAGTCTTAGCACAGAAGGTGCCTGAGTTAGATTTCATTTTGGCAGGTCACTCACATACAGAACTTGATAAGCCATTGACATATGGTAATACTCATATTGTTGCATGTGGCGAGTATACAGAGGCTGTTGGACTATGTAACCTTGTTCAGAATTCTAACGGTCGTTGGGATGTTAACAGTTACGAACTTAAGAACACTTATGAATCAGTGCCTTCAGATTCTGTAATTCAGGACAAGATTAATGGATTTGAGAAATTAATTGATTCGGAATATCTTGCTCAATTTGGTTTGACAAAGAATCAGGTATTAGCACAGTCTGCATTTGATTTCTGTAGTATGGATGCTATATCTCAAGATCATCAGGGCCAGAACTTAGGAGACCTTATGTCTGATGCATATTTATATGCTGCAAGACAAGCAGAGCCTAATACGAAGTTTGATATGGGTGTTGTTCCAAGCGGAACAATAAGAGGAACATATACTAAGGGTGATATTACAACCGATAATGTATTTACATCATTCTCACTTGGTATTGGACCTGATAAGGTGCCGGGATATCCTCTTGTTAAGGTATATCTGACAGGAGCCGAGATGAAGACGGCAGCTGAGATAGATGCTTCCGTATCGGATCTTTTCGCAGGTACGAGATTATACATGAGTGGCGAAGAGTTTACATATAATCCTAACAGATTACTTCTTAATAAGGTTACCGAGGTTAAGTTTGTAGATCAGAATGGTAACAAGAGTGATTTTGAGGATGATAAATTATATTGTGTAGTTGCGGATCTTTATTCAGGACAGATGTTAGGTTCTGTTACAGACGCATCATATGGTTTACTTAAGCTCGTTCCTAAAGATGAGAACGGTAATGAGATAACAGATTTTAATAAGGCTATTATTTATGATGCTAACGGTAAAGAAGTCAAGGCTTGGGATGCCATAGCTACTTACATGCAGTCATTTGATAAAAATGAGCAGGGAATCAGCCAGGTTCCTGAGAAGTATCGCGAGTCACAAGGACGTAAGATAAGAGACGATAATTCAAGTATAGGAGCTATTATATCAAGTCCTAACTGGTTTACGTTCTTAGTATTAGGTATAGTTCTTGTTGTAATCGCACTTGTAGTACTTATAATTTTACTTATCATATATATCATTAAGAGAATATATTACGGTAAGAATTATAAGCGCATGAAGGAGCAAAAGAAAGAGCGTAAGCTTGAGAAGAAGATGGCTAAGAAGATGGGCAAATAATTTTATATTCTTGCCTTAAAGCTTCGATTGTGTTAGAATCTCTATGGTTAAAGGCTAAGATTACGCATAGTAAGCGACTTCAAACCCTTATAAGAGAGGAAGTCTCATGGGCTGAGAGGATTTCCAAGGTAAGGAAGAATTGCTGAATTTCACGTAGGAGCTGTTGGACTTAAAGGATATATCTAAGTAGGTTCAATCGGGTAATGCACGTTAAGCATAATTAAGAGTCGAGTTTTGATAAACTCGGAATTAGGGTGGTAACGCGGAGAACAACTTCGTCCCTTTATAAGGGACGAAGTTTTTTTATTGTATTTACTCGATTTAATAAAAGAAAGGAATCGAATTATGAAAGACAAACTTAAGAAAATTCAAGAACAGGCGATGAAGCAAATTGACGCCGCAAAAGAGATGGGCTCGCTTAACGATGTCAAAGTTTCAATACTTGGCAAAAAAGGTGAACTTACAAGTGTGCTTAAGGGAATGAAGGATGTGGCTCCCGAAGACAGACCTAAAGTAGGAGCACTTGTCAATGAGACAAGAGAATCTATTGAAAAGCATCTTCAAGAAGCAAAGGAGAAGATGGAGGCAAAAGAGTTAGAGTATAGATTGTCAACAGAATCCATAGACGTTACTTTGCCGGGCACAAAAGTAAAGCATGGTTCAAAGCATCCTAATGCAAAGGTGCTTGATGAAGTTGAAAGAATCTTTGTCGGAATGGGATATGAAGTTGTAGAAGGCCCTGAAGTAGAATTTGATTATTATAATTTCGAGGCGCTTAACATTCCGCCTAATCATCCGGCCAAAGATGAGCAGGACACATTCTATATCAATAAGGACATTCTCCTTAGAACACAGACATCTCCCGTACAGGTTCACCAGATGGAGAAAGGTAAGCTTCCAATCAGAATGATTGCTCCGGGAAGAGTATTCAGATCTGATGAGGTTGATGCAACTCACTCACCTTCATTCCACCAGATTGAGGGAATGGTAATCGATAAGAATGTTACATTTGCAGATCTTAAAGGAACGTTAGAAGAGTTTGCCAAGGAACTTTTTGGAGATGATGTTAAAGTTAAATTCAGACCTCACCATTTCCCATTTACGGAACCGAGTGCTGAAGTTGATGTATCTTGTTTTAAATGTGGTGGCAAAGGTTGCAGATTCTGCAAAGGCGAAGGCTGGATAGAGATTTTAGGATGTGGAATGGTTCACCCTAAAGTTCTTAAGATGAGTGGAATTGATCCTGACGAGTATCAGGGCTTTGCGTTTGGAGTAGGCTTAGAGCGTATTACACTTCTTAAATATGAGATTGATGATATGCGTCTTCTCTACGAAAACGACAGTCGTTTCTTAAGCCAGTTCTAAGTTGCTTATTATATATATTATAATGAGTAACCGATAGCAAGTATGTACCTTGTTCAACCGGGCGTTGCCCGATGTTTCACAAGATACATCATGCCATCGGTTACATGACAACATTATATTAAGTACGCGTCTTAAGATGTGTCTTTCGAAACAACCATCGAGTATAAGTTGCTTATTATATATTATAATGAGTAACCGATAGCAAGTATGTACCTTGCTCAACCGGGCTGCGCCCGATGTTTCACAAGATACATCTTGCCATCGGTTACAAAGTAACATTATATTAAGTAACCGATTCTAAGATGTACAACCATCGAAGAAATTAAGATACGTAATTATTTATATTGTAATCAAGTAACCTGAGCCAAGATGTGTCTTTCGAAACAACCATCGAAGAAATTAAGATACTTAATTATTTATTATTGTAATTAAGTAACTAGCTTCAAGATGTGTCTTTCGAAACATCGGGCTTTGCCCGGTTGAGAAAGACACATGCTTGAGCTAGTTACGTAGAAACACTATAGATTAAATAAGGAGATTAAATTATGAGAACATCAATTAAATGGATCAAAGCCCTAGTTCCCGGCCTTGATGTTACACCTAAAGAATATATGGACGCCATGACACTTTCAGGTTCTAAGGTAGAATTCTATGAAGAATTAGATGCTAACTTAGATAAGATTGTTGTAGGTAAGATTGAGAAGATAGAGAAGCATCCTGATGCAGACAAACTTGTTGTATGTCAGGTTAATGTTAAAGATGAGACTCTTCAAATTGTAACAGGTGCAAAGAACGTTAATGAAGGCGATAAAGTGCCTGTAGTACTTAACGGCGGAACAGTAGTTGACGGAACAAAGCCTGTTAAGATTAAGACAGGAAAGCTTCGTGGTGTTGAAAGCTGCGGAATGCTTTGCTCCATAGAAGAACTTGGTTCATCAACTGATATGTACCCTGAAGCACCGGAAAACGGAATATATATTTTCCCTGAGGATGCCGAAATCGGAGCGGACGCTATTAAGCTTCTTGGAAGAGATGACGTCGTTGTTGAATATGAAATTACAAGTAACAGGGTTGATTGCTTTGGAGTTCTCGGCTTGGCGCGTGAGGCGGCTGCAACATTTAACAAAGAATTCAAACCGCCTGTAATTACAAAGACCGGTAACGATGAAGACGTCAATGATTTCATTTCAGTGGAAGTTAAGAATACGGAGCTTTGTCCAAGATATACGGCCAGAGTAGTTAAAGATATTAAGATTGAGCCTTCGCCTGAGTGGATGCAAAGAAGACTGATGGCACAGGGAATCAGACCGATTAATAATATCGTTGATATTACCAACTACGTTATGGAAGAATATGGTCAGCCGATGCATGCTTATGATTTAGATACAATTGAAGATAATAAGATTGTTGTAAGAAATGCGTCTAAAGACGAGAAGTTTACTACTCTTGACGGAGTAGAAAGAACAATGGATGAATCTGTACTTATGATTTGCGACGGCAAGAAGCCTGTTGGTATCGCCGGTATCATGGGTGGTGAGAACTCAATGATTACTGACGATGTTAAGACAATGCTTTTTGAAGCTGCATGCTTTGACGGAACGAATATAAGACTGTCATCTAAGAAGGTAGGCCTTAGAACAGATGCTTCAGGCAAATTTGAGAAAGGCCTTGATCCTAACAATGCCATTAATGCAATGAACAGAGCTTGTCAGCTCATAGAAGAGTTGAATGCCGGTACTGTTGTGGGCGGAGTAGTTGATGTCTATCCAAAGAAGAAAGAAGAGATTACATTACCGTTTGAACCTGATAAATATAACAGAATGCTTGGCACGTCTATCAGCCCTGAAGAGATGAAAGACTACTTTGCGCGTCTTGAACTTAAGGTTGAAGGTGACAAGGTTACGATTCCGACATGGAGACAGGATTTGGAAAGCTATGCAGATCTTGCCGAAGAGGTTGCGAGATTTTACGGTTATGATAAGATTCCGACGACACTTCCAAGCGGAGAAGCAACTGCAGGTAAGTTGAGTTATAAGCTGTTTATCGAAAGTATAATAAGAGATGTTGTTGAGCTTTGCGGATTTTCTCAGGCTATGTGTTATTCGTTTGAGAGTCCAAAGGTATTCGACAAGCTTCTTCTCGATAAGGACAGCGATTATAGAAAGACAGTTGTAATTTCTAATCCGCTGGGTGAAGATTATTCTATCATGAGAACACTTCCTCTTGACGGTATGCTTACAAGCTTGTCTACGAACTATAACCGTCGTAATAAGGATGTTCGTTTGTATGAACTGGGAAATGTGTATATTCCTAAGCAGGTTCCTATTGAAGAGTTACCTGATGAAAGAATGATGCTTACTCTTGGAATGTACGGAGAGGGTGATTTCTATACGCTTAAAGGAGTAGTAGAAGAACTGGTTGAAGTCTTAGGACTTAATAAGAAATTGACATTTGACCCTGATAATAAGAAGCCTTTCTTACATCCGGGACGTCAGGCTAACGTTATGTATGATGGAAAATGCATAGGTTATCTTGGAGAAGTACATCCTAAGGTTGCCGGCAATTATTCGATTAAGGACAGAGTGTATATCGCTGTAGTAGACACAGTTTGCTTAAGAGAAGAAGCAACATTTGATATTAAGTTTAGACCAATTCCTAAATTCCCTGCAGCTACAAGAGATATCAGTATGGTCGTTCCGAAGGAAGTACTTGCCGGACAGATTGAGGAGGTATTCGAAAATAAGGGTGGTGCTTATCTCGAAAGCTATGAACTCTTTGATGTATATGAAGGAGATCAGATAGGAAAAGACTTTAAGTCTATGGCTTATTCGCTTGTATTTAGAGCACAGGATAAGAATTTATCCGATGAAGACGTTAACAGCGCCATGGATAGAATCTTAAAGGCACTTAAGAATATGAATATAGAATTAAGAAGCTAGGAAATTGTTAATACTATGAATGTAAGCGACTTTGATTATGAACTGCCGGAAGAACTTATTGCTCAAGATCCGTTAGAGAGGAGAAGTGAATCACGACTAATGGTTCTTGATAAAAATACCGGTGAAGTTACTCATAAGCATTTTTATGACATAACTGAATATTTGAGAAGCGGAGATTGCCTTGTTATTAATAATACCAAGGTAATTCCCGCTCGATTATATGGTAATAAAGAAGAGACTAATGCGTTAATCGAAATCTTACTTTTGAAACGACTTGATGCTGATACCTGGGAGTGCTTAACACGCCCCGGTAAGAAGGCTCGAAAAGGAGCGCGCATCATATTTGGAGACGGTCTTTTAAAGGGCGAGATAATCGATATGGTAGAAGAAGGCAATCGTATTATTCGTTTTGAATACGACGGTATTTTCGAGGAAATACTCGACAAGCTTGGAGAGATGCCTCTTCCGCCTTATATTACGCATAAGCTTAAAGATAAGAGCAGATATCAGACTGTATACGCGAAGTATGACGGTTCCGCTGCGGCACCTACAGCCGGTCTTCATTTTACACCTGAATTGTTACAGACGATTAGGGATAAGGGCGTTAGAATTGCGGAGGTTACTTTACATGTAGGTCTTGGCACATTTCGACCTGTTAAGGTGGAAAATGTGTTAGAACACCATATGCATTCTGAGTATTATGAAGTTGACAAAGAAGCCGCAGATATAATTAACGAAACAAAAAGAAACGGTGGCAGGGTAATATCGGTTGGAACGACAAGTACCAGAACTTTGGAGTCCGTAGCAGACAAAAATGGACATATAGAGCCAAAAAGCGGTGATACCGATATCTTTATTTATCCGGGATATGAGTTTAAGGTGATAGATGCTTTAATAACTAATTTCCATTTACCACAGTCGACTCTTATTATGCTTGTTTCAGCTCTTGCAGGTCGTGAAAATGTGTTATCGGCATATGAAGAAGCTGTAAAAGAAAGATACAGATTTTTCAGCTTTGGAGATGCTATGTTGATTTTATAAAACCTTTGATGTTAGATAAGTAGGAGAAACTTAGTAATTAATAAACCACTATATTTTTACTTATAAATGGTTTATAATTTTTATATGTTTCTTATTGTAATGTAGGAGGGGAATATGGAGGAAAAACGAAAAGGTAAGCGAACAGATCTTGATTTAACTGTAACACTCGGTATTATCACAGAAGATGTCGGTGCTGAGAAAGAGTATATTGAGGTTGAGATTACTGATGTGTCTAAGTATGGGCTGGCATTTAAGTCAGATAAGAGATTACTTATCGGTGATTGCTTTGATGCGAGAATTCAGATTTGGACTAAAGAGATAATTGATTCAGTGCTTAAAGTAGTTCGTTGCCAGGAATTAGAGGATGAGGAAGGCGAGTATCTGTATGGATGTATCTTTGTCGGTATGACTGATGCTGACATGCTTAAGATACAGATATATCAGATGTTTAGTGAAGAAGATGAGTAATGCAATTATTTTCCCGAATTTAGGAATCACATTATCTAATGTGCCGGAGTTTTTGACGATAGGTTCTATCAGTATTTCGCTTTATGGTCTTATTATCGGAACTGCAATGATTGTAGCTTTTTTATGGTGTTATAGTGAATGCAGATATTATAACGTTGACAGAGATCATTTTATTGATTTAACCATTATTATAATAATCGCAGGAATAATCGGTGCGAGATTATACTATGTTATTTTTGCTTTTGATTACTATAAGAATAATCCCATAAGCATTTTAAAGGTCTGGGAAGGCGGACTTGGAATATATGGCGGAATAATTCTGGGTCTAATAGCCGTTATAGTCTGTTGTAAGATTTTTAAATTGGATTTTTGGCTTGTCGCAGATATTGTAAGCCTTGGTGTAATACTTGGACAGATAGCAGGCAGATGGGGCAATTTCTTTAATCGTGAAGCCTTTGGAGATTATACGAACAGTCTTTTTGCCATGATGATTCCTTATGACAGGATAAGATCGGCTGACTTTATTACTGACAATATGTTGGATAATCTTATTGTTCAAAACGGCGAAGTATTTGTCAGCGTTCATCCTACATTTTTATATGAGTCGCTTTGGAATCTTTGTGTGCTCATATTCCTAATTCTATTTAGAAAACATAAGAAGTTCGATGGACAAATATTCCTACTGTATATTGGATTATACGGGGTAGGAAGGTTTATGATAGAATCGCTTAGAACAGATCAATTGCAGATAGGAGATACGGGAATTGCCATATCTCAAGTGGTAGCAATTATCATGATTATTGTATCCGTTGTGTTACAAGTGGTATTTATTATTAAGAAAAAGGGGGCTACGCCCAGAATAAAACCGCAAAAAGAAGAAAAAAGTCCATCAAATAGCACAAAAAACTAGATAAAATTTTGTATAGTATTACATAAATCGCACAAGAAGCACTATATATTGTGGTCGTGAAGCTCACGACCACATTTTTTTGTGGTTTTTTATCCCCCACAATCTGCCACGCTAGTAAATAAGCCATTTTAGAGCATTTTTAGGACTTGTATTTTCAGTTATTTTAGAATAAAATGGTTTTACGTGGTGAGATGTGGAGCAAAGTGGTAGATGCTACAAGCCACATAAACCCAGTTCAAGGGGAGGAGATATCGTTTATGTTCATTGGCGAATTCGAGCATAATATTGATGATAAAGGACGATTGATTATGCCGGCTAAGTTCAGAGAAGAACTTGGTAAAGAATTCGTTGTGACAAAAGGTCTTGACGGATGTCTGTTCGTTTATTCCCTTGAAGAGTGGTCTAGCATTGAGAATACAATTCACTCAAAGCCAATGACCAGCGTAAGTTCAAGAAAGTTCATGAGATTCTTCTTTGCCGGAGCCGCTAACTGCGAAGTGGACAAGCAAGGAAGAATCCTTCTTCCTTCAAATCTGAGAGAATATGCGCAGCTTAAAAAAGAAGTTATTCTTGCCGGTGTATCTTCAAGAATTGAAATTTGGAGTAAGGACAGATGGAATGACAGCAATGAATTCTCAGCTGATGAGATGGATTCAATTGCTGAAGACATGGCAGAACTTGGAATATTTATTTAAGTATGGAATTTAACCACTATTCAGTGCTCCTTGAGGAGACAATAGATAATCTTAATATTGATCCTAACGGAATATATGTAGACGGAACTTTAGGCGGCGCAGGGCATTCGTTAGAAATTGCGAAAAGACTTGAGAGCGGAAGACTGATAGGAATTGACAGAGACTCTGATGCAATTGCAGCTGCGAAAGAAAGACTTAAAGAATACGAAGATAAAGTAACAATAGTTAAAGGAAATTTCGCCGATACGGCAAATATTATAAAAGGATTAGGAATTGATAAGGTAAACGGAATAGTATTAGATCTTGGCGTTTCATCATATCAATTAGATCAAAAAGACAGAGGCTTTTCATATATGAGCGAAAACGCTCCTCTTGATATGAGAATGGATCGTGATGAGAAGCTTACTGCAGAAGACATAATCAATGATTATTCATATGAAGAACTTGTCAAAGTGCTTCGTGTATACGGTGAAGAGAGATTTGCTCCTAACATCGTTAAGAACATTTGCAAAAGGCGGGAGATACAAAGGATTACCACAACAGGCGAGCTTGTTAAGATAATTGATGAGAGTATTCCCGTTAAGAATAAAAAACGAGGCGGTCATCCGTCTAAAAGAACATTTCAGGCTCTTCGAATAGAACTCAATGGAGAGCTTGACATCCTTGAGAAGAGTATTAACGATATGATTGAATTGCTGGATAACAACGGCATTATTTGTATCATTTCTTTTCACTCCTTAGAAGATCGTATTGTTAAGAATGTTTTCAAGGAAAATGAAAGGCCATGCACATGTCCAAAAGAGTTCCCGGTATGTGTATGTGGTCGGGTATCCAAAGGAGAGGTGGTTACCCGAAAGCCTATTTTGCCCTCCGACCTGGAACTATCGGAGAATTCCAGGTCGCGGAGTGCAAAGCTTCGTTGCTTTAAAAGGTGTGTGCTAAACTGAGGGAGGTTGCCATGACAGATATAAAAACTATATATATTGAAGAGGGAAATGCGCTTAGAGAAGTACAGACAGAATTTGATTATGAAGAGCTTCAAAGAAAAAGAAGGCTCGAAGAAGAGATTAGATTAAGAGAAAAGAGAAGAGCTAAAATTGCCCGCGCAAGAAAGAAGAAACTTCAGTCGGTTTATGCTACAATGGCTATAGCTTTTTGCGTATGCTTTTTTGTAGGATATGTTTATTTACATACAAGTGTTAATGAAAGAACTTCCAATATAGCTGAGCTTGAGACACAGATTAGTGCGTTAAAAGCTGATAACGGTGCTGCAGAAGCAAGAATCAATACATCGGCTAATTTGGCAAATGTCAGAAACACTGCATTAAATGAATTAGGAATGGTCTATGCAGGAGCAGACAAAATAGTGTATTATGATATGGAGACTTCTGATTCTATGAATCAGTATAATAACATTCCGTAAATGTAAAGTAGGTAACCACTTTGAGTGATAATAGACGTTCCGGCTCGAGGAGAAGACATCAGAATAGTAGGAGAAATAATAGTGTGAATCCTAATAAGGTTCACCGTTCTCGTAAGTATCATAAGATTTTAAGAAGAATGCAAAGCAGACTTTGGCTGGTTTTCGGAGTCGTTTGCGTTCTTTTTGTGGTATTAATAATACGTCTAATGTATATAGAATATTCAAGTGGTGAAAAATACGAGAAGATTGTATTGTCGCAGCAAGGCTATGCTAATGAGATAATTCCTTTCCAAAGAGGTGATATCGTAGATAGGAAAGGTACGGTACTTGCAACAAGCGTAGATGTGTATAATGTCGTTCTTGACTGTAAGGTATTAAATCAGTATCCTGATATGGTTGACAGTACGATAGATGCCGTAACCGAGTATTTTCCTGAGATTACAAAAGATCAAATTAAGGAAGCGTTATCTGATAGAAAAGACAGTCAATATGAAGTGCTTCTTAAAAAAGTAGATAATGATACAAAAGAAGCATTTGAACTTATGGCTGATGAAGATGCCAATAAAGAGAAGATTAAAGGAATATGGTTTGAAAAAGAATATATGAGATCATATCCTTACGGAACGCTTGGTGCATCGCTTATCGGATATTGCAGTAACGGTAATACGGGGGCTCTTGGAATAGAGAGTCAATATAACGGTGAATTAAATGGTGCCAACGGTAGAAGATACGGTTACTATGGAGATAATAATTCGATAGAAAATACTGTAATTCAGCCTGAAGACGGTAAGACGGTCGTAAGCACAATAGATGTCAATGTTCAGTCAATTGTTGAACAGGAAATTTTAAATTGGAATGAAGCTCATAAAGGCGAAGGAAGTGACGGCAGTCTTAATACAGCCTGTATAGTTATGAATCCTTCTAACGGAGAGGTTCTTGCTATGGCAAGTTATCCCGGATTTGATCTAAATAATCCGAGAGATTTAAGTACGAGATTTACACCTGAGCAGTTACAGACAATGCCCGAAGAACAACAGGTAGATGAACTTAGTAAATTATGGACTAACTTCTGTGTATCAAGTACATATGAGCCGGGTTCTACATTTAAACCGTTTACGGTTGCAATTGGTTTGGAAAATGGTAATATTAACGGCGATGAAACATATATGTGCGACGGTAAAGAAGTGGTGAGCGGTCATGAGATTCACTGTGTTAACAGAGACGGCCATGGAATACTTACTGTAGAAGGTTCACTAATGGAATCTTGTAATGACGCGTTGATGCAGATGGCTGCAGCTATAGGCGCTGATACATTCAGTGATTATCAGTCGGTATTTGGCTTCGGACAAAAGACGACAATTGATTTGCCTAACGAAGCCAGTACTAAAGACCTTATTTATACAAAAGAGGAACTTAGAAATATTGATTCTAACCTTGCGACTAACTCATTTGGACAAAACTTCAATGTCACTATGATACAACTGGCAAGCTCTTATTGTTCGCTTATTAACGGCGGAAATTTATATAAGCCGCATGTAGTTGAAGCTACGCTTGATCAATCTAATAATAAGGCGTCGGGAAATAACGATGTTGTCCTTAAAAAGACAGTATCAACTGATGTATCTGACATGGTCAAGAAATATATGCTTCATACTGTTACTGATGGTACTGCTAAAGGCGTTCAGGTTGAAGGATATAATATCGGTGGAAAAACCGGTACAGCCGAGAAGCTTCCGAGAGAACACGGCAATTATCTTGTATCCTTTATAGGATTCGCGCCATATAATAATCCGCAGCTTGTAATCTATACAATTATAGATCAGCCCAATGTAGAGGATCAGGCACATAGTTCTTACGCTCAGGAGATAACAAAGAATATCTTAGATCAGATTCTTCCGTATCTTAATATAGACAGAGTTGAAGAAGATGTAGTACAAGAGTAAAATAAGCAAAGTATAAAAAAACAAATTAACATTTTAAAGAGGGAAAAATCATGTTTAAATTTTTTATAACTGTTTTAGTTCCAATCGTAGCGGCTTTTATTATTTCCGTTGTTGCAGGTAAATTTTTGATTCCTGTATTGACCAAATTAAAGGTCGGCAATACTGAAAGAGAAGAATTAGAATCTCATCAGGTAAAAAACGGAACGCCTTCTATGGGAGGGCTTATGTTCCTTATCGCAATTGTAGTGGTATCAGCATTTTACATAAAGGATTATCCGCTTGTACTTCCGATAGCGGTAACCACACTTCTTTTTGGAGTTATAGGTTTTATCGATGATTATCTTAAGACTATTAAGCGTGATTCCGACGGATTATTGGCATGGCAGAAATTCCTGCTTCAGATGGTAGTGGCAACGGCACTTTGTATGTATATCATTTTTAAAGGTGATATCAGCCTTCAGCTTCTTATTCCATTTGCAGGAACATATGTAGATATAGGTTGGTTATCTGTACCGCTATTTTATCTGGCAGTTCTTGGAACCGTTAACGGAGTTAACTTTACGGACGGAGTTGACGGCCTTGCATCAAGCGTAACAATAGTTGTTGCTGCGTTCTTTACATGTGCAGCTGCGGCTTTAGGCGGAGGAGAAGTAGCCCCTGTAGCTTGTGCCGTTATAGGCGCGCTCATGGGATTTTTGGTATACAATGTCTATCCTGCCAAGATTTTTATGGGCGATACGGGTTCACTAGCCTTAGGCGGTTTTGTGGCCGCTACGGCATACGTACTTCAGATGCCGCTTTTTATAATAATTGTTGGATTTATTTATCTTGGAGAAGTTTTATCGGTAATAATTCAGGTGCTTTATTTCAAGGCTACACACGGAAAGAGAATTTTCCCGATGACACCTATCCATCATAGCTTCGAACTTAAGGGCTGGTCAGAAGCAAAAGTTGTATGTGTGTTTACAATAGTTACGGTAATTCTTTGTGTAATAGGATATACCGGCGTGCTTGGAGCTGTTTAATCTTTCCGGGAAATGTGTAATTGATAATTAACTTTGATTTGGAGGCTTCAATGTCAGAGAAATATTTAGTAATAGGTGCCGGAGTAAGTGGCATATGTGCAAGTGAACTTTTGCATAAAAACGGTCAGGATGTAACTTTATATGACGGCAATAAAGATTTAGATAAAGAAAAACTTATTGAACAGAATCCTTTCCTTGAAAATGTCAAATTTATTATAGGCGACGTGGATGAAGCGACAATACAAGGATTTGATAAGACGGTTATAAGTCCGGGTGTGCCGCTTGAAATAGACGTTGTAAAGATAATACAAGAAAATAATATTCCGCTTTGGAGCGAGATAGAATTAGCATATCAATACTGCAAAGGTAAAATTGTCGGAATTACCGGAACAAACGGTAAAACGACTACAACATCACTTGTCGGAGATATAATGAGTACATATTATGATGATGTCAGAGTCGTTGGTAATATCGGAATTCCATTTACCAAAATGGTCGATGAATCAACCGATGATACAGTTTTTGTAATCGAGCTTAGCAGTTTTCAGTTAGAGACCATTGTTGATTTCAGACCGGATGTATCTGCGATTTTGAATATTACACCGGATCATCTTAACAGACATCATACAATGGAGAACTACATTAATGCAAAAAAATGCATTACTAAGAATCAAAATACTTCTGATGTATGTGTTCTTAATTATGAAGATGATGTATTACGTGAGTTTGGTAAGGAACTTAAGTGCAAAGTATTATATTTTTCATCTGAGGAAAGACTCGATAACGGCTTATATTATGAAGACGGAGCCATATATTTCGCGCATGATGATAAGACGGATAAGATTATCAATGTGGATGAACTTACAATACTTGGAAAGCATAATTATGAAAATGCGATGTGCGGTATCGCTATGGGAATGTCACTTAATGTCCCGATTGAAAATATTGTCGATGGATTGAAAAATTTTACGGCGGTAGAACATAGAATAGAGTATGTATGTGAGAAGAAGGGCGTCAAATTCTATAACGATTCTAAGGCAACTAATCCCGATGCGGCAATTAAGGGTATATGTGCTATGGACAGACCTACATTCTTAATCGGCGGGGGATATGATAAAGACTCGGCTTATGATGAATGGGTAGAATGCTTTGACGGTCGTGTTAAGAAGCTTGCACTTATTGGCGTTACCAAAGATAAGATTGCAAAGTGTTGTGATGAGCATGGATTTAAGGATTATGTATTTGCCGATACATTAGAATCGGCCATGGATATATGTTATGAAGATGCAATTAAGGGAGATGCAATACTTCTTTCTCCTGCTTGTGCAAGCTGGGATATGTTTAAGAATTATGAAATAAGGGGAGAGCTTTTTAAGAGTCATGCAAGAAACTACAAGAACTCGTAATGTGCCTCACAAAAGAATAAAGAATAAGATTAAGGGTCAGATAGATTATACTCTTCTTGTAGTCGTTGCCTTTATGTTGGCATTCGGTCTTGTTATGGTTTATTCTGCCAGTTCTTATAATGCCACTTTAAAGACCGGTGATTCCTTATATTACCTTAAGAAACAGGCCATTTCATGCGGTCTTGGAATTGTTGCCGTTTTTGTAATAGTTAGAATCGGATATAAGACATTTAGAAAATTTGCATGGCCCATTTATTTTATTGCATTAGGCTTATGTGCGTATGTATTGTTCTTTGGTACAACAATTAACAATTCTTCAAGATGGATTTATATAGGGCCGATTTCCTTTCAGCCTTCTGAGCTTGGAAAGGTAGCGTTAATTATTCTTCTGGCTTATGTAATATCTAAAAATCCGGCAAAGCTTCGTGATGCAAAGAATCTTATAAAAACAGCGGTGATTACAGTCGGACCAATGTTTGTTGCTGTCGCAATCAATAACTTAAGTACGGCTATTATAATTCTTCTTATAGGTGGAATTATGCTTTTTATTGCAAGTCCTAAGACGTGGCCGTTTATTGGAGTGGGAATTGCAGGAATTGTTGGAATTGTCGGATTTATTATGGCTGCAGGCTACAGAGCTGCCCGTATTAATGCATGGTTAGATCCTGAACATAATGATGCTTATCAGACAATGCAGGCTTTATATGCAATAGGTTCCGGCGGTCTTTTTGGAAAAGGTCTCGGAGAAAGTGTTCAAAAACAAGGTTTCGTTCCCGAAGCTCAAAATGATATGGTATTCTCCATTATATGTGAAGAACTTGGGCTGTTTGGTGCAATTTGCGTAATTGCCATGTTCGTTGTTCTTATTTGGAGATTGGTACTCATCGCTATTCATGCGAAAGATATGTTCGGTTCTTTTCTTGTTATCGGAATTGCCGTACATATATCAATGCAGGTTATTCTTAACGTGGCCGTTGTTACTAACACCGTTCCTAATACAGGTGTAATTTTGCCGTTTATCAGTTACGGTGGAACGTCTGTTGCCATACTTTTAGCTGAGATAGGTATTGCTCTGTCTGTATCTAAAGGAGTAGATGTAGATGAAGAAGAATAGTAAGCAAAAATCTTCAAAAAACATATCTATAAAGCAGTCTATGGATGATGTCACTAAAGAAAAAATTCGTCTTGTTGATGTCAACGGCAATACTTTAGGTGAAGTGGACAGACCTGAGAAGAAGGCGCCCGAAGTATCTAAGAAATCTAATGCATCAAAGAAAACTAATGATTCAAAGAAATCTAAAGAATCAAAGAAATCGAAAGAGCTAAAAAAATCTAAATCATCAAAGAACTCTAAAACTGCAAAGATGCAAAATGCTTCTCAGAAGGCTAAAGATTCGAAGAAAAAAGTTGTGTCCAAGGAGCAAAATAATACAGAAAAGAAGTTTGATCCTTCTAAGAATCCAAATATTAAAACGGTTACAATTAATCCGAATTATAATAAAAATGCGGATGATGAGAATTCATCACGTAATCCAAGAGCCAATAAAGAAAGCAGAACTTACGGCAGAGTAGAAGGTGATGACAGAGCCAGTCGTTTGAAGAGAAGGAAGCTCTCTTTAAAAGAACGACGCAAGATGAAAAGAAGAGCCATCGCCGCCATAATTGTTGAGTGGGTTTTAGGTCTGGCGATTATAGTTATAGGCGCAGTCTTATTCTCATTTTTCTTCTGTAAGATGGAAAATGTTACTATAGAAGGAAGTACGATATACTCTGAGGAAGAGATTAAGGGATATGTACTGGACGGAAAATACAATGATAATTGTGTATATAATGTAGTTCATAATTTCTTTAATCCTAAAAAAGAAATCCCGTTTATCGACCGGGCAAAAGTAACGATGTCAGGTCTTAATACGGTAAAGATAACTCTTACTGAAAGGATTCCGCTTGCATATATAATAGAAAATGACGAAGGAGTATCACAGCCTGCTACAGAAGGAAATGTCGAGTCGGTAGAAGTTGTTGATCCCGATACGGGTGAAGTGATAACTCATAGTGTTGATTCAGAAGGAAATGTTACTTCAGAAGGAAATAATAATTCAGAAGGAACAACTGATGAAACAGGTGAAGCATTTTCTGAAGATATTGGAGCACAATATAAAAGTGGCAGTAGCGTCGAAGAGAGAATAAACGGCGGTGTAATTAAATATTTTAATGAAGATGGTGAAATAACGGATATATCTGACATAAAGCTTAATAAATCAACGCAGTGGACTGACATACAAGCAACAGGTGCAAGTATTAAGGATACAATTGTAGATGATTCTGTCAAATTAGATTCGATTCTGGTGACTCTCAAAGCGTTAAAGGCTAATAATGTATTCGTAAAATCACTTAGAATTGACGATGCACATAACATTTTTGGCGCTATAGATAATGTAAAAATTAACTTTGGACTTAAGAATGATATGGATGAAAAATGTAAACGTCTTTCAATAATACTACCACAGCTTGAAAATCAGTCAGGTACACTACATCTTGAGAATTTTGCCCCTGAAAATACAGATATTGTGTTTAAGAAAGAAAAGTAAAATATAAAAATAATAAAAAATGTGTTGATTATTTAAAGAAAAAACTTTATTATAGTATATAGCATTTTAAGGGGAAATTTTCTCGTTATTTAATAAATGGGTTTAGGAGGAAGACGAAATATGCTTGAGATATCAAATACAGTTGATGATACAACAGCCAGAATTATGGTTATGGGCGTAGGTGGCGCAGGTAATAACGCAATCAACAGAATGATAGATGAAAACATTGAAGGCGTAGAATTTGTCGCTGTCAATACTGATAAACAAGATTTGATTAAAAATAAAGCAACTACGACACTTCAGATCGGTGAGAAATTGACTAACGGTCTTGGTGCCGGACATAATCCGGAAATCGGTGAGAAATCTGCAGAAGAGTCTTTAGAAGAAATTAGTGCGGCAATTAAGGGTGTTGACATGTTATTCATCACTGCCGGAATGGGTGGTGGAACAGGTACAGGTGCATGCCCAGTAATCGCTAAAGCAGCAAAAGAGCAGGGTATTCTTACAGTTGCAGTTGTAACCAAGCCGTTTTTAATGGAACAAAAAGCCAGAATGAAGCGTGCTGTAGCCGGTATCGATAAGCTTATTGAAAATGTTGATACATTGATTGTTATTCCTAATGAGAAGATTAAAGGTATTATTGATTCTAAGACCGGATTTGACATGGCATTCCAGATGGTAGACAATGTATTACAACAATCTATCCGCGGTATAACAGATCTTATCACTGTAAATGGTATGATTAATCTTGATTTTGCAGATATTCAAGCTGTAATGACTAATCAGGGTTATGCACATATGGGATACGGAACCGGTAAAGGTGATAATAAATTTATGGATGCTGTTAAGATGGCTGTTGAATCACCTCTTCTTGAGACAAGTCTTGATGGTGCAAAGAATGTTATTCTTAATATTACTGGTGATCCTGCCATGGCAGTTTTCGAAGCTAATGAAGCAACTGATTATGTAACAGGATTTACAGGTGAGGATGTAGAACTTGCTCTTGGTGTTATGTTTGATGATACACTTGTTGATGAGGTAAGAATGACACTTATTGCAACAGGAATCGATAATGTTGAAGGTCAAAGTGTTAGCAGTAGTGCAGTGGCTAATAAGAAGAATGAAGGATCTTCTCCAATGAGTAATCTAAATCTCAAGTATACAAATCAGCAGACAGTTAAGCCGACTGCACCTAATGTAGCACCTCCTGCTACAAGCATGAATACGGCACCTAAGAAAGTGGCACCAGTTAAGTCGGTTACACCGCCGCCAACAGCTAATTCGATTAATCAGCCGAATGTTAAGTCTAATGTAGAACCGAAAGATATCAAAATTCCTGATTTCTTATCTAAGAAATAATTAATTTATTAGTATATAAGGGGCTGTAAAAAAACTCCCCTAACGGAAAAGCAGCTATGAGCTCGCGCTCATAGCTGCTTTTTGGTATAATTAAATTATGCTAATAACTAATTATAAAACCAATGATAATTATACATTAAAACAACTAAAATTACCAT
>JAIKVT010000080.1 GCA_024685495.1 Lachnospiraceae bacterium
AAGCAGGCTGAATTTAGTAATTTAGAGCCTGAGATTGAAAGCATTAATGTATATCAGTTCATAGACTATAGCGCAGTTTATGATTTTAATTATTATATTACGAACAACCCTGAATTGTACGATACTTATAAGAACGATCCGAAGGGTGCAATAAAGCATTTTGCAGAATACGGGATAAATGAGGGAAAACAGGCGAAGGGAACCTTTGATGTAGCTTCTTACAGGAACAGATGGTCAGATCTTCGCAGGCTTTACGGATGGAATAATCTAAGAGAATATTATAATCATTACATACAATACGGACAGAAGGAAGGACGTACTGCAACAGGGATTTCAGAGGTTTATGATCCCATACACGTGTTTATGGGAACGGATTTCTCGAGCGTATATGATTACAAATATTACAAGATGAATAATCCGGATGTTGCTGCAGCAATCGGAGACGATGATATGGCTGTTTTTTGTCATTTTCTCAATAATGGTATGAAAGAATTAAGAGTAGCCTCGCCTACATTTAACGTACAAAACTATATCATGAATAATCCTGATTTAGTTCAGACATTTGGATTGTCATTTCCTGATTATTACTTACACTATATACAATATGGAAGGTATGAAGGAAGAAAATGCTAGAATCTAGAAACCGGAAATATAGAGGCTGAAAATGAATAAATTAGAATTAAAGAAGCAGATTACTAAAACAATATATGCAATCGCAGGCCTATTTATTATAGGCCTTCTTTGTGTGCCGACTACAAGTGAAGCGAGAACCCTTGAATCGTATTCTGAGAGGCCGATTCTGTCAATTGTTGGAGATTCGATATCTTCTTATTACACACATGTCGGATGGTCTTTCTATGGGCCTCAGGGAGCGCCTGTAGCCGTTAACACGGACGAATCGACGATGTGGTGGCATAGATATGCGTCGGGAGCCGGCCTTAAGGTCGGAAGATCTGCGTCAATTTCGGGAGGACAGGTTACGCTTCCCGAAAATGAATTTTACTCGATGCGTAATCCTAACTTGCTTGGAATATTAGCTGACAATGGAGAACCTGATTTTATTGCAATATACGGTGGAACTAATGACCTTATGATGGGCTTTACGGTAAATGATTTTAACAATGCATATGAATCGCTCGTTAATACGCTTCATGACAGATATGATGATGTCAAACTCATTATGATTGCGCCCGGATACTTCGTCAAAGGTGATACTGAGTCTAATGTATGGGTTAACCTTTTTAACGATTTAATCAGAAATATTGCCAGACGCCACGGTGATTATTTTGTGGATCTTAGAGGGTACTTTGAGGTAAATGATTATTTTGACAGTGATGGGTTTGCAATACATCCGAATTACGTAGGAATGATTAAGACAGGCTCGGTAGTGGCCGCGACCATGGATGAGAAGCGTGAACCGACAGGAATTGACAGCGTAAGAGCAATCTTAGATTATGACAGATATACGATTAAGGTTAACGCCCACGATCAAAACTACGATAATCTCAGATTCCGTTTTAACCTGACTGATACGACAACGGGTGAGGTTATCTATGATACAGACTGGACTTCAGATAATTGCTTCTTACTTGATGAAGTAAGTACTGAAGATACATATACAGCTTATGTTGAGATTGATAACAATTTCGACGGTGCAGCGGAGGCGGCTTCCTCAAGAGATTTTACAAATCTTCAGACAAAAAGAACCGGAACGAGCGTCTACAACGGTGTAGACTACAGTCCGGTGTATGATTTTAATTATTATGTGGAGAATAATGCTGATTTATATGCGGCATTTAGGAATAAGCCTGAAGCGGCAATAAAACATTTTGTAGAATCCGGAATGCGTGAGGCCAGACAGGCATCTGAGAGTTTCAACGTATGGACTTATGCCAATAACTATCCTGACTTGGCAGAAGCGTTCTGGCTTGACACGCCCAAGTATTACAGGCACTACATCGACTATGGTCGCTTCGAAGGCAGAGTAGCAGTCTAATCGCAGTACCATACATAAAACTACTACACAAAGCCGATACAAAGCAAGGCGTAACTTAATAGTAATTCACTTTATATATATAATATCCATTTTCTTCATACATATGCTCGGCCCAATCGTAATCGAGATATTTCTGGCTCATGATATATGAGACACCAAGCGTCTCTAAATCTTCGTGCGTCACTTCGATTTTAATTTGGTCGGGCTGAATTATGTTAAATGTGGTTTCTTCGTCCGCAATGTCCATCAGAATATGGGCATATCTGTTATACACTTCATTATGTGATTTGTCAGGATCTATCTTTTCCCAAGTCTCAAGATTAGGATATGTGTTAATCGAGTTGATTGTCTTCGCGCCGACTGTTATAGGTATGTTGTTAATCTGCGCCGTGTTGGAGATAACAATCCATTTTGCATCGGGATCGGTTTCGACAACACTTCGAACATCGAGAGTTAGGTCATCTTCTAAGACAACGTCGGCACCCATTTGCAAGGGGTTGACTGCGAGTCCCGTAAGGGCAATTATGCATACGACGGATATCGTAAATTTCTCTTTATATTCTTTATTATTCCTTAATATCAGATAGATAAACCATGCGAATACAAGACCGGTCATTATCCATATAAGAGCAGAAGGTCTGTAGCCTATCATATAGAGGGAGAACATCATAAGACCTTCCATTACAAGCAATGAAAGTACAATTATAATCTTTGTCGAAGTTTTTGGAATGTTAGATGTGTCCTCTTTATGGGACAGGCTTCTGAGAAGTATTATTATGTCTATTATTCCGACAACCGACAGGACTCTTTGTGATGTAGAGAAACTGAGTAAAGTAATCTTAGCGATTATGGTCGGTAAACCGATAACGCTAAAAATTAGGAAGAATACTTCAACTGCCATCAGTAAGATATTAGTAAGGTCTGCGCTTTTTCTCTTAATCATGCTGTACAGACTCGCAATGAATCCAAGTGGGAAGAACGAATAGAATACGGCCGTCTCACATACGTTGCTGAGTGAACTTTGAGCTATAATAAGCCCTTTGTCATCGACAGGGGTAAGTATATCGACTATGTAATAGAACAGTTGTCCGGGATTAATCGTACCGCCCGTATCTGTTCGACTGCCCGGATAGACGGTGTTCATCGTAGCCATAATTGTATCGAGCGAATTGTAGAATACTAAAGCTACAACGACAACGCACAGAATCGCTGTAACAATAAGCATCATAACATGACGGGGCCTTAATAAGTCCCTGTTAATAATAAGCATGCTGAGTCCGAGCACGCCGTATATATAGATTAGAGGAATCTGTTGCGCCGGATAATAGGCGACGACGTAGCCACCCGCACAGTATATGATTCCAAGGCAAAGAAGCAGTCTTTCCCACAGTTTGTCTGCGAGCAGGAAGTTACACAACAATACAACGGCGAGCTGGCCGAAGATGAACATCTCGATAAGTCCGTTTGTAGAGTACCACCACTGTAGGGTTTGTGAAAATGTGATGAGTATAGCGTAGGCTACTGCAAGATTCTTCTGACCCCTGGCGAATAAAGTTCCAAGCTCGTAAGATACTAAGAAAAGTACGACTGTCCTTGAAGCCCAATAGAAGGCAAGTCCTTTGGCGCTTCCGAATAATATATATCCCCATAGGAACGGGCGAAACAGTGTCGCAACTGCAATCGAAGGTGCGCCGTAGAATGTCGTTACATCCGTAGGTGTTGCTCGTATGATGTCGGATGTCGACTGATAGTCGTTGTAGAACTGGGAGAAATTCATCGTCGTAAGCGTGGCAAAATCGTCAGACCTAATCGCTCTTGGAAGTCCAAGCAGTGTGCCCTGCGAAATCAAATCGCCGTTAGACGTATATTCGTATCCGAAATAGTTGTGATAGAACGCAAGCGATGAACCGCTGAATTCCAGCAAAGTGCATACGAGAATAATAATAAGTCCCAACATAAAACGATATTCTATTATATAAGTGAAAATAATTCTGAAGCGATCCAGTAATACCAGAATCGCGAAGATAACAATAGCGATGAGCAGAACTTTAACTGCTGTAGAAAGGGTGATTTTACCTTGGACAAGACCTTCAAATATTCCCCCAAGGAAATGAGCCCTTGCCTCCATATACATTTTTATAAATATAGCGCTAAAAAGCGAAATTATGATATAAACCGCATATCTGTTTACAAACTTCTTCATTATGATGTAAATCCCCTACACAAACACATATAGATATAATATCAAAGTAAGACGCAATTGACAAATATATCTCTTAAAATATATAATTTAGAGGTTGAGGAGACGAGCATGTCTAAGATTAATTTCATGAAAAAGGACAATTTAACACAGGAAGGCGCTGCGTTTACTTATTTCATCGAACTTATCAACCGTGAGGGCGATGATATTGTGATGCGCGGATGGGTGTATTCTGCAAATGATGAGCCGGTTGATGTTACGCTTCTTAGAGAGGATAAGACTAACCTCGAAGCCGGCAGAATCTGGCGAAAGACGCGCCGCGATGTTAAGAAGGAGTTCGAGCTTGATAATGATTACAAGGCCGAATTTCTTATTCGTTTTAAGAGAGATGATATTAAGGATGATACGATTTATCTTAAGTTTTCGCCCGATGGCGTAAGTTCTGACAGTGAGCCTATGCTAGTTGCCATCAATATGTCCGGCCTTGATTATTCATTTACGACAGGCGGCCGATTTGCGCAGTTTCTGACAGATCAGCCCGTTAAGCGTGGACTTCGACTTCTCGGCAAAGGCAATCCCGTTGGCATCTACCACAAGCTTCGCGCTAAGATTAAGGGCACCGAGGATGCCTATACGATATGGCGAAGGGTCAATTGTCCGGGACCTGATGACTATGAGAAGCAGCGCAAGGCTGAATTTGAATATAATCCGCTAATCAGCATCTCGATTCCGCTTTATAACACGCCGCTTGAGTTCTTTACGGCGCTTATGGATTCGATTATGGGACAGACCTATGGCAATTTCCAGCTCTGTCTTGCTGACGGAAGCGACACCGATGCACTCGGCAAGTATATCGACGAGCATTATAAAGACGAGCGAATCGACTATGTGCATCTTGATAAGAATCTGGGAATTGCGGGTAACACCAATAAGGCGCTAGAGATGGCACGCGGTGAATTTGTCATGCTTACCGATCACGACGATATCTTAGATATCGCTGCTTTATATGAGATTGTAAATGTGCTTAACAACGACAGTTCGACAGACATCATTTACACCGATGAGGA
>JAIKVT010000090.1 GCA_024685495.1 Lachnospiraceae bacterium
TTTCTTATCTCTGACATGAAGTATAATTCCCGCGATTGCTCCGGAACCTAATACCAAAATACTAAATCCCCAACCGAAAATTATATTAGCCCATGTAGCATATCCATCAGCGGCTCCGTATACACCACCGGTTGAAATCAATTCATACATATTGTAAACAAACAGTCCGCCTAACAGAATAGGTGTAACGAATTTAAGTGATGTTACAAACCACCACTTCGGCGCTTTAAATTTATTGGTGTTCCTGTTTACTTCCACAAGAACCTTCTTAGAATCAAACAGCCATGCTACAGCTATACATTCTAGGACACCTATAAGAATCATATTAATCTGATTCAAATAATGATCTACGATATCTAAGACTGCAAGTCCCGCACCGTTTATATAAATAAGTGAAATGACAGCACATATGATACAAACTATACGTGTAACCTTCTTCTGCTTCCATCCAAAGTATGTAGCCAAGCTTACGGATACACCCTCTATAATAGAAAATGCAGAGTCGATAGCAAGTGTTACAAGACACAGATAGAAGACAAATCCGAATATCGCATTAAATATTCCGCTGTGCGTCAACATAACTATCGCCTGCGGGTATATCTTAAATGCAGTAGCAACTCCGGATGATGACATATTATCAAGCATGCCTACACCACCCATTGTTGTGTACATAACTATACTTGAAAGAATTGAACAGAATAAATCTGATAAAGCAATTACAACCGAGTCAACCGCAATATTGGATTTATCATCAAGATAAGAACCGTAAGCAAACATAATAGCCATAACGACCGACAAGCTAAAGAATACCTGTCCTATTGCATCAACCCACAAAGCACTGTCTGCAAGAGCATTCCAATCAGGAATAAATAGTTTAGCTAATGATGCTCCCGAATTAGGCATTGTAAAACCTTTGATTGCCATTATTATCATTAAAATGATAGGTCCGAAAACTGTATATTTTACAACTTTACCTACAGAGCTTGCGCCGTCCCTTATACAAATATAAATAAGTGCCCACGCAATTACTGCGAATATAATTACCATAATGGGCCATTGATCCCATCCTGTAGTATCTCCTGTAGTCTCAATAAGGTTAAAGAAAAGTTGACTGGCTCCTTCAGGATCTCCCGTAAGAGATGAGAATTTAAAACTGTTGCCGGCCATCATAAGAACCCAAGCAAACACTATTGCATAATAAGTTACAATAAGAAATGCGTTAGCCGTTGCCGCCCATGCTACAGGCTTGTTCTTCTTATTAAGCGAAACAAATCCTCTAAGTGCTCCACCGTGTACTTTACGACCTATCGCAATTTCCATCATTAGAAGAGGCATACCCATAACTACCATTCCGATAAGATATGCGAATAAAAATGCGCCGCCTCCGTGAGCTGCCATAAGACCGGGGAATCTCCACGCATTTCCAAGACCAACAGCTGATCCTACTGCTGCCAGAATAAAAGTAAGTCTATTAGACCATCTGCCCTGCTGTTCCATAACACTTCTTTCCTCCTTAAAAAAACCGACCCTACGGATCGGTGTTAAATATACGCCATATAAATAATATATAAATAATTCTTATATTGCAAGTATTAATCTATTTTTATCTGACTTAAAAACTTAGTCTTAACTTCATCAACATCTTCATCAAAAGAAAATGCCATCTCTTCAAACAATTTCTTACCGGCTATCTCAAGCATCTTCTCATCTTGTGCCATGACTTTCTTGCCGTCTTTAATACGATAAAGTCTTCTCTTATATACCGTCTTGACAATTCTCGCCAATTCTATCGGCTCGAAGCATGCTATCTTCTCTTTATAAACCTCTCCACGCTTCCTGTCATTGTCAACTTCTATCGTGTCCAGATCAAGCACAACACTATATAACTTTTCTAATTCTTCTTTTGGTTTCACGTCCCTGACACGAACCTTGTCACTTTGTACCGGAGTGACCACCTGACTTTTGGAACTATATACAGGTGACAAAATATAATATAACTTCTCCGAGCCTCTGCCGGAGAGTGCCATCTCTTTAATATCCTTTACAGTACAAACTCCATTCGTTTCGTGCACAAGGTAATCCCCAATCTTATATTCCTTCATTCAATCACCTTGCTTGTCTAAATTTATGTAATTAAGTAGTACTTTCTCTTCGCATATCACCTATAAATATGTCTTACCTTTTTGGACATCGCTTCGCGAAAACACTAATGAAATTATAACACATTTTTTTATTTTTTTCTAGAATATAAATCCCTCTTTTTTCTTAGTAAATTCTTCATCTATCCTATGTGAAATGCTTTTTTTAACACCGACATTATGCCGAAAGCGTCTCTCGCATCCGTTAAGATGCTTAATCTGTCTATCCACATTTAACATATCCTTATCATTAACGTAATCCACGACATCCGTTGTGATAAGCGCCGTAAGGTAGACAAGCGAAAGCAAAAATTCTTTGTAAAATGTTACTGATTCATACGAGCTGTATAAAGACTGAAGCAAAATATATATAAAATAACCTCTGTACTTTTCATCAAGAGACGGATATTCTTCAAGCATTGCGACTGCTTTCTCCTGAAAATAAATATCTGCCTGCATTGCTGTCATATCCGCAAAAATCTTATTATAGTCATATATAAATTCCCGAAGCGGATCTTCAATCTTAAATCTTCCGTCATTAAGATCGTTCATTATAATCTTATCGAACATCTCAAATGAATAAAAATTATATCGAACTTTAGTAGGATCCTCATCAATATCTTCTATAGGTATAGCTTTGATATCGCCGTCCCTTGCAAGTAAAGCTCTATGCACCTTTCTAAAATATCTGAACAGGTTATTCATTATTTCCGGAAAAGGCTTATCGCTGCGAATATACCGGGTTACTTTATCTCTTATCTTGAGAATGTCATGATAATATTTTTCGTCAAACAAATCCTGTGTCCATACGGGAATTATGTCGTCTCCTTCGTAGTCGATAAGTCGGATATCTGACACATTTTCCAGAAAAAGCTTCGCCGTAAGCGGACACGACAACTCAAAGGTCACCTCTTCATCATCGCCGATTTTCACTCCTCGTCTTGGATAAATCCGACAAACCTCCGGCATGAGATCTTCACGCCCTTTTTTCTGAAGTCGGCAAAGTCCGTCCTTCGTCTCATTAGCGCAGCGGCCAAAGAACCTTCTAATCTCTTTATCTTTGCCAAAGCTCATAGTCGCTTTAAGTCGAAGACCTTCCGCACCTTTTTCCTGTCTATAGCTCTCAGCCGTCTTAGGGTCTATGGATATTCGCCACCCCCTGCAACAGGTGTTAGGGCACTCGGATGCGAGACATGTAAATTCGTTATAAAAATTGATTACTTTTGTTCCCATGTCTTAACATACTCCCTGATGTGATCTGACAACGCTGCTGCAGCGGCGCTAAGAAGTGACTTGTCCGGATAACAAAGGCCCAGGTTACGACACTCCTTAGGCTTAAGCGGATATATATCAACGCTCATAAAATCGCCCCTTGTATTTGCTCCGATAAAAAGCATGGGCATAATTGAAAGCCCGGCGCCGCACTGCACCATGGCAATCGTGGATTGTTCATCTAAGATATGACAGTTAGAGCGGACCTCTAACTGGTGCTCGTATAAATAGCTGTTGACGTCTTTGTTATAGCTGTCCTGCTGCACGACGAAGGGCTGATTCTTAAGCTCTTTAGGCGTGATGTAATCAATCTTCTTGTTAAAATAACCCTTAGGCGTGACGCATACAAGCTCATCCTCATAGAGTTCTTCAAACTCCAAGCCTTCACAAGCCTTCTTAGAAATTATGCCAACATCGATGGTTCCCCTTTTTGCCCACTCATTTACATCAGAATATGAACCCTGAAAAACCTGCAGTTGAATATTCGGGTGAACCTTGTTAAATGTCGTGATAATATCGGGCATCCAGGCAAGACATACCGTGTTGGTACATCCGACTTTGACAAACCCGCTGTCGAGTTCGCGCATGTCCTCAAGCGTCTGATTCAAGCCTTTATTAGCTTGTAGAATTCTTCTTATATATGGATATAACTGCTCTCCCGTTGCCGTTAGCTTCACGCCGTTTTTATCACGCACGAAGACAGCCGTTCCAATCTCTTCTTCCATTGACGATACGCTGTGGCTTACCGCCGAAGGTGTGAGATGCATAATCTCTGCCGCTTTAGCAAAGCTTCCCTGTTCAATTATGCTGTTAAATATTTCATATGATAGTAAAGTCATTGTCGTATCCTTACTGATTACATCTGTCTAATGTCCTGTTAACCGTTACTGATTACATTATCTAATGTCCTGTTAACCGCTACTTCTGTGTCTGTTAAATGTGTTATAAACCTTGTAATAATATGTGTTCTGCTGTCTGTTGTTTATTATAGTTGAATTCAATTCATCTTACAAGTGAAAAAGTTGAACTTTACTAAACTATAAAGAGTGCTATCATTAAATCAAACATTAAATGTTTTAGTAATCTTTTTTCTTTTTTGGAAGGGCAGTGATGTCCTTCTTTTTTTTATTCTACCTTCAGAACATCCACTACGTGAGCAGAAGCACCAAGCAAGTCTTTTCGCTCACTCACTCTAAGCTGATAATTAATATATTCTTCGAATTCCTCTTCCGATAAAGAGTTAAGCATTGGTCGTAAATAATTAGCAGCGCCGTCAGGCGAAAATATTGTGTCCCTTTTTACGGACATATCTTTATTGACTTCATCTATATCTTCTAACCTGGCAAAGCAATATGTCCTGTCTTCATTATTAATTTTAAAACTATCATCCAATCGTCCGCTATCAATATCATCAAGTATGGTATGCTCATTAAAGCCATGCATAATAACGGCGTATTCGTTCATTATATATCCGACAAATATTACACCGCCCGGCTTCGTAATTCTTATAGCTTCTGATAAAGCCTTTTTTCTTTTATCAAGTGTATCAAGATGATACATAGGACCTAAGAGTAAAGTCATATCACTTATATTATCATCTATGGCTCTTAGCTTTCTGGCATCTCTTTTATAGCATGTTAATTTTGATTCCGATTCGGGATCTAATTTATCAACATTTTGCTTAAGTCTTCCAAGATTATACTTAACAAGATCTATAGCGATTACCTGATTAGCTTTATGTAAGATTGGCAAAGTATATGCACCCGTTCCCGCACCTATGTCAACAACAGTACTTGGATTAAGCTTATTAATATACTTCATGATGTAGTGAAGTGTCACAGAGTATTCTACACTTCCATGCCTCGTCTTAAGTCTCTTATCTTCATTAAATTTATTATAAAATTCTTCTATTCGATTCATAAATTTCCCCTCATAAATAATTTTATTAATTATATCATATATTCACTTTATTAAGTTACTATCCCTCCTACCGTATGCCACTTTATTAAGTTACTTTCTCTCCTACCATATGCCACTTTATTAAGTTACTTTCCCTCCTACCATATGCCACTTTGTAACATATCCTGCGGCAAATCTAATTCTTTATTTTTCCATATACATATAGTAAAATAGAAAGCACATTTTACATAAAAAGGAGATACATTATGTGGGCAGAAGAAGCGGTATTTTACCAGATTTATCCGTTAGGATTTTGCGGCGCCAACTTCGAAAATGACGGCGTTTGCAACAAAAATATCAAAACAGTTATCGATTGGATTCCTCATCTTAAGAAATTAGGAATTACGGCAATATATTTCTCGCCAATATTCGAATCCGACACTCACGGATATAACACAAGAGATTACACCTTAATAGATAAACGTCTCGGAACAAACGAAGACTTTGCCGAGGTTTGCAATAAGCTTCATGAAAACGGAATCAATGTTGTCTTAGACGGCGTATTTAACCATGTAGGTCGTGGATTCTTTGCATTTCAGGACGTACTTAAGAACAGAGAAAATTCGCCTTACGTATCATGGTTTGACAGAATTGCTTTCGATGGCAACTCTAATTATAACGACGGCCTGTGGTACGAAGGTTGGGAAGGCAACTTCGATCTTGTTAAACTCAATCTACACAACGAAGATGTTATCAATCATATATTCAATGCCATTAGAGGATGGGTCGATGAATTTGAAATCGACGGTCTTAGACTCGATGTAGCTTATTGCTTAGATCACGATTTTATCAGAAGGCTGAGAGACCTCGCTAATAATATCAAGGAAGATTTCTATCTCATCGGAGAGACGCTCTTTGGCGATTACAATATGATTATGAACGACGGCATGCTTCACAGCGTAACTAATTATGAATGTTATAAAGGACTTCATTCAAGCTTTAACTCAATGAACATGTTCGAAATTGTTCATTCATTAAAAAGACAATATGACAGGGATCCCTGGTGTCTCTATACAGGCAAGCATCTTCTAAGCTTCGTGGATAATCATGATGTTACAAGAGTTGCCAGCATTCTGAATAACGAGAATCATTTGCCACTTATATATGCAATGGCATTTGGAATGCCCGGAATACCTTGTGTATATTACGGAAGCGAATGGGGATTCAAAGCCAGAAAAGAAGACGGCGACCCCGCTCTTCGTCCATGCTTTGAAAAACCTGAGTGGAACGACCTTACAGAATTCATCTCTAAACTTGCAAATGCTGTTAATACAACTAAAGCATTGTCATACGGAATGTTCGATTCGATAGTTCTGACAAATAAACAATGCGCATTTCTAAGAACATGCGACGACGAGAGAATCCTCGTATGCATTAACGCCGACGAAAACAACTTCTATATGAATTTTGATCTGGGTGTTAGTTCCGCAAAAGACTTGCTTACGGATGAAACGATAGAACTCAACAACGGATTCGAAGCGAAGGCATACAGTGCGTATTATTTGAAATTGTAATTGAGGCTTATCCCTTAGCCGACGGCTACTTATCCCTTAGCCGACTGGGATTTAGGAATAACTGATATAGGGAAGCATACCATGCTTCTCCCAGTCGCGTCGATTATATCCTTCAACGTCACGATTACATGACGAATATTGAACACAATTATCCCATTTGGGAGAACATTCGACAGCAATTCCATTACCAATATAGATACCAATATGATCGGGGAGCCAGAGCGCTTCCCCGATTTTTATATTGTCAAAATCTTCTGATATGCAATCACAGGCTTCATAAAGGTGATTGGCGTCGATATCGGGCACATCGTTAGATTTATATACTGCCCCGCCGTATTTTTCATCCTTGTTACCGCTCCATCCCCACAGAACACCTTTAATAAGACAACTGCAATCAAATCCAAAGGTGTCTTCGGATGCTTCTTTAATCATAGCTGTCCTTTCGGGCTTTTTATTGTAATCGTGATTGTTTGTATAGAATTCTTTATTAGAAAAAGTCATGGGTGCACCAAAGCAGCCCATGACATATAGTGTCTTATAGTTATCTGTAATGTCGACCAGCTTGTCCACAAGTTCTTTATCAGTCATCATGCATTTTCTTCACTCTCTTCATTTTCCTCAGGAGGAATATTGAGTTTAATATGAACCTTGGTAACACGATTCTTCTCTACTCCGGTTACCGTTATCTGATGAAAATCTTCAGTGATAATTGTCTCATCAAGATTAGGAAAATGATCGAACTCTCCAACCACATATCCACCGATAGTATCGTAATCCTCACTTGATACCCCAAGCGGAATCTCATCACACAAATCTTCTAAGTTTGCAGAACCTAAGACATCGTATTCATTATCACCCGTCTTAATAACGTCATCTTCTTCATAGGTGTCAAATTCGTCTCTTATCTCACCTACTAATTCTTCGAGTAGGTCTTCAAGAGTTATCATACCCGCCACTGCTCCGAACTCATCAATTACGATAGTGATACCGAAGGAATTAGAACGCATCTCGTCGAACAGCTCCGCCGTGTTCTTTCTCTCATATGTAAAATGTGCTTTCCGAAGGAAGTCTCTCATCTTAAAATTCTCTCTGTTTTCATCGATAAGAAAATCCTTCATATTGATAAATCCGATTATATTATCAACTTCATTCTCATATACCGGAATTCTCGTATATTTATGCTCACAATAGCCTTCCATAAGTCTGTCGTATGACCAATTAACATTTGCCATAGTCATATCTATACGGGGGATCATAATTTCCTTGGCTGTTGCATCGGAAAAATCAAAAAGATTATGAATAATCTTACGCTCACCCTTCGTAGTAACTCCGCTTTCGTGACTTACGTCCACTATTGTACGAAGTTCTTCTTCAGTCATTGCATCATCAGTCTTCTTCGGGTCGATGCCAAAAATTCTCATAACACCTGAAGATAAAAGATTAACTATATAAATAATAGGTGTTAAAACCACCATTAATACCCATATAATTCCGGCAAATCTCATAGACACTCTGTTCGCCTGAATTGTCGCCATGGTCTTCGGTGTAATCTCTCCAAATATCAATATAAGAAGTGTTAACACACCTGTAGCAATACCGGCTCCGTAACTGCCCCAGATTGATACCGCAATCATAGTCGCAAGAGATGATGCGGAAATATTAACAATATTGTTACCAATTAAGATAGCAGAAAGCATCTTAGGTCTGTTATCCGTAACCTTAAGAACCTTTGCTGCACTTTTAGAACCTTCCTCAGCTAACGACCTCATCTTCATTAGATTAACAGTCGTAAGTGCCGTCTCGGCAGATGAAAAGAATGCCGAGAGCACAAGAAGAATCAAAAGAATTATAATCTTAATTACCAGTTCAACGTCCACGTAAGTCTCCTAATCCAAATTCAAATACTTTTTTTGTTCCTGAGTCAATGTATCAATCTTAATTCCTAAGAATCCCAGCTTACGATTAGCCACTTCAAGATCGACTTCTCTTGGAACCACAATTAATTTATCGGTCATATTATCTTTATGTTCAATAAGATATTTTGCTGATAAAGCTTGAATTGCAAAACTCATATCCATAATCTCAGCAGGATGACCGTCACCGCAAGCCAGATTAACGAGTCTTCCTTCGCCTAATACATATATAAATTTGCCTTCAGAAACTTCATAACCAATAATATTCTGTCTCTGATCGATTGTTGATAACGCATTTTCATGAAGATATGCCATATCAATCTCAACATCAAAATGACCGGCGTTACAAAGAATTGCCCCGTCCTTCATAAGCAGCATATGCTCTTTAGTTATAACACCTGAACAGCCTGTTACGGTAACAAAGAAATCTCCAACCTCAGCCGCTTTGGCCATAGTCATAACTTCAAATCCGTCCATTACCGCTTCAATTGCTTTAATCGGATCAACCTCTGTTACTATAACTTTAGCACCGAGTCCCTTAGCACGCATGGCAGTACCTTTACCGCACCATCCGTATCCGGCTACTACAACACTCTTACCTGCAACGATAAGGTTCGTAGTTCTGTTAATTCCATCCCATACTGATTGGCCTGTACCATATCTGTTATCAAATAAATGCTTACAGTCGGCATCATTAACCATAACCATCGGAAATTCTAAACTATCTTCCCTGGCCATTGCCTGCAGTCTTGTAATACCTGTTGTAGTCTCCTCACAGCCACCGATTACGTACTGTAATTTATCTCTCATAGAAGTGTGAAGCATCGTTACGAGATCTCCACCGTCATCAATAATAATATTACAATTATTATCAAGTACCATCTTAATATATTTATCGTACTCTTCCATAGTGCAGTTGTAATGAGCAAACACATTTAACCCATCCTTAACAAGAGCTGCTGCCACATCATCTTGCGTAGTCAAAGGATTACTTCCCGTAACATACATATCAGCTCCGCCTGCTCTTAGCACCTTGCATAAATATGCTGTCTTAGCTTCCAAATGAACAGATAAAGCTATCTTAATGCCTTCAAAAGGCTTATCCTTCTTAAAATCTTCCTCTAAAGATCGAAGTAAAGGGCAATTCTTTCTAACCCAGTCAATTTTATGTTCACCGCTCGGTGAAAGATTAATATCTTTAATATCGTACATTTAATTCTCCTCCCATATAATCTCCTTCGAGGTACAATATGTACGATTATAACATAAATATACATCTATATACAATTTGTGTATCTAAACCATTTTCCCTATCTAAACCATTTTCCCGAGATAAATCACTAAAAGAAGTATCATATCCACCAACAGTTTACAGCCACCCGTAAGCTGCGGCGCCAAAAACAATGCATACATTCCGGATGCCGTATCCTCCATATGAATCTTTTCGGCCTTGTCCATCATATATTGATTACGTCTTATGATATCTTCTATCTGCTCCGATGCACTCGCTCCCGTTCCTTCAGAAAGTGAGAAAAGCATCTTCATAGCGCTCCTAACTTCCGGCAGATTATAATCACTTAGAAAATCGTTATATGGCTTCATTCCTGTTGGGTCCTTTTTTAAGTCAAGAATTAATTTCTTAAGTTCTTCCTGTAATAACAAGGGTGCATCTTCTAGGGATTTGAATATAGCTACCTGTACGTTTTCACTTTGAAGAAGTAGTGACACTTGAAGAAGCCACCTTGGAAACTCCTTCTCAAATGCTCTTGTAAGTTGTTTTCCGGCAATTCTCATAGACAGGGCATGCTTAGTTGGTTCTTCCTTATACTTCTGAAAACGCTTATATTTTGCAACCATAATGCTTTCATCTTTTCTGTCGTCTTCTAAAAAATCTACCGTAAGCTTCTTGTTAGCAAAATAGAAAATCACAATGTCTAAAAGAAGTACTATAAATGTTATCACCTGAGACAGCATATGCTCGCTCACATCAATATTCATCTTATCAGTCATATAATAAAGAACAAGACAAAGTAAAAGTGATGTCAATATGGACATTAGAACCAGCGTCTTTTGATGCTTTCTTATCTTCATCTGCTCATAGACGCGATCTGCCCACATTCGACGAGATTCTAATATAAGCTGCATACAGGACGTATATGCACCGCCGTTAGCTTCGACAGATAAAGCAAATCCATGCATCGTCTTAAGTCCTTCGTAATTATATTCTTTCTCTATAATCTTTAATGCCTTTGACTCAACATCGCTCTCTTCATAAGTAACCTGAATATGCTTAATTGCTTTATTTATAACATCAGACATTTTCCCTTCCGGAAAAAGCTGGATTACGTCATTTAACGTTGACAGAATCTTTCCCGACTTCATAAAGGAATACATAAATTGTTCCATGTAAATGTTTACATCGGAAAACCTCTGTTGCTCATAGCGATTATAGTTATAGTTCTTGATATACAAAGGAAGCATCAAAATTACGGCTATACACAAAGCTATAATAAAGCCCGGGGTAAGATGGAAAAACCAGCCTACGACAACAGACATAATCACCATAATAATATATGTTGCAATCATCTTAGATTTGGAAAAAACATATCCATACCGTATTAGTTCGTCAGATAACTTCTTGTTTTTCATAATAGGTGCCGCCTCCTTTCCAGATGCTTACGGGGTCTGTTGGTTTTGAAGCCGCTTCTTGAACTGTACTTTCTGCCGGCT
>JAIKVT010000110.1 GCA_024685495.1 Lachnospiraceae bacterium
AGTAAACTAAAGAACATCACACCAGAACAACTAAATAACATTTCTAAATCAATCGGCGAAGCCTTCGTTACTAACGAAATGTTCCGTAACTGGGGGTCTATAGAAGAAAGGCATGATGATGTGATTACATATATGTCTATATATGTAGATTATGTCTATCATGCAGGTGAACTTTTTTCTAATGAGGATATGACAGGCTTTATTGGGCTTGAGGATACTGTCAGGAAGCCTATTCTTCTGCGTTTCAAGATGCTATTTAGAATGATAAGAAGGCTTCGGTTCTCAAGAATCAGAAGCCTTGTTGAATTTGTAAAGCAGATTGATAAGGCGGATGATTTGTTTGCTAATAGAAGGCATATAGAGACACTTATGGTTTGTGTTGATAAGAAACATCAGGGCAAAGGTATTGCTTCTGAACTGGTGAACTATGCTAAGCGAAAGGCGAAGATAGAGGATATACCACTTTTGTTTCATACTGATATGGATGCATACGCTGAAATGTATAAGCATCTTGGATGTAAAGTATATAATAAGGTGACGGCAGATAATGGCGTCACAAGGTATTGCTTGTGCTATAATGTAGGGAAAAGGAGTTAACATGTACCTAATTACAGCATATTTTGACGACAATACTACGAAAGAGTTACAACATATTATAGATGAAATTGCCACAGAAAGCGGCAATGATTTCATGACTAAGAATAATGTTGTTCCTCATCTTACAATTAGTGCCTTCGATGAAAAAAGCACTGACAAAGCGCTAGAACTATTTGCTAAGATGGAAGACAAATTGCACTATGATGAGATTCTAATTCCGTCAATAGGTGTTTTTCTGCCGTATGTCATTTATGCGCAACCCACCAAGAATCAATATCTTACGGAATTAAGTGACGACATATATGATGTCCTAAGAAATGGACATGATACAATAGTTAATCGATATTATATTCCACCAGCTTGGATTCCCCATATTACACTTGGTAAGAAGCTTGGCAGTGAAGAGATGCAACAGGCTTTTAAGGTTGTACAGGATAGGTTTCAGCCTGTAAATGCACACATTACTTCCTTTGGGCTGTCGAAGCCTAATCCATTAACTAATCTAAGAACGATTAGAAAATCCTTTAAAAATGACAAAAACTAGCCATGAGAACCTTTTAAAAATGACAAAGATGTGTATATTTAGCCTTTAAAAAATGACGAAGCGATGATATAATATACGCATATTGGAGGTTTCTTATGCTTAAAAGAGATATATGGAATGATTTAATTGAATGGAAAGAATCAGAGCATCATCCGCTTGTCATCAGCGGTCTTAGACAAATTGGCAAGACATACATAGTAAAAAAGTTCGGAAAAGAATACTATGATAATTGTGTATACTTGGATCTTCGCGCTGATAAGTCATTGTCTTCAGCCTTTGAAGGGGATTTTGATGTTGATAGGATGGTTATGTCGATTTCTGCTGTTATTACAAGTGCTCACTTTGTTCCTGGGAAGACACTTATAATAATGGATGAGATACAAGATTGTCCTAATGCCAGAAGTTCCCTTAAATACTGGGATATGGATGGTAGATATGATGTGATTGCCACAGGAAGCTTTTTGGGGGTAAAAGGTTTTAGAAAACCATATACGAGGGGGATACCTGTTGGATATGAGGAACGCCTTACAATGTATCCTTTATCTTTTAGAGAGTTTATTATTAATTTGGGGATGCAACTAGACATAATAGATTATGTATGTAAATCAATTGAGGATAAGACAGTTATTGAGAAAACAATTCATGAAAGTTTTCGCGCATTGTATTATCAATACTTAATTGTTGGTGGTATGCCTGAGGCAGTTAATGAATTCTTGGCGTCACATAATCTTAATGCTGTAAGGAAAAAACAGCAACAAATCCTCTATTCAATTCGAGATGATTTTGGTAGATATAAGAATAAGGAAGGTGAAGATGCAATCAATGAGGTGCTTAAGCTTAGAGCAGAGGCATGTCTGGATTCTTTGCCTGCACAGTTGTCTAAGAAGTATAAGAAGTTTCAGTACAGTCTAGTTAATGTAAGAGGGCATTCCCCTGAGAAAGCTGATGGTTTACAGTATCTGGTAGATGTAGGACTTGTGATTAAGTCATATAATACATCGGAATTGTCATACCCTCTTGAAGGTGTCAAGAAATCTTCTGAGTTTAAAGTATTCTTTGTTGATACTGGCCTATTAGTATCCCAATTGGGAGATGATGTGCCAAAGAAGATTCTTGAAGGTGATATTAGTGCTTACAAAGGTGCTATTGCAGAGAATATGGTTGCTGCAGCATTTGTATCTAATAACATAAAACTATATTACTATCATGCACCAAGTGGATCGCCAGAATTGGATTTTCTATTGGAAAAGAATGGAGAAATTAACATTGTAGAGTGTAAGTCGACCAATAATAGAGCGACTAGTATGAAGTATGTTATTAAGAATCAGAAGAAGTATGGAGTCCATCCTGCAATTAAATTTGCAGATACCAATGTTGGAAAAGGTGAAGGATTTATTACATTGCCATTATATGCAATAGGTTTTATTGAAGGTGATAGAAAAAGTCAAATCATTGATGTGGTTGATGTTAGTAAATTGACTGTTCCTAAAGCCTAATCCACTAACTAATCTAAAGGAGATTAAACAATGATACAAGACATTTATCCTAGCAAATTACATAATGAATATCATAATAATACAATAACCGGAGATGACTATCTCCTTATCTTCAATGATAAAGGAGAGACATTAATTGGGGATAACTCATCAATGTCCACATTTCCTCAGGGCAGGGATATAAATAAGGGGGATTCAATATATTTATTCTCCGTAGATGATAAGAGATACTTCCTGTACAATAATTGGGACACCCCGAATGAAATCGTCTTAGATAATTATACTTATTATTCCATCAAGGATGTAAGAGACAGGATAATAGGTGCCCATGTGTATGCAGCATTTACAGCCTTCCATCTGTGGAAATGGTATGTTGACAATCAGTTCTGTGGTAAATGTGGCAGCAAACTTCACCTTCATGATAAAGAGCGCGCTTTAAAGTGCGACTCATGTGGT
>JAIKVT010000196.1 GCA_024685495.1 Lachnospiraceae bacterium
CACAGTTTCCTCTGCCATATCCGTATCTCTAATCTTACTCTCGGACGCTTCGAGATTTTCTTTCGTTGTATTAGTCACGTTAATAGTGTGCTCAATCCGATTCTGTTGAGCACCGACTTGGGCACGAAGGCTCGAAACTGTTTCAATAGCCTGTGCCACTGCACCAAGCGACTGCTTTGCGCTTTCATTAGATGACACATCAACACCATCAACGCCAATTATGTTCGCGTTCATGTAAGGCTTTGTAATCCATAGTCCTGATTCTGCCACATCACCTGATTGAATCCAGATTTCTTTCTCTTCATCTTCCGAATCTGCAGGAGAGGAGAATTTAAGTTCGGTATTATTGTAATTAGCTGTTTGATTATCGTATATCCACAATTTGCCAAGATTATCCCTGGCATATTGTATTCCACCATTAGTATACGCTGACGTATTACCAACGGCATCATATATCGACTTAACCACATTAAGACCATATGTGGCGCCTTGTACATTAACCGTTATTGTATGTGTGTCTCCGACTCCACTGTATATATAGGAACGGCCGCCCGTATCTGATGCCTGTCCAAATACAATATTGTACTGCTCTCCACTTGACGGATCTTTTACAGAAAAGCTCTGACCGACCAAATCTTCATATGTATATGATGTCCCCAACTCCGAAAAATCCATCATAACAGAAGAATATGGATACCCAACACGTCCTGCATATCCGGGTTGTCCTTCAGTCGACGCATTAGACTGCAAGCCCGTTAGTTTCTGTTGCCTTGTAATAATAAGTGGCTCTGAAAAATTTGCTCCACCCTTTATATGATCAGGTCCCAACACATCCGCAATTCCACCTGCGGAAACCGTCCCCGAATCATGAAATATAGGAATATCATTAAAACATGTCGTATCCGATATTCTATTAATCTCTACCTTAAGTTGATTTATCTCGTTTTGTATACTTGTTAAATCTTCGGCACTATTTGTTCCATTAGCCGCCTGAACACACAACTCGTTCATTCTATGCAGCATTGACTGAACTTCACTCATAGCACCGTCAGCAACCTGGCAAAAAGAAACACCATCCTGTGAATTACGCGCACCTTGACCAAGCCCTCTGATTTGCCTGCGCATCTTCTCAGATATAGACAGACCGGCAGCGTCATCTGCCGATCTGTTAATTCTGTATCCTGACGAAAGCTTTTCTACGGATTTTTGTTTATTATGCGCATTAATATTAAGTTGTCGCCGACCGTTCATGGCCATTATATTATTGGCAACTACTGTAATACTCATATGACCTCTTTAATAATCAATAACTGCTGTCCTCTAAGATCCCATTATGCTTTTGTTTTACTCGTTACACTTGTTGCCGGTGTAATTGTAACTGTAATTGTACCGACAGACTGCATAGTTGTCATTGCAAGACCTCTGGCCGGAGTTCCCATTAATGAGAAATATACACTTCCAACATATACTCCTTCATTCGGAGGATTCTGAGAATAATACTTATCTCCTGAAGTAAGCTCTGTGATACAAGTATTAAGTGCTAATGTTGGTGTTGTAAATGATGTTGGGTTATCATCATTAGCAGTTACTTCCCCTACCAATGTATCGTTATTAGTCATAAATACTCCATTAACTGCGTATCCCGAAGTCGGTGTACCAAAATCAGCCGTATTAGCATATCCAAAATTCGCATTTATCGGGAAATTCGAATCATTCGTCACCGTTATCTTATTCTTTATTCCATCCAAATAATCTGTATTCCAACCGGGACCGCCACCTGGTGTTCCTGACGAGCCACCGGAATAAGTGTGCGTTGACGGATCCCAAGTTGCACCATAATCATATTCAAATTGCATATCTCCCCATGCAACCGTTACTGAATATTTAATATCTCCACTACCTGATGTCTTTGCCTGTACATCAATTGATGCTTTGTTAGCATCCGGATTAGTAGCAAGCGCATCTTGTGTTGCAGTTCCTCCGGAATAAACTCCGCTATCGGTGTAAACTGCCGAACCTGCAAAAACAGTCATAGACAAAGATAATGCACATGTCATAACCATTGCCAATGATAATGTCACCGCTAGTGCCTTTCTTTTCATTGTTGTCCTCTTCATAAATGTCCCTCCCTTGAAAATTATTATTCCTGCTCCGCAGGATATATCTGTGCACTCGTATATGCCATGCACAACTCAAGCCTTTTACCACGGCTGAAGTTTCATTGATAATTCTGTAGTTCCTTCACTTGTAAAACTATCTTTAGTGTATGCGTAAACTTTTGTTATAACATCATATTTTTCATTATCAACGCTATTGTTATTAACGCTTTCTATATACTCTCCCGGATTAATATAACCCGTATTATATAAAGTCTTACCACTATCCTTATCTATAATCTCACATCTTAGAAGAACACTATTAGATATAGGATTTGTAAAATATATATTCACATCACCGTTTTTTTGTTGATAAAGATTAGCCGCCATCTGAATTACATAACCGAATTCTGTGTTTACAGAACCATACATATAGTTCTCGTCCACATTAGGAATGCCTGTCTTTGCGGTAGAATCGTGACTCGGCGGTGTATATTTAATTAAAATAGTACACATCGTAAGTCCTATCACAATTAGACTTACCGCAATAACGATCGGTATAAATATACTGCGTCTTCTTTTCTCCATCCTCGAAAACAACAATTGTTCTCGCATAGTTACTTCCATTACTGTCCTCTATTTATTCTGTCCTATAATAATCAATCGACATATGTCACCTTTACCGGCAACTCTGTCTTAACCATAGCCTTTTCTTCTGTCACATTGTTATATGCATTAAGCACAATATATGCATCCGTCTCAGTACCGGAAAGCCCCTCAAAGTTACTAATCGGCAAACTCTTAATACTGTATCCCGGCGATACTGCCTTAGAACTTCCAACTGTCACTCTCTGTCCCGCACCGTTAACTACTTGGAGTTCGACCACTACTTTATTGGCATTATTAGCAGGATTCGTAAAATCCAATTTACACGTCTTAGCATTTCTTGAAATCTCAACTCCTCTATATAACGTGAACGATAAAGAATTTGCGTCGCCGCTATTTCCTCTATTGTCATCCGACTTCTCCTGCCCCGGATCCGGCTCTATCTTCGCGTAATCCTTCTGTGCATCCAACGCTGACAGAATCGCAAAATACCCTAATGCTCCAACAGAAATAGAAATTAGAGCTATCAATATTACGAATACATAAGGCGGTATTATTATCCTCTTCTCAAAGACACAGTAGCATCTGTCAACTGTACCTTCGTTAGTTGTTACAATACCTGCGGCATTGTAGCGTTCGTCTTTAGGCTTTAGCCTTATAACACTTCCGCAACATGACACATTTCCCATATTATAACCACAAATTCCTGCAAGGTTCTTATCGCTTGTAACACGACCATCAAATGTCAGATTGACAACCTTGCCCCTAAGATATCCGAAAAGTCCGACATAGACAGCTTCCTCATCCTTGATATTACCGTTCCATATCATATGTCCTCGGCCGTCGAATGTACCTGCAAAAGCATTAGCTCTGGTCTTTCCTATAATAGGAATGTTCTTTCCTTTAAAATCAAGATCGTTCTCAAGATAAACCGTCGCTTCGCTAAATCTCTTATCACCCGCATTAACCTTATCAGCAAAACCAATGTATTGCTCAATTGTCTTAATATGAAGGACATTCTTATTAGTCTTAGGAAGTACTACCTTCCAATTCTTATTCTGAAAGCGAATCAGATAATCTTCGTTCGAATACTCCCATACGGTATTTGTATCAAATCCAATCTTCTTAATATCTGAAGTCTTCTGAATCGGGTAATCGCTGCTTGGACGACCTTCGCCGTCAACAATTTTAAGACAGCTTCCCTTATGTAGCATCGCTGATGTTGTAAATGTACCGTTATTAGAAGCAACCAAAGGCCTGTTATCAGTCTTACCCTTCTTGGATATAACGTAACAATCTTTAATTGTTCCACTATTAGATACTGC
>JAIKVT010000201.1 GCA_024685495.1 Lachnospiraceae bacterium
GGCTTATTCTTACAGTGCACCTCTAAAATCTCTTCTCTACCTCTTACATCGGGAATTCCTACAACTACTTTTCTGTCAAATCTTCCCGGACGCAGGATAGCAGGATCTAATATATCTACTCTGTTAGTTGCAGCCATTACGATAATGCCCTGATTCATGGCAAAACCGTCCATCTCAACTAACATCTGGTTAAGTGTCTGCTCTCTTTCATCATGTCCGCCACCCATACCGGTTCCACGACGTCTGGCAACGGCATCAATCTCATCTATAAATACGATACATGGAGAATGCTTCTTGGCATCTTCGAACAAATCTCTTACACGAGACGCTCCGACACCTACGAACATTTCCACGAAATCAGAACCCGAAATACTAAAGAAAGGAACGTGTGCCTCACCCGCTACAGCTTTAGCAAGCAAAGTCTTACCTGTACCCGGAGGTCCCTCGAGTAATATTCCCTTAGGGATTCTTGCACCAAGCGCCGTATATTTTGCCGGACTCTTAAGAAAATCCACGACTTCGGCAAGCTCTTCCTTCTCTTCTATAAGGCCTGCAACTTCGTCAAATCCGACATCGATATCCTCGTGATTGGTCATTCTGGCTCTGCTCTTGCCAAAATTCATCATCTTGGCATTGCTTCCGCCACCACCGCCGGCCTGACCTCGAAACAGCATAAATATCAACAAGAAAATTGCAACTATTCCAAGAACGGGGACAATCATTGAAAGCCACTCATCTCTTGGCACGTCAGATACTTTATAGCTTGTGAATTTCTTAGCGTCTAACTCCTTTTGAAATTCATTGACATCAGATACATATAAAGTCTGACCCTTTTCCTTGCTGTCATTAAAATATACAGTCGCCGTACCTGTCGGTACCGTACTGTTTTGCTTAATCATAATAGACGACACGGCCTGTTCGTCTATCGCTTTATAAAGCTGTTCTTTCGAATAGCTTATGGGACTTTGTCTTGAAAGGAAATACCAACCTACCACAATAAGTAAGATAATTATAATGTATAGGCCAAATCCTCCCATAAATCCCCTTGGCTTATTATCATTCATGTCTAACCCTTTCTATTTCATCTATAATTAATCAAATTCGACTATGCCGATGTACGGCAAATTTCTGTATTTCTGATCGTAGTCAAGTCCATAGCCCACTACGAATTTATCAGGGATTGAAAATCCAATATAATCCATATCCACTTCCATCTCTCGTCTGTCGGGCTTGTCTAAGAGACTGCATAACTTAACACATTTCGTATGTCTGTGACTGAATATCTCTTTTAACTTGGCTAAAGTGTATCCTGTATCGATGACATCTTCTACGATGATTACATTCTCGCCCTTAACGCTCATCTCGATGTCTTTGACAATTTTAATGTCGCCGGATGATACAGTAGATGAGCCGTAGCTCGAAGCCTGTATAAAATCAATCTTAACAGGAACCGTAATTCTTTTTGCTAACTCTGTCGCAAAAAATACAGCGCCTCTTAAAACGCATACAATAAATACGCTTTCTCCTTCGAACTCTTCATTAATCTTGCCTGCTATCTCGGCAATTCGCTCGTCTATATCTTCTTCGTCTATCATCTTAACGACTCGTTCACTCATTATTTGTCTCCGTTATATATTATAAAATTATATTCTATTCGCTATAACTACCGTCCACTATCAGTTATTAATTGTTTTATAGGTTATTAGTTATTACTTCTATTACAAGCACTCTTTTTGTGCTGTCATCTATCTTGTAATATTCGCTTATTCTGTTCCCTGCAACATACATAACATGGGCTCCGTCGCACACAATCGGCCAAATGTCCCTCTCTCTTGCGGGAATCTTTTCATCTATCATATATCGCTTTAAGGACTTCTTCGAGCCCTTATCATTAATAACGATATAATCGCCTTCTTTTCTGCTTCTTATGCACAACCTGTCTGTAATTTTATCATAATCAAGCATTTTAGTATAGGTTTTTGATGTTATTTCCATATCGGAATCAAATGCAATTATGCTAAGTCTAAATTTTGTCCCGTTAAACTCAACCTCTTCACTGTCGCCTATATCTAAGATGTCAGGTTCGATATTTGCTATATTTTTTATGTTTAATTTAGCGGTCTCTTTACTCAAACCGTCTTCGGCTTCTTTTTTACTTTTTTGCGCCTCGCCGTCAGATTTCATTATTGTTACGCTCTCGTAATCTGAGATTACCTTCATTATTGTTACGCTCTCGTAATCAGAGACCGCTTTCATACCATATGGCAAGTCAACGCTTCTTCCAACACCGCCACACATCAAATCATAGACGGCATCTATATGAACGCTTGCGATATCTTTAGCCGTTTTCGCCACATTAGTCAGAACTTTCTTTATTACGGATTTTACAATTATTAATTCTTCATTTAATATTTCTTTAGACGCTGAGGCTTCGGTCATATATTCTTTAGATGCTGGATTTTCGGTTCCGTCTTTTCTAGACACTGACGCCTCGGTCACATATTTCCCATAAGCCTTATCAACCTGACTGTCAATATATTCTACCGCCATATCCTGCATATTGGACAAATTGGCAAAATGCTTAATCGCACCGGGATTGATTTCTAAAAGAACCGGCATGACATTATGCCTTATCTTATTTCTCGTATAATCCGTCTGTTCATTAGTCGAATCCGTACGAAAATCCCGGCCTTCAGCCTCTAAAAACTTCTCTATCTCATATCTTGT
>JAIKVT010000231.1 GCA_024685495.1 Lachnospiraceae bacterium
TATATTAAGATGTGTAGATACCCTTGTCTTAATTTCTGTTAAGTCAAATGGTTTTCTAATGAAATCAACGCCACCTATCTCAAATGCTTTCTCTCTCTCGTCATCGCTTTCTGCTGCAGATACGAATATAACCGGTATATCTCTGGTATGAGGATTCTCTTTAAGCATCTGGCAGAATTCATATCCATTAATATCTGGCATCATAATATCAAGAAGAACCATTTGCGGCAGTTTTTCATTAAGAATATCAGTAGCTTCTTTTGCACTCATTGCAGACCTTGTATTATAGCCCAGTGAGCCAAGGATCTCCTCAAGAAGCATTATATTTACATCTAAATCATCAACAATGAGTATTGTAGTATTATGCTTATCTTCCTTATCCATTCTTCTCACCTGCCTTAATTGTGCTTGTGATTATATTATCCAATTCATCAAGATAATCCCTGCATTTATCCTTTTTTTCTTTTCTTACATTCATAACCAGTCTAAATGCTATAGAAGACACCTCTTTTGGTGCATTTTCCGATAAAGATTTTATACCGGAAGAAAAACCTTCTGCCTTATCCCAATTATCAAGCTCAATACATAATTTGCATTTCTCAATCATATCACTAATCTTTTTAAGGTTAGTAGGATTAGTAAAATCAAATTTAAGTTCTGACTGCTCTTTTCGTCCAACATCAAGCATCTTTTTAAGTTCAAAGATGTCAACATCCGCTTCTTTATCATTTGATTTTTCATCACACTTCATATTGATGTTAAATGTAAATGTTGAACCTTTTCCCTTTTCAGAGTCAACCTCTATGTGTCCGCCCATCAGTTCAACAATCTGCTTACATACATATAGGCCGAGACCTGTACCGCCGTATTTTCTTGTAATACTACCGTCTGCCTGACTAAAACTACTAAATATCTTGTCCATATCTTCGACAGACATCCCTATTCCCGTATCCGTCACGAAAAAGGTAAGTTCAATATCTTTCTTTTTATGTTTGGTCTTATATACATCCAGACTAACATAGCCACTTGAAGTGAATTTGATAGCATTGTTAAGAAGATTATTAATAACCTGACTGAGATGAAATTCATCACCATATACAATATCCGGTATGTTTTCGGAAATATTACATCTTAGCTCTATTCCCTTCTCATTAGCCACTGACTCTAGTGTTGAAACAGAGGAATTAATGAGTTCACGAATTGAGAAGGGATTAGATTCAATAACCATCTTTCCATTTTCAAGCTTGGCATAATCAAGAAGATTGTCTATAATCTTCTCCATATTATCACAACAATCAAGAACAATTTTCATAGTTCTCTTGTTAGATATATCTTCTTCTTTCTCATAAAGATTTCTAATATGACCTCTTATTCCGTTAACGGGCGTTCTAAGCTCGTGGGTTAGATTAGCGGTAAATTCATCCTTGGATCTAAGAACGTCTTTCATGTTCTCTTCATTGGAACTAAGACGCTTGGAAAGTGAATCAACCTCTCTCAGATCTGTAATAAATACAGCCATCTTCAAATCATCATCGCAAGGCTTTTCATCATTATAATAGAAATGCACATTTACTGGAAAACAAGTGTGATTCTTCCTATATATATCACTTCTTATATCCTCTGATACATTCTCCTTGACATAAGATACTATATCCACCTTATCAGTAAACAGATTCGGTAAAATATCGCGGATATTAAAATTCATTTTATCGAAATCGAGTTCACTATACACTACGCGATTCATAAATGTAATTTCACCCTTATCGTCAAAAAAACATATAAGCTCGGATGATTCATCCAACAAATCACAAATCGCCTTTACCCCCATAACGCTTCTCCTTAAAATACACTTTTACAATGATAACTTTTCCACAGCAAAAAGTCAATTGTGGTTTATCAGACTATGACTTCTTACAACACCTTCTCAATCTCCGCTACTAACTGCTCCTGATCGATTGGCTTAGCCACGTGGCCATTCATGCCCGCATTCTTAGCATCAGAAACATCACTTTCAAAAGCATTAGCAGTCATAGCTATAATAGGAACACTCGCCTTGTTCTTGTCAGATATATTCCTTATAGACATTGCAGCCTCATACCCATTAAGCCTTGGCATCTGAATATCCATAAATACGATATCGAAGTAGCCTGCCGGTCTCGACACCACTTTGGTTAACGCATCCTGCCCGTCTTCTGCTTCAACGACTTCAAAACCATAGCTTTCTAGAATCGCCACTCCAATTTCTCTGTTAATCTCCATATCATCAGCAAGAAGCACCCTCTTACCTTTAAAGTCAGATTCAGTTATATCTGTTTTATGTTCATTTAGCTTTACAACTTCCTCGGCACTCACAATAGGAAGAGATAATAGAACTGTAATCGTAGTCCCTACATTTTCTTTAGAGTCAACGACTATTTTTCCATCCATCAAGTCTACTATATTCTTAGTAATTGCCATACCAAGCCCTGTACCTTGAATCGTTTCTGTCTCTTTTCTTTTTTCTCTTTCAAAATCCGTAAAAAGCTTAGTTGCAAATTCCTCAGACATTCCTATTCCATTGTCTGAAACCATAAACTTATATGTTACTTTATTATCATCCACATTCTCCTCTGACACATCAACATTAACAAATCCATCATTAGGTGTGTATTTGATAGAATTTGAGATAAGATTAATAAGCACCTGATTCAGACGCAGTCTGTCAACAGATACA
>JAIKVT010000248.1 GCA_024685495.1 Lachnospiraceae bacterium
ATTATAGTGATTCAAATAATGATATAAGTTATATATCGCTTTTCTGTCTTGGTAGCCCGTGTCGCATGGGATTACTTCGAAGTAAGAATGATAGAATGCTCTTGGAAACGGCGAGAACATTTCCGTCATTGCAAGATCTGCTTCCGAGTGTCCGACGTACGCAGCAGGGTCGATTAAGACAGGTATCCCTTCTTTATTAAAGAGATGATTTCCGCCCCACATATCGCCGTGAAGAAGTGCCGGCTTATCGGGTTCAATTAATAAATCGTCTAATCTGTCTAATAGTTTATGAATGTTCTTTAAAATGTGCTTAACACCGTCACCCGCCATTCTAAACTGCGGTTCTAATCGACACTCTCTGTAGAAATCAATCCACGTATCTTTTGGCGAATTAATCTGAGGTGTAGCGCCTATATAATTATCATGTAAAAATCCGTATCGTCCACCGCTCACAAAATCTTCGGCATTGGCAAGATGCATCTTCGCAAAAGAACTTCCGAGTTCAGAAAATGCGTCGTTACTTCGGCCGCCCTGCTCAATGATTTCCATTATAAGAAAAGATATATTTAATTTTTTGTCCGTACCCTTGCAATAAAGCTTGGGAGTTGCGATGGTATTCGTCTTGGCAATAGCTTCTATTCCTTCGGCTTCCGCATCAAAAAAACTGCTGTTGCCATAGGAATTGCTTTTTAAGAAAACTTTTTTATTATTGGATAGATTAAGGATATCAGTTGTATTGATGTCAGATCTTGCGCCGCGAATGGTCGTCTCAATCTTAACATTTTGTCCAAAAGAATTTTTAATTGCTTCATCTAATGAATTGTAAGATTTAATACTCAATGACATTCCCCCCATAGACATTGATGTTTATCTTTAATGTTAAAATATGTCCAAATAATAGTACATATTTTTTTATGGCGATTTTAATAAGTAGTACATACTTATAATTAAGATTACTCTTAATCACCCAAAAAATCAATAATCTAGGCATTTTGTATAATAAAAAAATTTATTTTTATAAGAATTTACCAACGAAAAAATTTCCATGAAACGCTTATAGACTTTTCCTGTTCCCGCTCATATAATGATTATTACGAAAAGAGGTGATGCTTATGCAGGCATACATCGTGGCGGTAGCCATTTTGACCGTCGCAGCAGCCTGTGATTTTTTAACTAAGAAGATTCCCAATTTATTAATAGTAAGTGGATATGTAATCGCATTTGCCACTATGTTGATCCTTAACGGATTCGAAGATTACTATATCTATTTTATTCGCGCCTTATGGCCGGTTCCGGCATTATTTATCTTCTATTATCTGAAGGCGCTTGGAGCGGGAGATATCAAATTATTTTCCGTAATATCAATTTTTTGCCCCACAGAATTTTTGATACGATTCATTATTTTGTCATTTGTGATAGCAGCTTTTTGGGGAATCGTAAAGCTTATTATAAGTAAAGAATTACATATTAAGATGTTAAGTCTCATAGGTCATTTTAAGCAGTGCATGGAATCGGGAGAACTGTCTCATTATAAACCTAAAGGCAAGAGTAGTTATATATGCTTTTCGGTGTGCATGCTTGCAGCCTTTATTCTTGACATCGGAATGGAGGTGTTATTTTGAGAATCGCACTCTGTGATTTTGACGACAAATATTTGAACAGCCTCTTGTCTTATCTCTATGGGAAATGTGAAAGTAAAAATTTCGCTTCATTTACAACCATAGAAGATTATGAAGCGGCATCAAATAATAATCAATATGAATATACGATCATGGCAGACGACTTCTATGAGAAGTTAAAGGTTTTAAAAAAGGATTCGCTTTGTAAAGAAAGCGGCAAGCTTATAATCTTAAGCGCTACCATAGATAATCTGCAAAGTGAAGATGCATATTCCGTCATCTATAAATACGGTCCGATGGACGGTTTATACAGAATGATGGAGTACAAAAGCTATAAGGCATCTGACAGCAGGAAGTATGCAGTCTATTCGCCGTCTCATCATGAATTGACGGAGATGTACGGACTTTCCATGTGTCAAATGTTTAGAGAAAGCAAGAAGGTCTTATTAATAGATACGATGCATTGTCCAATAGTTAAGAAGCTTATAAGAGATGGTCCAAGAGGTGGTCTTATCGATGTGATTTATAAGCTCGAAAATGATAAGTCCTGCGAGATAGAGAACATGATAGAAGAGTACAGCGAGATAGATGTACTACCGCTTGCTTTAAATCCTATGGATGTTGCATCCATAAAAAAGGAACAATGGCGGATGCTTATTGATTACGTAGATTCTTTGAAATACGAAGTGTATGTATTTTTGATTGAGGATATTAACCAAGGATTTAAAGAAATTATGAATTATGTGGACAACTGCATACTCATCAATAAAAGAGGTGACTATTACAAAGAGACGCAAGATTATATGAAGGAATATATCAGAGGAATAGGAACAAGTACTACATCGATAGAGCTTCTTATGTCGGCTAATAATCTTAGCGAAGGATGCTATCAGTTAGAAGAGCTTCTAACAGGTAATCTCGGACGATATGTAAGATCACAGAATTATTCTGTAAGTTCGTAGTGAGGTATAGGCGATGGCGTTAGAGGAAGCATTTCAGATAATAGAAAAACGACTCTTTGACAGCATTGATGTCGCTATGGATATTGATGATGACGCAATAATGGATAGAATCCAGGAAGAGATCTGTGACTATGCAAGGGAGAATCCTCTTGATGTAGAAGAGCGAATTAAGCTTCAGAAAGAACTGTTTTATTCACTCAGAAAATATGATGTATTATCAGAGCTTTTAGAAGATGAAGATATAACAGAGATAATGATTAACGGTTTCAATCACATTTTCATAGAAAAAAGGGGCAAGGTGAGCGAGACTAAGTGGCACTTCAGTTCTAAGGAAAAGTTAGATGATGTAATACAACAAATAGTAGGAGCGAATAATCAGGTTATCAATGAGACAACTCCGATTGTTGATACGAGATTAGCGGACGGTTCAAGAGTTAATATTGTTCTTCCTCCGATTGCAATTGACGGAAGTGCAATGTCGATTCGAAGGTTTTCGAAAGAACCGATTACTCTGTCTAAGTTAATTGAACTTCATTCTATTAATGAAGAGATAAAAGAATTTTTAGGAAAGCTTATAACGGCAAAATACAATATTTTCATATCGGGCGGAACGGGCTCAGGCAAGACGACATTTCTTAATGCGTTGACGGAATATGTTCCCGAAGACGAGCGTGTAATAACAATAGAAGATGCAGCGGAACTACAGGTAATAGGAATCAATAATTTAGTCAGGTTAGAGGCGAGGAGAGAGAATATCGAAGGCGACCTAGAAGTAACGATACGGGACCTAGTCAGAACCTCTCTTCGTATGAGACCTAACAGAATAATTGTCGGTGAGTGCCGTGGGGCGGAAGCTATTGAGGTGTTGCAGGCTTGTAATACAGGACACGACGGAAGCTTAAGTACGGGTCACGCCAATTCTTCCATAGATATGATATCAAGGCTTGAGACTATGGTTTTACAAGGTATGGAGCTCCCTGTTATGGCTATCAGAAAACAGATTGCGTCGGCAATAGATATCTTTATTCATCTTGGGAGATTACCCAACGGAGAGAGGAAGCTTTTGGAAATATCGGAGGTTATCGGCGTTGAAGGGGAAGATATTAAGTTGAACAAGCTGTATGAATTTGATTATGAAAGTAAGGGTAGTGACAGCAGATGGTTAAAAAGAAACAATTTACAAAATACAGAGAAACTCTTAAGAGTCCAAGAGTGATTGTAATATCAATACTCATTACATGTCTTATTGCTTGGCTGTTCTACAGATCTTTCTACGCGCTTATTGTATATCCGATAGTTCTTGCTGTTTGTTTGTATTATTTCTATGAGGTTAACGGTGAGAAGAGA
>JAIKVT010000259.1 GCA_024685495.1 Lachnospiraceae bacterium
CCTTCCGTAATTAATACGAAAGGTCTTTATTCTTTGTCTTATAAACAAGTATTATTGTAGTTCTACTTAATTATTTAACAAGTTCTCCAAGCTTTGTGAAGATCTCACCAAGTGCGAATGCACCGGCATCAGGATAACCGATTGATCTCTCACCAACTGTACCTGCACGACCCATATGAGCAACGTGCTCAGCTGTAGCTGCAGCACCATCAACTGCCTTCTTAGCAGCTCTTTCGAAGGATGTCTTCATATCGCAACCTTCAGATGCACAAGCTGTCCACTCATCAGCACAAGGAACTAAAGCATCAATTAATGTCTTATCGCCAACAACAGCTCCACGACCAAATGATCTCTCGCCTGTTGCCTGAACGCCCTTAACAGCTGCCTGAAGTAAATCAGCCATATCCTGAACGCTAAGTTCTTTCTTACCTTCTGTGCTCTTACCTGCGCTACGGAATGCAGAACCCCAGATAGGACCTGAAGCACCACCACAGTTCTCCATGATGATCATAGAAAGTGCACCGATGAAATCGCCGATATCACTAGAGTTATTAGCGTTAACATCATCCCACTCTCTCTTAACTTGTCTGAATCCCTTTGCAACAGACTGACCGAAGTCACCGTCACCGGCATGAGAATCAAGTTCGCACCAAGGTTGCTCACTCTCAATAATAATCTCAGCCATCTTGTCAATTAAGAATACTACTGCATCCTGGCTAACTGTAGCACCGTTAGGTACAGAAGACATCTTAGAAGTATCAGCTGTAAATGATACGTTAGTGTTATCCTCAGCTCCGAACTGAATCTCTGTATAAACAGGAGCAGGAGCAGGTCCCATTACTCTGAATCCGGGAGCCTCTGAAGGAGCGTCTAACATCTCCTTAAGTTCATCATCCATCTTAAGAAGTGAAACAGAAGCACCAAGCATATCGATTGATGTCATAAAGTTACCAACAAATACTCTGTATGTCTTAACGCCCTTGTCAGCAAGAACCTTAGCAACAGCATTGTTGAAAAGATATAACTCTTGAAGTGGAGTAGAACCAAATCCGTTAATAAGAACAGATACTTCTTCTCCGTTAAGCTTTAATTCATCAAGTAAAGCAGGAACGATTCTCTCAGCTAACTCATCAGCTGTAGCGATCTTCTCTCTCTTAATACCCGGCTCACCATGGATACCAACACCAAATTCCATCTCTCCTTCAGAGATTTCAAATGTAGGTTTTCCGGCTGCAGGAACTGTACATGAAGAGAATGCAAAGCCGAGTGATCTTACATTATCAGCAGCTTTCTGTCCGATTCTCTTAACTTCGTCTAAATCCTTGCCCATCTCAGCTGCAGCACCTGCACATTTATGTACAAATACTGTACCGGCAACACCACGACGACCTACTGTATATAAACTGTCTTGAACAGCGATATCATCTTCAACCTTAACATAATCAACCTTAAGTCCATCTTCTTCAGCGAGTGCTGCGGCATTCTTAAAGTTCATCATATCACCTGAGTAATTCTTGATAACCATAAGTGTACCTTTGTCACTTGCGATAGCCTTAAGTGCCTGATATACCTGTACCTGTGAAGGTGAAGCAAATACATCACCACATACAGCTGCATCAAGCATACCTTTTCCAACATAACCGGCATGTGCAGGCTCATGTCCTGATCCACCACCTGATACAAGGGAAACCTTGTTCTTGTTGATATCTTTTTTCTTAACAACTTTATACTTTTGAATAAACTCTAATTCCGGATGTGCGTTTGCAATACCGTTACACATTTCCATAACGACCGTCTCAGGTCTATTAATAATCTTTTGCATAATACATTACTCCTTCTTACTTATACCCAAATAACCGGACATAAAAATGTCCGGTTATTATTTTTATAACACACTAATTAGCCAAGATTCATTTCCTTTTTACGAGCCGCACCAATCTGTGAAGCAACCTTGATAGCTGATGCTGTAGTCTGAGCATTAACAGGGAATGGCATATTATGAATTGACTCATCAGGAATAGTAGCCTTCTCTGCTACCTTAAGAAGTAATTCATCATCAACATCCTCTGAATCCATATCTGCAAGACATACCGGAAGTCCAACTGCAAGACAGAAATCAATAACTTCTAATAACTCTTCCTTAGGAGCATTCTCAAGTACTAATTGACAAATTGTACAGAACGCAACCATCTCACCATGCATATAATCATGATGTGCAGGAAGAAGTGTTAAACCATCAACGATAGCGTGTGCTGCTGCAAGTCCGCTTGACTCAAATCCAAGACCTGAAAGTAAGATGTTAGTCTCAACGATCTTCTCAAATGCAGGTGTAATCTGCTCATTGTCACAAGCAACCTTAGCAAGTACGCCGTATTTCTTAAGATTCTCATAGCAAAGAGTAGCAAGTGCATAAGAAGCATCTGTACCATAGCCAAGTAATGTGCCTTCAGCTCTGTTAGCTCCGCAAGGAAGTCCTGCATTAACGTTAGAGCAAGAACGAACATTAGCACGTGCCTCAAAGAATGTAGCAAGAGCATCACCCATACCACTTACTAAGAAACGTGTAGGTGCAGTAACGATTACGTTAGTATCGATAAGAACTACACTTGGATTCTGCTTGAAATATGCATAATCTTCAAACTCATGAGTATCTGTGTAAACAACAGCTGAGTGAGATGTAGGAGCATCTGTAGCTGCGATTGTAGGGCAAATAATAAGGTTAGAACCTTCTGCAACACACTTAGATGTGTCGATTGCCTTACCACCACCAAGACCGATAGTAGATGTACATCCGGCTTCCTTAGCCTGTGCCTGAAGCTTTGTAATTACGCTTCTGCAGCACTCGCCTTCAAAACCTTCAGCATAAACAAACTCAACTCCCCATTTCTTCTGAGTCTCTTCCAACTTATCTTTTACAAGGTTAAGTGCGAAAGGATCACCGATAAGCAATGCCTTCTTACCAAATGTATTAACGAAATATCCTAAGTTCAATAATTCGTCTTCGCCTTGTACATACTTTGTTGGTGTAATAAACGCTTTTCTCATACCTAAATCTCTCCTTTACATTATATTATTTCTCTCCCTAATCAGGGCAATCGGGTTACAACTAACCCAACTCGCGTTATCGCATATATATATAATAGCAAAGTGAAATCATTATATCAAGAATTGAAATAAAAAAATAAGACATAAAAAAGCCTGATGTCCAAGTACCGACACGCTCATACAGAAAATCGCTATTAGGATTATTGTAATAAGAAGCTTAAAAGCCTGATATATCAAGTACCGACACGCTCATACAGAAAATCGCTATTAGGATTATTGTAATAAAAGCTAAACAAGGCTGAGAACCAAGTACTCGCACGCTCATAATAAAAATCGCTTAGCGAGTCTTGGCTTCTCAGCCTTAAATTTAATTTCTTATTATATTAATCCAAGGTTGTTGGATTAGTAGATTCTTCTTACGTCAAGGATTGAGCGGTAGCCTGCGTTGCTGACTTTGATACCGTCTCTTGCGTTAGATGCGTGAACAATCTGTCCGTCACCGATGTAAATACCTACGTGACTTCCGTAGCATACGATATCGCCGGCCTGCATGTCACCTGTACCTACACTGTAACCACAGTTCTGCTGGCTGTATGAAGAGTGAGGTAAGCTTACACCGAACTGTCCATATACACTCATAACAAATCCAGAACAGTCTGTACCACCTGTAAGAGATGAACCACCGTATACATAAGGGTTACCTACGAACTGCAATGCATAATTTGCCACTGCAGAACCACCGGCACCACTTGGTGATGAGTATGATCTGCTTGAGCTTGATGATGATGATGAAGATGATGAGCTCTTAGAGCTGCTTGACTTAGAAGCATTCTTCTGTGACTGTGCAAGTGCAGTGAGCTGCTGCTTCATCTGTGCTTCTGCTGCTGCCTGACGTTGTGCTTCTTCCTGTGCAAGTCTTGCATTAGCTTCTGCAACCGTCTCAGCAAGTGCATACTTTGTTGTTAAGTTAACACCGGATGCAACTACATATCCGTCACCATTTTCACAAGTAACTTTAATCCATCCGGAATCTTTTGTGCTTTCATCTAATACTGTAAATATCTCTCCCTGAGGATATTTTGCAATTGAAACAGAACTCTCTGTAGGTTGCTCGAATACATCAATAGCTGCAACACTTACTGTTGCTTCTCTGTGAGATACCGATCTTGCAAGATCCGCATTACCTACAACTAAGAATTCCTTCTTAATGTATCCTGATACATTACCTGAAGCAATCTTATACCAATCGCCTTCTGATTCAACTATTGAAGCGGCACAATTGTTATAAATCATACCAACTATTTCTGAATTCTCATCAGGAAGTGCTCTTACGTTAGCATATGACTCAACTTGAGCGATAGCTACGTCTTCATAGCTTGCAGTACCTGTCTGAACAAGTGTGGCACTGTTAGCTGCAACTGTTGCCTCTACATCATCTGCTAAAGCATTTCCAACAAGAAGTGTAACTCCTGCTGTAGAAGCTCCTTCATCAACTGCTTTGTCTTCATTAGCGGAAGCAGTCGTTGTTACGGCTGTAATTCCCGATAAAGCTGTTGACTTTGTAGCCGCGTTAGCATTAATGCTGAATCCAAACCCGCTGATTGCAAGGCTGGCACATGCTACACATGTCATATATCTAACGTGTTTTGAATTAATCTTAAAATCCATTGTCTAATCCTCCACATTTCTTACTTATTGCAAATATGTTACAAAATTGTTACATAGCAAAATAGATTATAGCAATGAGATACTATTTTGTCAAATAAATGGGCTAAAAAGACATATTTTCATTATTATTTCGAATTTTCGATGAAATGTGACACACTTGTTATACAATTTGCACCATCAGAACATGCTGTTATGACCTGTCTTAGACCTTTAGTTCTTACATCACCTGCTGCAAAAACACCTGAAATCGAAGTAACACCGTCTTCTCCGGCAACAATATAGCCACCTTCATTAACTTCAGGAAGACCATTTAGTCCATCCGTATTAGGAATAATTCCTACTGCCATAAAGACGCCGTTAACTTTAATAGATGATTTTTCGCCTGTTTTCTTATTAGAAACACTTACCGATTCAACCATTCCGTCACCGACAACTTCATCTACAACGCTGTCTAATACGAGTTCAATGTTCTCTGTAGATCTAACCTGATCTTCTAATATCTTAGCACCTCTGAAAGCATCTCTTCTATGAATTAGATATACTTTGGCACTTGTTCTTGCTAAGAATAATGCATCTTCTAATGCTACGTCTCCGCCACCTACAACTGCAACATCTTTATTTCTGAAAAATGCTCCGTCGCAAGTCGCACAATATGATACACCCATTCCGGTAAGTTCATTCTCACCCGGTACTCCTAAGTGTCTGTGTGTTGCACCTGTTGCGATAATTACAGTCTTTGTCTCAATATCATCCTTATTAGTATGAAGAACTTTGACATCTTTCTTATCTTCTATCTCTGTTACACTCGCTACTGCAAACTCTACTTCAAGTTGTTTAGCATGTTCCTGAAATTTTGCTCCAAGTTCAGCTCCCGAAAGCTTTGGAAGGCCGGGATAATTGTCAATTTCATAAGTAGACGTAATCTGTCCACCTGCCACAGGGCTTTTATCAACTATGAGTGTCTTAAGACCTGCACGCTTTCCATAAATTCCCGCTGTTAATCCCGCAGGACCACTTCCTATAATAACCACATCATACATAATACAAATTCTCCTTTCTTTTGCTTTCTTTTTCATTAAATCCATATTATAATAAAGGTGTAATATAAATACTACGCGGAAGGAGTATCAGTCATGGATATACCAAGTACATCAATGATTAATTCTGACAACGGTGTTTTACAACAATTCGGTATAGCCATGCTCGACACGCAACTTGATGTTCAAGCTAGTCAAGCAGCAACTGAAGTTGCAATGATTAACGCAATGCCTTCTCCTTCACTGGAGAGTATGGTTAATCCGTCAGTCGGTGGTAATATCGATATACGTGTATAACTCCTTGTAGTAATTATTCAACAACAAAGCAAACTGTCTGAATACGATATGTTTTCAGGCAGTTTGTTTATGTCAATCAATATCCTTCTTATAAATGCTCCCAATATTATTAAAACATTTTTTCATGTAATAATCTATTATTTTTCTACAATAGCCTCAATTTCAAGCATAACATCTTTAGGAAGTCTTGCAACCTCTACACAGCTTCTTGCAGGATATGGCTCTGCAAAATACTCTGCATAAACTTCATTTATTGCACCAAAGTCATCCATTTCCTTAATAAAAACTGTTGTCTTAATAACCTTATCCATTGATGAACCTGAAGCCTCAATCAGATTCTTAAGATTAGAAAAGGCCTGCTTTGCCTGTTCAACCGAACCGTTTGGAATGTTGCCGGTAGCCGGATCTACAGGAATAACACCTGATGTATATACAACATTTCCCATATCAATGGCCTGCGAATAAGGTCCGATTGCCGCCGGAGCCTTGTCTGTACTAACTACTTTCTTCATTACAATAACCTCCTATAATATATTCTATTCTACTATTCTATTATTCTACTATTCTATTATTCTACTATTCTACTCTTCTGATCTTACCGTCTTCTATAGTAATCAGTCGCTGTTTATATAATCTTCCGATGCCGCGTTTAAATGCATTCTTGCTAAGCCCCGTCTCCCTCTTAATTACATCAGGGGACGCTTTCTCCGTAAATGGAAGTACGCCTGCATAACTGTCAATTAGCTCAAGTAACATCGCAGCATCTTCATCCATCTGAATATACGACTTATCTCTTGTCGTAACATCGAGCTTACCGTCTTTTTTTACCTTGGTAATTCTTACGTCAATGACATCACCTATGCGAAGATTGGATGTATCTTCATGACGCGGAATCATTGCCGAATATTTATCATCTATAGCTATAAATGTACCATAGTCATGGCCAAATTCATATACCCTTCCGGTCGCGTCGTCACCTTCCTGATAAGCACTGCCTGTACTTAATAACTGATACAGACCTTTCATGCTTGCACAAAGCCTGTCACTCTTATCGATATAAAGTCTAACTAAGATTTCATCGCCTTCTTCTACTCTTCCTCTCATCTGTTTATAAGGAAGCATCAGATCTTTCTCCAGACCCCAGTCAAGAAATGCTCCTATCTTAGTAACCTCTACTACTTTAAGCGGTGCGAATCCGCCGAGTGTCAGAGGCGGCATATTAACCGTAGCAATCATCCTATCTTCGGAATCGCGATATATAAAAACTTCTATCTCATCTCCTACCGATGTGTTAGCCGGCACCTGCTTCTTAGGAAGCAAAACCCTATCATCTGCTTTATTCCTACCTTCAGCAAGATATACGCCAAAGTCAACTTTTTTTACAACAGTTAATTTCTGTATCTTTCCTAATTCTATCATGTGTATCCGTCCTATTTATATACTATTCAATGCCTTCAATCTTATCAGGCATTCTATTCATCCCCTAAATAATTATTAGGCCTTCTATTCAATGCCTTCAATCTTATCAAGATCAAAGTAAAATTCTACCACGGCAAATTCCGTGTCATCATTATAAAGCACAGCCTGCACTCCGTTGTCAATATCTGCGGCACTTACATTAATAATATCTCCTTTATAAGCCACCTGCTTATAACTTGCCCTGATATAAGACACCTTAGAATCATCATCTAAACACTCCGTTACAGCCTCAATATATCTTGAGTTATTCATATGGTGATTAGTGTCGATATGCATCTGTCTTACTTTAAATGTGAAATCAATATCTTTAATATCCTGCTTAGCCTCTATCTCATAAGATTTTGGTATCTTACGAGGAAGCCATTTTCTGTTAATTGGAGTCTCAGATACAAATCCTGCCGACATATCATCGGGAACATTGATAGGCTTTAACTGTTTAAGATCCATGAAAATCCACATTGAATCTGCTTCAACGAGTTTTTCACCATCTTCTGTCTCAATATCGAAATTACGAAATCCCATCATTCCGCGGAATTTATAAGCCCAAGTATTAATAACTATATCCTGTCCGAGAACGGGGCGCTTATTAATACGAACCTGCCATTCCGTAATATACCATCCCATATTCTGCTCATTTAACCTGTCTAAATCATAGTCTATTGCTATAGAATCGAACATGGCACAGTCAGCCATATATCTCATAATTGCTGATACTGTCAGATTACCGTTTTCCTCAACCTCACTGTATCTTACTCTTGATTTAAATGAATACATAATAATCTCCTTCTTATAAAAAAAAGAGTGACCTAGGCCACTCTTTACGTAAACCACTGGCCCACAAGGATTCGAACCTTGAAATGACGGAGTCAGAGTCCGTTGCCTTACCATTTGGCGATGGGCCATTATTTAGTACCGGACACCCAAAACTAATCAAATTAACTTTGGCTGTCCGATAACGCAAGTGTAATTATACACAAAATATGCTTATAAAGTCAACATATATATCTAAAATATCTGTTTAATTCCTACTCGTCATCATCTTTTGCCCATGAATAAGAATATTTAACAGCTTTATTCCAGCCTTTATATAATTTATTGCGCTCATCTTTATCCATTGAAGGCTCAAAATGACGAGCTTCTGACTTGAGTGCTCTTATCTCACTGATATCTGTCCAAAAACCTGTAGCAAGGCCTGCCAAATATGCTGCTCCCATAGCTGTAGCTTCTACATCGCCCGGACGTCTTACTATTTTTTCTAACATATCAGCCTGAAATTGCATAAGAAAATCGTTACTGCTTGCACCACCGTCAACCTGAATATGTGTAAGGTCAAGTCCGGAATCTTCCATCATTGCATGTGTAACATCTACAACCTGATAAGCAATTGCTTCAAGTGTCGCTCTTACAATATGACTCTTAGTCGTTCCTCTTGTTATACCTACAATAGTACCTCTTGCATATTGATCCCAATGCGGCGCACCGAGTCCCGTAAATGCCGGCACAACATAACATCCGCCCGAATCGGTAGATTTCATGGCAAGATATTCCGAATCAAAAGAATCATCCAGAAGGTGCATACTGTCACGAAGCCACTGAATTGCAGCTCCCGCAACGAATATAGAACCCTCTAATGCGTATTTTACTTTACCGTCAATTCCCCACGCAATTGTAGTTACAAGTCCGTTATTGGAAAATACAATACGCTCATCCGTATTCATAAGAATGAAACAACCCGTACCATATGTAATCTTAGCATCTCCTTCATCAAAACATTGTTGTCCGAAAAGCGATGCCTGCTGATCACCGATAACAGATGCTATAGGCACTTTGTCTTTACCACCAAGCTGCTCATATTCAAGATATCCGTAAATCTCAGAGCTCTCCTTTACTTCCGGAAGCATTGACATTGGAATATCAAGTTCTTTTAATATATCATTATCCCATTCTAATGTGTTGATATTAAAAAGCATCGTACGACTTGCATTAGAATAATCGGTAATATGAACCTTTCCGGCTGTTAGATTATATACAATCCAGGTATCAACCGTACCAAAAAGCAAGTCACCGTTATCTGCGGCCTGTCTTGCACCTTCGACATTATCAAGGATCCACTTAACCTTGGTGGCTGAGAAATATGCATCTACTCTAAGTCCCGTCTTCTTACGAATCGGCTCTTCTAAACCTTTTTTCACAAGTTCATCCGCAAGATCCGATGTACGACGACACTGCCACACAATCGCATTATACACAGGCTCACCTGTATTCTTATTCCATACTATCGTTGTCTCACGTTGGTTAGCAACGCCGATAGCAGCAACATCATCGGTAGTAGCTCTGATTCTTGTGAGCGCTTCCATAATAACACCAAGAAGTGCTGATAACATTTCCTGAGGATCCTGCTCAACCCATCCCGGTTCGGGATAAAACTGCATCGTCTCCTTTTGCGCCATTGAACAAACTTTACCTTCGCGATTGTACAATATAGCTCTTACGCTTGTAGTACCTGCATCTAAAACTAATACATATTTCTTTGAATTCACATTTCCCATAACACACCTATAATTCTTATAATTCTTATAACTCTAACAACTTATCTATTAAGTGATAACCATTTTCTTCGAATATACCGCTAACTTTCGCGTTCTTTTCGTTATATGTCAAATGTTCTTTCCCACTTAAGTCTTTAGTACTGTCGTATAGCATATATGGGATCGGCTCATCGGTATGAGTTCTAATCTTAATCGGAGTCGGATGATCCGGCATAATAAGAAGTCTTATATCTTCGCCTGCATTCGTCACTCCCTCATATATTGGTTTAATAATCTTAGAATCGAGATTCTCTATTGCTTTAATCTTTCGCTCCATACTTCCCTGATGGCCCATTTCATCGGGACCTTCAAGATGTACATATACAAAATCGGTTCCGTCATTAACTAATGTATTAACTGCTGCATTAGCCTTCCCTTCATAATTGGTATTAAGACCACCGTTAGCACCGTCAACTAATATAACTTTCATCTTAGCTCCGACAGCGATACCTTTAAGAAGGTCAACTGCCGATATCATAGCTCCCGATTTATGAGTCTTACCTTCGAAAGAAGTAAGTGCCGGCTTCGTGCCCGCTCCCCAGAACCAAAGAGAGTTCGCAGGGTTAAGACCTTTCTTCTTGCGCTCAACATTGATAGGATGGTTAACTAAGATATCGTAACTTCTTATCATCATATCGCGAAGCACTTCATCTTCCGGTAGTTTATCTCCTATAACCTGTCCTAACACATCA
>JAIKVT010000016.1 GCA_024685495.1 Lachnospiraceae bacterium
AATTATGAGTTAAAACTCAATATGGAATTCAGAAGCATTTGAATTCATTGTACTAAGTGAATTAAGCATACTTTGTCCCTAAGGGGTAGTGTGCTTTTTTTGTATACTTTTTTATATAAATTCTTTTGCTTCAAAAGACAACATTTAATGAGGGAGGTAATAAAAATGGCTTGTTTTTTAGTTCCGGCAGCAGAAGCTGTAGTAGCAACTGTAGTTGAGAAAGCAGTTGAAAGCAAAGAAAAAAATGAAGAAACTCCAAGCGTTGAAACAGAGGAAGTTTCTAAAGTACCCTTTAGCAGAAAGTTAAAGTGGCTTACTTATCTATTATGGGGTGGCGCTATACTGTTAGCTTTTGAGCACATATGGCATGGTGAAGTTGTTCCATGGTTCCCGTTCCTAACGGCAATGGGAGATCCCGGCGATGCCGCTGAAATGTTCTCGGAAATGGCAACTGTCGGTGTAGCAATGGCTGTGTTAATCACTGTAGTATGGATAGGAATGTGTGTGGTTTCTGATATGATTTTAAGAAGAAATTCCGGCAAAGTATCACGAAGCACCAATTTATAGGAGGTAATTTCATGACACTATTAATTACGGTATTTGCGGCAGTATTTGCTACTGCAAAATGGTATAACAGAAAAAATGACGATATGAAACTGGGAATTTTATGTTTCATGTATTGGGGTGCTTCTTTGATGTGGCTTGTTGATGCAATATTTGAATTTGTTGACTTACAAGCAGAATATTTCACTCCTGCTCCTGTAGATATGCTTAACGATGCATTTCTTGGATTATCCGTTGTTGCACTTGGACTTGTAATATGGATTGTAAGACTTCTTGTGACAGATCCTAAGGGAGTTCTCAAAAAATCACTCAGCGAGAATAAAGCTACATCAAATGCTAAAACAAATGTAAAAGCTCAAGAACAATAAAAATTAAAAAGTCCACAAAAAAAATTGGTTCCATATCTGACATAACTAATGTTATCAATCAGTATGGAACCCTTTTTGTATTATGCCCCCTCCGAGCACGCAGCCGTTATCATCATAAAACACAGCTGATTGTCCGGGGGCGGCAGATTTGACAGGTTCTTCGAACTGTACTTCGACACTGTTATTGTCTATCTTTCTAACAAATGATTTCTGGGCCTTATGATGATACCTTACTTTCGTATTACAAGTGACGGTTTCACCTTCTTTAAGGGGCTCTATTCCAACGTAATTAACTTCACTGCATGTAATTACCCGGCTGTATAAAGACTCCTCTTCACCTATAACAACTTCATTGGTGTCCGCATTTATTTCTTTAACAAATACCGGATGACCCATAGCAATACCAAGGCCTTTTCGCTGACCTACGGTATAATTAATAATTCCTTTATGTCGACCGATTATATTACCGTTTTCATCAACAAAATTTCCCTCCGGCGGAATCTTATCCGGCGAATTTTTCTCTATAAACTCAGAGTATTTTCCATCGGTAACAAAGCAAATTTCCTGCGAATCAGGCTTATCGGCTACTTTTATGCCACACTTTCTCGCAATTTCTCTAATCTCGTCTTTCGTATAATCACCCAGAGGCATCAAAGTCTTAGATAATTGCTCTTGGGAAAGCTGATAGAGCATATATGTCTGATCCTTCTTTTGATGAGAAGCCCATTTTACACTGTATCTTCCATTATTAAGCTTAACAATATTGGCATAGTGACCCGTTGCGACATAATCAGCATTTACTACATTAGCAAAATACAATAATCTGTCCCACTTTATTATCCTATTACAGGAAACACACGGATTAGGAGTTTTCCCGGATATATATCTGTCTATAAACGGATTTACCACCTGCTTCTTGAAGTCATCAACACAATTTAGTGTATGATATTCAATTCCAAGAGCATTTGCCGTATCCTTAGCATCATCTATCTCACAACATCGACTATCTTCTCCATCGTCTGACTCCCATGTTCGAAGTGTAAGTCCAACGACTTCATATCCGGCCTCTTTAAGAAGATATGCACATACAGCACTATCAACTCCGCCTGACATTCCTACTACAACTTTTGCCATTATGTTACCTCTAGACTATCGAATTCACATTCTGAAGCATCTAACTAATTATTTTATATTATGCATTTTCTTATACTTAAGTTTTTTATTAATTGTATTACACTTTAAGCTTTTTCCTCTTCAGGAAGCTGTGATGTACAATGAGGACAACGTGTAGCTTTGATGCTTATCTTAGACATACAATAAGGGCATTCCTTTTCTGTAGGAGCTTCCTCTTCTTCTTTTTTAAATTTCTTAGCAACTTTGTCACTTAATGTATTGATTCCTTTAATAATCAAGAAGATCACAAGTGCAGTAATTAAGAAACTAATAATTGCTGTTATAAAATTACCATACATAAGTACAGGAGCACTCTCACTCGTGCCTAATGTGACTGTAAGATATGAAAAATCTATACCACCGATTAAAGCTATAATGGGAGATAGAATATCCTTATTAAGAGAAGTAACTATAGCAGTAAATGCTCCGCCGACGATAACACCGACAGCCATATCCATTACATTTCCTCTCATAATGAATTTCCTGAATTCACCAAAAAAGCTTTCCTTTTTCTCTTTCTTTTCCTTCTTTTCTTTCTTTTCTTCGCTCATAATCTCTCCTTTCTTCACTCTGCAAAATTATAAAGCACATTATATCACATTTAAGTTACATTATATATTGTATATAACATAATGCTTATAAGAACTATCAAAATAACATTGAACACATGCTTCCATCTCTGAGTCTTAAGATTAGCCGCAAACTCTCTTATAAATGCATTAAAATAAAAATACCACTTCGTTCGACAGCCTACTCCGACAGCTTTTACTCCCATCCTATACGCAATATTTCCGCTTCGAAATACATGATAATCATCTGTTGAAAATGCTATTTTAGGATAATTATCTCTATTCATCTTTTTTTCATTTTCCAAAATAACTTTAACGGAATACTTCATGTTATTAAAAGTGGAATCAGAATTATCTTCCATTAAGATGTGTTGTTGTCTTATTCCTTGCTCAATAAGATAATTCTTCATTGATTCCGCTTCGGTTATAATTTCGTCTTCTCCCTGACCTCCTGAACATACAAAACAAATATCCCTACCGATTTTGTTAAACTGTCTTTCACTAAACCATATTGCTCTGTCTATTCTGTTTTTTAGAAGAGGTGTAGGCGTACCGTCATCCCTCAATCCACATCCAAGTATGATGATGTAATCCCTATCGAAAGGCGGCACTCTTCTTCCTGCTATAAGAGTTCCGAAAAAAGAACCTATCATATTACTTATAAAATACGCAAGAAGTGCAATACTACCTGAAGTAAACAAAAAAGAAATGTCCCTTAACGAAGGTGTCACTATCTCAATAAATATGGGTAAAAATATGGCAAAAATCAAAAAGCCTCCGACCACAGTTCCCAACAGATTTTTGTAACTAAAGCCTTCATTGATGATAAGAATAATATTGCTTACAACAAGAAATATGGAAAACAATAAAACAACAGGCATTACTACATACAAAAAATATTGTCCCGTATATGCCAATTCTTTAATAATTATATTAAGACTATTAATTTCCTCTTTCTCTTCCACTACTATAAAGATAAATATAAGCAAAACAATGACATTAAACACAAGAGTTCCGATATAATACATAATTTTATATGAGTACATGTTGTGTTTATTGGTTTTTATAAGCAAATGTAGAATGTTAAATATAGATATAATTAACGAGGCTATTATTTCACAACGTAATATAATCACTCCGGTAGTCGCATCAATATCAAAATTAACTAAGACTATAATTGAGCCAATAAAAGCAGCCACGATTATAATCATTGGTATTAACATTTCCCCGGTTCTTATCATGCCTTATTCTCCTGTATTTTTCAGCAGTTCTTATTGTGCCTTTTTCTCCAGTTTTTTAGATGTTTCAAGTCAGGTCTAATTCTCAAGTACTTTATCAGCGTATCTTACAGTTGCCATCGCATCTTTGGCATAACAATCTGCGCCAATTTGATCGGAATATTCCTGTGTCATAACAGCCCCTCCGACAACCACCTTAGTATCAGGCTTTTTCTCACGAAGCAGCTTAATAGTCTCTTCCATACTTACAACCGTAGTAGTCATAAGCGCACTTAAGCCAACTAATTTAACGTCATTACTAATAGCGGCATCCACTATATCTTCCGGTGCCACATCCTTACCAAGATCAATTACATCATATCCGTAATTTTCAAGCATAACTTTTACAATATTCTTACCTATGTCGTGAATATCTCCTTTAACGGTTGCGATTACTATCTTTCCTTTCATTTCTCTCGGCTTATCTGCCATCGATTCCTTGACAACTTCAAATGCAGCTTTGGCAGCCTCCGCACTCATCAGAAGCTGCGGCAAAAATATTGTGCCTTTTTCAAAGCCCTTTCCAACCTTATCTAAGGCCGGAATTAACTGCGAATCTATAATTTTAAGAGGATCGTTGTTTACAATTGCATCCTTCATTGCCTGCCTTGCAGGACCTTCCATTCCTCTTTCTATTGCATTTCTTAGTATTTTCTCAGGCGAATCACTGTCGGATGAACTCTTATCAGACTGATTGTTTCCCAAAGAACCTGCTTGTCCTACGTTAGCGCCTGCTTGTCCGCCACCTGCCTGAGAATTATTAGCGCCTGCTTGTCCTGCCGGCATCATGGCCATCTGAGTATCGGCATAACGCTCGATAAATCCCATACATTGCGAATCCATATCCGACAAAGCAAGAAAAGAATTATAAGCTGCCATCATTTGCTCATTATTCGGATTCATAATCGCAAATGAAAGACCTTCCTGCATTGCCATCGACAGAAAATACGAATTAATCAGAGCTCTGTTAGGCAATCCAAATGATATATTAGATACGCCAAGAATTGTATGTCCGTTATATTCTTCTTTGATTCTTCTTACAGTTTCAAGCGTAGTAGGTGCAGAAGATGTATCGGAAGAAATTGTCATACAAAGTCCGTCAATCACAATATCTTTACGTGGAATCCCGTAGCTGTCAGCCGCTTTATATATCTTATCAGCAATCTTAATTCGACCGTCGGCATTATCCGGAATTCCGTCTTCGTCAAGAGTAAGACCAACAAGCACTCCACCGTATTTCTTAACAAGAGGCATAACTGCTTCAATAACTTCCTTCTTACCGTTAACGGAATTAATCATTGCTTTACCGTTATAGTATCTAAGCCCCATTTCAAGCGCATTAACATCTGAAGTATCTAATTGCAGCGGCAATCCTGTCACACCCTGTAAGGCTGTAACAACATTTTTCATCATAGAGGGTTCATCAATCTCCGGAAGACCCACGTTAACATCTAAGATGTCAGCCCCCGCATCTTCCTGTTCTAAACCCTGCGACAAAATATAATCCATATCATTATCGCGAAGAGCCTGCTTAAAACGCTTCTTACCTGTAGGATTTATTCGCTCACCCACGATTACAGGTCTGTTCTTTACGCCGCTTTTGCAGGTAACAGCCTCACAATAAGATGTCACCACCGTATCTTCTTTATAAGTATTCGCAATAAAAGGCATCTTAGCGACGCTTTTTATCATCTTCTCAATATGCTTTGGCGTCGTTCCGCAGCATCCGCCCATTACCTGCACACCCATGCCGGCAATCTTAATCATAGCCTCGGTAAATTTATCCGCATCCATATCATATACGGTCTTGCCACCCTCACTTCTCGGAAGTCCGGCATTAGGATTAACCACAATCGGAACCGACGCAACTTGCGTAAGCCGCTTAACCATCGGCACCATTTTTTCCGGTCCAAGTCCGCAGTTAATGCCAAGAGCATCGACACCTAGTCCCTCGAGCATCGCAACAGTAGAATCAACCGTTCCGCCCGTTAACATCTTGCCTTTTTCATCATAAATATTAGTAACTATTATAGGAAGATCGCAGCTTTCTTTCGCAGCAAGCACAGCCGCTTTGGCCTCGTAGCCGTCACTCATTGTCTCTATAAGAACAAGATCCGCGCCACAAGACGCGCCCTTTTTTATAACTTCTGAGAATAGTTTTACGGCATCGTCAAAACTGAGATCGCCAAGCGGCTCTAGCAACTTACCTGTCGGTCCTATATCAAGCGCTATATAAGCATCTTCCCTTCCAGTATTAACGCGGGCTTTCTTAGCAATATTAACCGCAGCCTCAGTTAAGCTTTCCACTCTTCCCGGGAATTTAAGCCCGTTTAGGCCGAATGTATTTGTATTGAAAATGTTAATTCCAGATTTAAGATACGCTTCATGAAGCTCTAATATCACATCTTCGTGAGTTTCATTCCATTCTTCCGGAAGCTCTCCGCCTTTGAGACCTCTCTCTTGAAGAAATGTTCCCATTCCTCCGTCGCAAAACAGCCACTCTTTGCCAAGTCTTTCTCTTAAATCTTTACCCATCATAAACTCCATTACTTCTTAAATGTGCATGTATCATTCATGTTGCATGCATCACAACCTGTCTTATATACATTATCTTCTTCACAATCATCGCCGGCTCTCTTATTGAAATTACCGGCATTATTTCTCTCTTTATCGGATATGCCAATTATCGCCGTCACTGATTTGGTCGGTGTCATAACAGCTCCGCTTGATAAGGATATTCCGATATTTTTTCGCATTTTAAGAACCCTCTCAAAATCCTGTTGTAATTCAAGCGGCAAATCTCCGTATCCCGGTGAGAATCTCGGCCTGGTATAAAGCCCTTTAGCCCTAAGTTCATCAGAAAGCTCCCGATTAATCTTATTACACCAAGCTTCAACCACTTCCGTTCCGACACATTGAAGAATATAAGCTTTACTCATATCTCTGACCTCAGCACGCCTTATTAGCCTGTCAACTCCCGGGCCTATTGTTACTGCAGCCATAATCACTTTCGAACACCCGGCGAGATTTTTAATGAGCGCTTTCGACGTTACATCAATACCGGCGAATTCACATTTATTATTATTCCATTGTATGGGAAATGTGTCATAACACGATTTAGGCTCTATCACATCCATAATCTCATTTATGCACTCATCAATAACCTTAGCAGTCTTATCGTCTAAGTCATCAATTGATTTATAGCCTAAATACCTCGCAATTTCCCTTCTGTTAACATCTAACTTATCCATATCGGTCGTCCGCAACTATTACATTTACCGGAAATCAAAAATTACATGCCTAATAGAATTCCCGTTAATTATTCAGCACAAAAACATCACTTCTCTTACAAGAAATCCTTACCCAGTATATCCGATAAATTATTCATAATCGTCTCGGCGATATCCGGCTTGTTCATTGAATAAACGTGTATATTAGTTATACCGTTAGCATATAAATCTATAATCTGATCTGTAGCATAAGCAATTCCTGCCTGCTTCATTGCGTCAGGATCGTTACCAAAATAATCCACAAGACTCTTGAATCTCTGTGGCATAAACGAACCGGAAAGCTTGATTGCCCTATCCACCTGATTAGCGTTCGTAATCGGCATAATTCCGGGAATAATGGGAACCGTTACACCCATTTCTCTAATCTTATACATAAAATTAAAGAACAAATTATTGTCAAATACCATCTGTGTTGTAAGAAAATCAGCTCCCGCATCAACCTTTTCCTTAAGATGAATTAAATCTTCTCTCTGATTAACACTGTCAGGATGGACCTCGGGATAGCAGGCTGCTCCTACGCAAAAATCTCCTGCTTCTTTCAACTCTCTTACTAGCTCAATCGCATGGCGATAATCCCAAGTCGAAGGATCGCTTTTCTCAAGTTCGGGAGTTAGGTCACCGCGAAGTGCCATAACATTATCTATTCCCATTGACTTCATCTCGCTTATTCTCTCAGCGACCGTCTGCTTGCTTGAAGATACACATGTAAGATGAGCCAAAGTCGGAACATCATATTTATCTCTGATATTTTTAGCAATTTCTAAAGTATAACTGCTGGTTCCGCCACCTGCTCCATATGTCACACTCATAAATGCCGGATGAAGTGCCGCAATCTTTTCCGTAGCACTTTTAACACTGTCGAAATTACTCTCTTTCTTCGGTGGAAAAACCTCAAAAGAAAGCGACATATTTCTCTTTTCCAAAATATCAATAATCTTCATAACAAAATTCCTCCAAAAAAACAAAACAACTAAAAATCATTGTACCATAAAACATTCCTTCATTCCATAATGGAAACAAAGGACATTTTCAGTATAAAATATTTGAAAAATCTTCTATTTAGTGTACAATAAATATGTCGGGGTTTTGTAATTCCAATTAAACAGGTAGTATTACCTGAATCAATTCAGAAGGGAGAAGTTAATAATGCAACAAACAGCAGTACAACCACAATCAAAACAGAAGTTGTCAGCTCGTAACATTATCGGTTATGCGTTAGGCGACACAGGTGGCGTTTTAGCATTTGGTGTTATCAGTTCATTCCTTAATATGTACTATACAGACGTATTCGGAATCAACGCAGCACAAATTGCTATTCTATTCTTGGTTGCAAGAGTATGGGATGCGATAAATGATCCTGTAATGGGAAGTATTCTCGATCACCTAAAACCCAGAAAAACCGGACGTTTCCGTCCTTGGATTTATTTCTTTTCATTTCCAATGATGCTTTCATTGGTACTATTGTTCTTACCGGTATATGACTGGTTTAACATGTCAACAACACAGTTATTGATTTACGCTTACATCACTTACATTTTCTATGGAATGATGTACACAGGTGTAAATATTCCTTATGGTTCAATGGCTACGGTTATGACAACGGATATCAAAGAACGTTCTACACTGTCTATGGCCCGTACAGTCGGTGCCGGAATCGGACAGATGGCAGGTTCGGTCATCTTCCCGTTATTTGTTTATACAGTAGCAGATAATGGTGCTAAGTACTTGAACGGACATAAGCTTTTTGCAGGTATCTTAGTTATCGTAGGATTCCAGTTTGTCGCTTATCAATTGAACTACAGATTGACACGAGAGACTGTTATTCCACCTGCTAAGAAGAAAGGCGAATCAAGTGTTGGAAAGACTCTTAAGTCTCTATTAAAGAACCGTCCGTTTATTACATTATCACTCGCAAGTATGCTTCTTATTGCAGGTAATATGTTTACTAATACTGCTAACGGATACTTACTTAAGAACTACTACGAAACTCCGGGCTTACAGTCATTAGTACCTATTGCAACATACTTACCTATGGCACTTTCAATACCATTCCTTAACAAATTGGTAATGAAATTCGGTAAGAAAGAGTTATGCGGATTCGGAGCATTTATTTCAGCAGGCGCTTATCTTGTAATGTTCTTGTGGAAGATTCCTAATCCATATATCTTTATGGCATTCTTATTCCTTACAGGTATCGGATTATCATTCTTCACAATGGAAGTTTGGGCTATCGTATCAGATGCTATTGACTATCAGGATAAGTTAACAGGCCGACGCGAAGAAGGTACATCATACGCTATCTTCTCATTCTTCAGAAAAATGGGACAGACAGTTGCAGGTGTTGGATTCAACGCACTTCTTGGATATATCGGATATGTATCTGCAGAATCAGGTACAGGCGAAGTTATTCAACAATCAGAATCAACTATTAACGGTATCTACATATTAGCTACTTTAGTACCATTCATTCTTTATCTTATCATGGCGCTTTTGATGCAGTTTGGATATAACATCAAGAAAGATGATGCCGTTAAGTTAAAAGAATATCTTGAAGAGAGAAACGCTAAGAGAGATGCAGAAAATGCAGCTAACAGCGACTCAAATTCAGAATCTTAATCTAATGTGATTAATACACAAATTAAAAACCACAGGTTCCTACAACGGGACTTGTGGTTTTATTATATTAAGATTTAATTATATTCACAGTCTTTATATTCACAGTCTTTATATTGCCTCAATCTCTTCTTTTCAGAAACCTTATTATTCCTCTAAATGTTCTTTACCCATATCCAAGATATTTCTCACATGATGATCTGCCAAAGAATAATATATATTCTTACCCTCTCTTCTTGCTTTTACAAGCTTATTTTGCTTAAGTATCTTAAGCTGGTGGGACACGGCCGACTGAGTCATATCAAGCATATCAGCAAGTTTTTGCACCGGTACTTCCTGTTGAAGCAATACATACATAATTCTTATTCTCGAATAATCGCCAAACACTTTATATAAATCTGCTAAATCTATTAATAATTCCTCATCGGGCATATTTATATTATCCATATTATTACCTTCCTTTTCGTTAAGCTAAATATTACCGTACAGGCATTCACATTTTCCGGCTAAATATTACCGTACAGGCATTCACATTTTCCGGCTAAAAAAACTTCGTCACCTGTGACTACTTAATCCGAAGACACCTGATTGCATTAAGCACCGCAAGAATCATAACTCCAACGTCTGCGAATATGGCCATCCACATACTTGCAAGTCCAAATAAACTAAGAAGCAGCACCAAAACTTTTATACCGATTGAAAAATAGATATTTTCATATACTATTCTCATACATTTCTTAGCGATACGAACCGTAAGCGATACTTTGCGGGGATCGTCGTCCATAATAACGATATCGCTGGCCTCAATAGCTGCATCAGAACCAAGCGCTCCCATAGCAATACCGACATCCGATCTCATAATAACAGGTGCATCGTTGATTCCATCACCTATAAATGACACCTTGTGTCCTGCGTTAATTTCGTCTTCTAAGGCTTTTACCTTATCAATGGGCAACAACTTAGCTTTAATCTTATTAAGCCCCAATTTGGCCGCTATATCACGCGCAATAGGCTCTTCATCTCCCGTGAACATTCCAACATCTTTGATTCCCACTTTATACAGCTCGGATATTGCTTCGAAGCTTCCCTCTTTGATTTGATCATTTACTACTATATATCCTGCAAATGTGTTATCAATGCTTACATATACTACAGTGCCAACTTCTGTTGCTTTCTTAAAGTCTCCGTTAATCAATTCCTCCATAAGCAGGTCATTTCCCACAGCAACTTCTTTATCCGCAACTTTAGCAATTATACCTTTGCCGCCTATCTGATCAACATGAGAGGGCTTAATTAGGTATTCATCCTTCTTAGCGTCGGTTAATTCGTCGGATTTTGCATTCGCATTTTCCATATTAATATAAGAATTAATCATGCTGATTCCTATAGGATGATTAGTATAATATTCAGCCGATGCTGCGTACTTATATAATTCACGAACTGCTGAACCATATTGAGCCGAGTCCGAATTATCCAAAGTCAAGTCTACATTAATATCTTCAGTAACGGAATAAACATTTGTTACCTTAAACTCGCCTTTAGTAAGTGTTCCTGTCTTGTCAAAATACACCGCATCTACCTTGCTCAACATTTCAATATAATTCGAGCCCTTAATCAAGACACCCTTCGCACTTGCACTTCCGATTCCCGCAAAAAATGAAAGCGGAACAGATATTACAAGCGCACATGGACAGCTGATTACAAGGAAAGTAAGTGCACGATAAACCCAGACGGCAAAATTATAATCATGTCCTAATAATAAGCCACTTACAAGTGGTACAACAATCGCAATCACAACTGCAAGACCGCAAACAATCGGAGTATAATAATGTGCGAATTTGGAGATAAAATTCTCGGAACGGGATTTACGCATACCTGCCGAACTTACCATATCCAAAATCTTAGATGCTGTAGATTCCTCGAATTCAGCAGTAGTCTTAATTCTTATTACAGATGTAACATTAATCGAGCCACTTAAGACCTCATCTCCTGTGGTAATATCTCTGGGCTTGCTCTCTCCGGTCAAAGCAGATGTATCAATTACACTTCCACCTTCGACTACCACACCATCAAGAGGAATCTTATCACCTGGTTTAACTTCAATTATAGTTCCAATCTCTACTTCATCCGAATCCGTCTTGACAACATCATCACCTTCAACAACGAAACATACATCTTCCGTTATATCCATAAGTTCTGTTATATTCTTACGGCTCTTACCTACTGCATAACTCTCAAATAATTCACCGATCTGATAGAAAAGTACAACTGCCACGCCTTCTACGCATTCGCCTAATACAAAGGCTCCGATTGACGCAACTCCCATAAGAAAGTTCTCATCAAGCAATTGGCCCTTTAGTATGCCTTTAACGGATTTAATGAGAATATCATACGCAATAATAATATAAGGCACTATAAATACAGCACGCTCTAACCACGGATTAAGAAAATCCTCAGGCAGTATAAGTCCTGATTTAAACACGATATACAGTCCAATTAACAGGACAGCTGTAATTATTATTCTTAGTCGATTAGTCTTTTGTTTCTTGTTCATGTTAGCACCTTCTCGTCAAAGAGATACTTATAAGACATTATAAGTAAATCTCAAAATCATCCTCAATCTTCTTACAATTATTACGGACATTATTCATAACAGTATCAACATCTGCACCGTCTTCAAACTCTACTTTCATCTTAAGCGTCATGTAATTAACTACGGCATCCTTTACGCCTTCCGTCTTCTTAGTTGCTTCTTCCATCTTGTTAGCACAATTAGCACAATCCACTTCAATCTTATAAGTCTTTTTCATAGTCTTAGCTTCCTTTCTCTTTGTAAAATATTATGTATGACTTAAATTAATATATGAATAATTGTTCATATGATAATAATATCATATTTTTTATATATGTCAACAAAAAAATAGACACCGTATAAATACAGTGCCTATTATATAATACATATTAGTTTTTATATGCTCACATTGCATATTATTAAATACGCCTCCACAACATATTCATGTGCTTATGAACATATCTTTATTCTTATGCTTCTGCAGATTCTTTTCCTTCAGCTTTGTGACGCTCTTCTAATTCTGCAGTAATCTCATCAAGTTTCTCATCTGTAAGCTTATACTTAGCCTTGAATACGATAAGACCGACAATAAGGATAACGATAGGTCCAATTGTCATTGACATTCTAAGACCCATACATGAAGCATCAGATGCTCTCTGATATACCGTATCTGCTGCCGCATCTGAATCCTCTGTAATACTGAAGATTGATAATACAAGTGATGCAATGAATGCTGCGATACCTGATGCAAGCTTAACTACGAATGTCTGCATTGAGAAGATAACCGACTCATCACGTCTGTTATTCTTAAGTTCACCGTAGTCGCAAGTATTAGCAAGGAATACAGTAACAACTACGTTAAGCATACCGATGGCAGCCATAATTAAGAATGCAGGTATAAGTAATAAGTATACGTTATTCATTCCTGAGAACGCTTCAACAAGAAGAATTGCATATCCTGCCATAGCCATGAAGAAACTTACATAGAATATCTTCATTGTACTCATGAACTTCCTGAACAACGGGAACATTATCATCATAGCAAGTATCTGGAATGCACCTCCGGCTGTATTAAACAATGTGTAATTACCTTCCCACTCAGCAGGACTAAAGTCATACTTGAAGAAGTAAATTACAAGGTTAGATGTGATATATAATGCAGTATTGATACATACAATAGAGATAACGATTGTCATAGCCTGATCATTCTTGAACAACGCTTTGAACATCTGTCCTACTGTAGCAGTCTGCATATCTACATTAGACTTCTCTTTAACAACAACACAAAGAATTGTACTGAACACGATAAATAATGCAGCAATAACAATTGCAACTCTCTGATAACCTAATACTTCATAGTTAGTAGAACCATCATTGAATAAGTTACCTAAGAATTTAACAGCCATAACTGTAACAATTGATACAAGAGCTGAACCTACTCCGGCGCAAGATCTTGCAAGTGCTGATAAACCTTCTCTCTCTTTACCTGCTTTAGTAAATGCAGGAATCATTGACCAATAAGGTATATCCATCATTGTATATGTAATACCCCATACAATGTATGTAACAGCCGCATAAGCAATTAATCCACCCGGTGACAAATCAGGAGGGCAAGAGAACATAACTATCAAAAGCACGGCATTGGTTAAAGTACCAATCATAAGCCATGGTCTGAATTTACCCCATTTTGTCTTAGTCTTAGCAACAATAATACCCATAATAGGATCATTAAAGGCGTCAAATACACGGGCTATAAGAAGAATTACACCCATTGCAACAGCACTAACGCCTATTACATCTTGAAAATAGTAAAGTACATATGATGCTGAGAACATATATACCATGTCTTTTCCGACAGCACCTAAACCATAAGCAACCTTTTCGCCGCCACTTAGTCTTTTAGTTTCCATTACCTCTCTCTCCATTTCTTTTCAAAAAAATTTACATGCCTAAAATAAAGCTCAACGCCTATTTATTATTATACACGAAACTAAATTCACCGCAACAGTTTCCCTGATTTTTGGGTATGTTCACAAATTGAACACATAGTTTTCGTGTATTATTACCAACTTATTTCTTATCTCTAAGTCCCATCGCAATCTCTACTACTTTGTATGCTCCATCATAGAGTCCAACCTTGTTGTTCTCCTTGATTGACTCACACATTTCACCGAGTAAATGATCATCCTTCTGGAACATATCTACCATCTGGATAATATGTGGTACGTCACGACACTCGAGTGTTCCGTCTCCCATCTCTGCTGAGTGGATAGCTCCCCACATCTCATGCTTTCCTACTCTTCTGATGAATAACTTAGGAATAGGATAGAATGCAAGCTCGGAAGGTTTAGTAACTAGTACATCAGAACTTCTCATAAGTAAGTTAGTAGCATATACAGCTTCAAATATATTCTTATGCCAGAATACATGAACTCCTGTTACATCTGTTGCAGGGTCTAATGCACTTTCACAGAACTTCTCAGTCTCTGACCAGTTATCCATATGCTCTGTAGCTACATCAGCTACGCCTGCGATTTCATTCTTCATCCAATCCCAAACTTCGCTGTAATCACCGATGTTAAGATAAATAACAGCTTTGCCCTCTTTAATCTCAGGCATTAAATGCTTGATAATTGGTGCAAAGAGTTCTCTTTGTGCTCCTGCTCCACCGATTGTAAGTAAGTATCTTGTAGCCTTACCGTCTTTCTTACGAGCCATTCTTGCATCACAGTCTGCATCAATATTAGATACAAGTTCGTGATCGATATAATGACCTGTATATACAAGTGATTCATTAGGCATTGGATTACATACAACTTTCTTCTGCATTCCGTTACAGATTCTGTAACCCTGATATGCGAATTTACATTGAATTGTATGAACAGAGCCTTCTGAGAAATGAAGTGCCATTGGCCAGTTGTCAGGAATCGCATTAACAACATTCTTCATTCCGGCATGTACTGCTGCCTGTGCAGGCCAAGCATGTGTACCGATTACAGGAATATCCTTAGGTACATTCTTATATACCTGTGCCATTATCTCAGCATTCTTCTGATCACTACAGTTGTAAGCTAACTGACGGAAAGTCTCGTAGTTAACAGGCTCCCATACAAGCTTATTAAATATAGGATTCTTAGACCAACGAGATCCTAGTGAATAAAGCTCATTAGATGCAGCAATAATCTTTGTACAAGGTGTTTCATTATATGAGTTAAGGTCCATCCAATATGGCTTATAGCCCATTGATTTAGCACAACTTGCCATTGCCATAGATATACGATAATGTCCAAATCCCATTCTGATATTACCGACGATTATACCTTTTTCCATGTCAAATTCCGTGGTTGTCTCCGCCTCGGGATTATAATGATTATTAGTCTCTAACGCTCCGACTAAGATATTATCTACGTCAAGA
>JAIKVT010000017.1 GCA_024685495.1 Lachnospiraceae bacterium
CTCTTCCAAAGGCTCTTCTTCCATTTCTAACGGATCAATCTCCAGTTCTTCTTCCTCAACTTCTTCTTCAACTGTAGCCGGTACCTCTTCTTCTACAACTTCTTCAACTGTAGCCGGTACCTCTTCTTCTACAACTTCCTCTTCGGTTGCAATCTCTTCTTCAATCGGTTGTTCTTCAGCTTGAGACTTAACGGTTTCATCTATACGCTTCTGCAATGATTCGTTAAGCTCTGCAACAACCTTACTTGCCTCTTCTAACTGCACTTCATTTTCTTTGTTGCGAAGAATGTTACTGTTCTTGATCTCCTCTTCGGAAAGAACAGGTGGATGCCAGTTAGGCATATTATCTTTAATTAGTGCCGGTCCTTCCTCATTCGCATTTTCCTTACCAAACACATTCTTTCCTACCGGCTCTATTACGGGGATCTTTAATCCGTCATCTATTCTTGTACCGTCAGCCGCAAATTTTGGAACGGTATATGTATGGCTTTCTTTTTCAGCAGGTTCTTTATTAGCCTCTTGTTGATCCGGCACTTTATTAGTCTCCTGCTTTTTCGGTTCTTTATTAATCTCAGCCTTTGCAGCGTTAACTTTTTCTGCATCTGCATTGGCTTTCTTGTCTGTAAATTCTTTTATACGTGCTGCAATTTCAGCTTCTTCAGCGTCTTTAGAGTCTGCCCGAGGCGCTTCAAGTTCTTTAGCTTCTGAAGCTGCTTCGGTTTCTATAGCCTCCTCCTCTGCGGCACGTGCCTCGTCTGCCTGTGTCATAACCTCTTCTTTCATAAGTTCAGACGGTGTAACTCCGGCTTCAAGTCGTGGCATAACACCTTCTAACTTATTCATGATGTGGCTGGCTTCTTCAATAGCATTTTGCTTTGCCTTCTTGAGCTTCATGTCTTCGGCATTTTCGAGAACTTCCTCTGCTGCCCGCTGTGTCTTAGCCCAATTATCCATTACATCCTGAATGGTTATCTGACCTTCTACCTGTTCCTCTACTTCATCTTCTTCCGGAACAAACAGACTCATCTGTCCGTCGTTGTCTTCTTCAAGCAATTCTTTAAATTGATTCTTGATAGATGTGCCTAATTCTTTATTGTCTTTCTTTTGCTTATTCGCAACATCATCAAGTGTCTCTTTCTCTTGAAGATAAGGAATCTCCTCTATCAGCTCTTTTATGTTCTCAAGATTATCAGAGACTTCTCCTTCTTTTGTAGCCTCCATTATCTCTTCGATGTTTCTCTTGATTTCAGCCTGGAGATTAACAGTGTTAAGATGACCCGGCGTCTCTTCTACCGTTGCTATATCAATATCATGATGTATAACCTCACCGGACTCTAACATTTCATTTCGTTTGAAATGTGTGACACCCTTTTTCTTTCTTGTCAAATCCTGATATTTCTCAGCCTGTTCATCGTCTAACGGGCTGTATAACATCTTAAGTTCTAACGCTTTAGTAACATATGGTCCGTCACCAAACCAAATAACTATTTCATCACAAAGTGCTATACACTTATCTGCCTCTCCGGCTTTATAGTATAAATATGCTAATTCAAATGCCCACTCTTCAATGAAATCACTATTCTTCATTTCTTCAAGAATAGTTATTTGCTCTTTGATATCAGCGCCTTTTGCTTTAGCAATATTATATCTCAAAATATATTTTTTACTGTCATGTGGAGCAATCTGGACAAACTCATCTAAATATTTTTCAGCTTCATCTATGTCGTCCATTTTTACGCACACCAAAGTAAGATGATATAATATCATCCTTCCGATTGGCGATCTCTCATGTGCAAATGTAAGGAGCATCCTGCTGTCTTCTATATGACCTAATTGTTCATACAGATTACTAATCTCTATAAGCGCATTGACATTATGAATCTTACGCCAATTTACGCCGTCAAGAAGATCGAGCGCATCTGCCTCTCCACCTGATTTCATCAAAGCTTTCGCTTCACTTATTAGATTCTTATAGTCATTCCTATCCAAATCTATACACCTCTTAAGTTACTTTGTGTTATGGTTTTATTCATCTTTACCGTCTTGTGTTGAAGGTGACTTGTCATCTTGTTCTAAAGACAACTCGCCATATTGTGTTGATTCTGACTTAGCACCTTCATTATCAGAACCTTGTGTTACTTCTGACTTATTATCTTCACTGTCTGATTCAGGGACATGAACCTTTTTCTTCTCATCTATATCTTTAGCTTTTTTCCTCTTCTTGAAGTTACGGAATATTCCTGTGTTAGAACCTTTATCAGCTTCAAGACCATTATGAACCATCTGTCCCGTATCTTCATCTACACGGTTAAGATCTATATAATCAGCTGTACCCTCAGGCAAATTCTTCTTCTTAACCCTGTTTGCTGCTATCTTGCCAATAATATAATAGATAACCGCCATGGTAGGTACGCCAAGGAGCATTCCCATAAATCCGAACAATCCTCCGCCGACAACTATTGCAACGACAACCCAGAATACCGATATACCTGTTGATTCTCCAAGAATCTTCGGTCCGATAACATTACCGTCAAGCTGTTGCAATGCCAATACGAACACAAGGAACGTAAGACCTTTAATCGGATCTGTTATAAATATAATTATTACTGTAGGTACAGCTCCGATATAAGGACCAAATACCGGAATAACATTTGTCACACCAACAATAACAGAAACGAGTACCGAATATGGCATCTTGAGTATAAGACAACCTATGTAACAAAGTATTCCTATTATAATAGAATCAATTATCTTACCGATAATAAATCCGTAAAATATCTCGTTAGTCTTTCTTCCGACATCTAAGATGTTATTGGCATTACGTGTGTTAAATGCACCGTATATCATCTTCTTAAGCTGGCCACGGAATATGTCTTTGCTGATAAGCGCATATACGGATACAAATATTCCGACAATTATATTAACAATTACATGTCCTACAGTTACGGCTCCGGATGCAATACTGTTTATCGCAGATTTGTCACCAAGATTAAGATAATCCATTAACCATGCAAATACACTTTGCATAATTTCAGACGCCTTACTGTTCTTAAGCTCTGTCACCTGGTCATTAAAGATATAATGTGAAAATGAATTAAAGCTATCTAACGCACTTCTGAATTTATCTCCAAACGAGCCCATTATATCTTTTACTGTAGCCACAACATCGGGAACAATAAGAAGTATTACAAGTGCTATCAACGCAAGTAAAATTATCAGCGCAATAATTGATGTAAGTACTCTTACTATCTTTTTAGTTCTGGTTGGATTCTTCGCCTTTGTTGCGAACTTTTTATTGAGCGGCCTTTCCATAACTTTCATTATGGGATTCATTAAAAATGCCATAGCAAAACCGATAATAAACGGCTGTATAATCAGTCCAAACTTATCCATCGCAATGGAAAAGCTGTCATATCTGGCAATCATAAAATAGAAAGCGATGATTATACATACACTAACTATAACCGCTATACAAATTGTCCTTACGAACCTTTTGGGATTCTCTTCAAACAATTGAGAGAATGACTTCTTTGGTTCTTTGTCTTCCATACTAACCTCTGTAATAATTAATCAAACATCCTTTAAGAATGATATCTCTTTCGTCATCTGTAAGTTCACCTATCTTAAGTGTAAACTTCTCCAGCTTTCCATCCTTAACATTATATGCGTCAACGCTAGATGCAGAGTTAGCAATTGCATCTTTTATGTCAGGGATGAAGATATAATCATTAAGTGTAAACGGTAAATCTCCCTCATCAATAATAAACGGAATCATTCCCCAGTTGATAAGGTTAGATCTGTATCTCTTTGTTGCATAATCATTTGCAATATTAGCCCATCCGCCAAGAACCTTCTGACAAGATGCAGCCTGCTCTCTCGCAGAACCATCACCCGGTTTAACTGCAAATATAGTACTGCCGACTCCGAAATTATCATGATTAACATCCGGATATGTCTCTTTTACAGTATGAACTATATCCTTTAATTCAGGTACGGCTTCGCCTGCACATCCGCCTTCTTCTAACGCCTTTTGAGCTTTCTGAATCTCTTTGGCTCTTCCTACATATTCCGGATCTTTACGGGATAATGTAAACTCGGCAAGACCAAGCGGATTAGATCTGTATGATGAAGTCTCTCCGGAAGGAATCAACTCATCTGTTGTTGTTACAGGATCATGAATCTCTGATACAACCTTTAAGAATAAATTCTGAGGAAGCGGACTCATGTTCGGCCAATCCTTAATGTTAGGACCAAACTGTATCTCCTGATCAGGATCTGCTTTACCCTTAGAATCAAATACTCTGTTCTCATAAATACCTTTATCAAAGAAGTATTTAGGCTTTGTATAATTAACATCAACATCTGTTGCTGCCGTAAGGAATCCTTTATTGGCTGCCGTTGCGGCAATCGATCTTGCATCCATAAGTGCAACTGATGAAATCTGTCCGTTTTGTAGCTTAGAGCCTTCTCTGTTAGGGAAGTTACGTGTTGAATGACGAATAGAAAATCCGTTGTTACTCGGTGTATCTCCGGCACCAAAGCATGGACCGCAGAACGCCGTCTTAACAATAGCACCCGTCTGCATCAAATCAGCAACGCTTCCATTCTTAACAAGTTCCATATAGATAGGTGTACTTGCAGGATAAACAGATAGCGTGAATTCATCAGGTCCTATTGAGGCACCTCTTAAAATATCAGCAGCATCTGTTATATTCTCGTATCCACCGCCGGCACAGCCTGCAATGATACCCTGATCTACATAAAGCTTACCGTCTCTTACTTTATCTTTAAGAGTATACTCAACCTGACCGTCGAGACTTACTTTCGCTCTCTTCTCGCAGTCATCTAAAATATCCATAAGATTATTATTAAGTTCTTCTATTGTATATGTATTACTCGGGTGGAAAGGCATAGCAATCATTGGCTTGATTTCACTCAAATCAATCTCAATTAAGCCGTCGTAATATGCAACATCACCCGGATTTAATTCTTTATATTCTTCTGTTCTGCCATGAATCTCATAGAACTCTTTAACCTTATTGTCAGTCTTCCAGATTGATGAAAGACAAGTAGTCTCAGTTGTCATAACATCAACGCCGATTCTGTAATCTACGCTCATATTATCGACACCGGGTCCTACGAATTCCATAACTTTATTCTTAAC
>JAIKVT010000183.1 GCA_024685495.1 Lachnospiraceae bacterium
TTTTTGGAATAATAAAGACATTAGTAAGATGCTGCTGTTTATAATTGACAGTGCAATCGCTACATCTGATGAAAAGATTATTTCACTACTTGCCGATAATATTATTAGGGAAGAAATGTGTGGACTTATTTCAAATGATACATATAAAGTTTGGCTCACACAGATGATGCAAAACAATTGTAAGGAAGAATCACAGATTGGATTATTTATAAAATTGCCTATGATAGATGAAAACAACTTAGAAGAATTTATACATTGTGAAGAAGTGCCGCAAATTGATTTTAAGAGACTGCAATTTGAACCGGAATTCTTTGAACCTGAGACAAGAGATGATTTTTATATAGAACCGCTTGTTAAAAATGCATGGGCGGCTCAATTAGAGACTCTTAATATATTTGATCAGATATGTGAAGCCAATGGTCTTACATATAGTCTTGACTGGGGCTCATTACTTGGAGCGGTAAGGCATAAAGGGTTTATTCCTTGGGATGACGACTTGGATGTGTGTATGCCAAGAAAGGATTTGATGAAATTTTTTGAGATAATTGCTAATTATCCGCAGTTAGAATGTCTTAATCCATATAATACGAGTGATTTGGGTAATCATGCTACAAGGCTTAATTTGTCAAGAAAGTTTACTGTTGATAGAGATGGACTCAAGGATTTTAATGGATTCCCATTGCCGGTAGGGATAGACATATTTAGTATTGATTATGTTCCGCGAAATAAAGACGATGAGAAGGAAGAAAATGACCTTATGCTTAAGGTTAATTATGCATTCAATCTTCTGGAACTTATAGATAGACATGATGAGAAAGAAGGGGCTTATAGAGAAGCATACTTAAAATATATTACAGAGATTAAAGAAGATGCGAACATTGAATTTTCTCAGTCAGAACCGGATATGCAAGAGCTGGTAATTCTTTATAATGAGATAGAAGCTGCATGCCGTGGAGAAGATGCCGATTATGTTTCAGAGAAGCATTGTCTGTTAGAGGGAGGGAGTTATTATCTTCCTAAAGATACTTATGAAAATATTATTAGAATTCCGTTTGAAAACATGATGGTATGCGTGCCGGCTAATTATAATGAAGTGTTGAAAGTTAAATATGGAAATGATTATATGATGCCTAAAAATGTTGGAGGTAGTCATGATTATCCTTTTTATAATAGGGATATAAGTAAGATAAAAGAAAGAGAAGGTGAGAATTCCTTTGAAGAAAATAAAGTGCATATAGAGAAAATATCAAGCGAATTTTATAGGAAATTTATTAACAGATCACTGGAACCACGGCTTAGCTTTGATGAGAATAGGTTAAAAGAAAGTGATGTCGCAAAGATACAGGCTGCAATGCTTGAAACTTTATGTGAAATTGACAATCTTTGTAAAAAACATAATATTAGATATTATTACACGGGGGATACGATAGGAGAGATTGATAGAATAAAGGACCTATCTTCTGAATCCACAGATATTCATATTGCAATGTGGCGAAATGATTACATGACATTTCAGCAGATATTACAGGAAGAATTAGATCCATGGTTTGACTATAGAAGTATATATTCATATAATGACCATACTGATATGAGGACATTTGTTATTACGGATGCATATGGCACCTTAGAAGGCGAGTATGAGGAGAGGTTTCACGGTTGTAATGCGATAGTGGGGATAGATATTGCGGCGATTGATTTTGTTAACGATGATGATTCTGTTGAAGAGTTGAAGAGAACAGTTATAACACAGTTGATTCAAACAGCACCTAATATGCCAACAATGCCTCCATATAATCAAGCAGTACTTGATATAGTTAATCAATATAAAGATATGTTACAGGTAGATATTAATGAAGAAGGTAATCTTCAGAATGAATTTGTTAAGGCTGCAGATAGTGTGGCTATGTCGGATCTGAATGATTCATTTAGCAGAGTAAGAATATCTGCGGATATAACAGATGGAATATATACGATATATGAGAAATCATTCTTTGATTAATCAATCGATATTCATAGGAGTAGTGTATGTTAGATTTTGATGTAAGTTATTTTAAGGAAGAGACGAGATGTGGATTTACCATACCTGAATTTATGAAACATGCATGGGCTTCACAATTGGAACTTCTTAGTAAAGTCGATAAGATTTGTAAGGAAAATGATATAAAATACTTTGCTAATTGGGGAACCGTGTTGGGAGCTGTTCGACATGGAGGCTATATTCCTTGGGATGATGATATAGATCTTTGTATGCTCAGAACGGATGTAGAAAGATTCTGCGAGGTTGTAAATAATTACGACGACATTCTTGTTCAGAATTGTTATAATTCTCCGGATCATGGATTTCATGCCAATCGTGTAATGAATAGTACAATGTTTACTGTGGAAAGGGATGTTTATAAGGATTATTTTGGATTCCCATTTCCTGTAGGTCTTGATATATTTAATCTCGATTATGTTCCACGTGACAAGTCACTTGAGAAAGAATTGGTGGATACACTCCAGGTATGTGCTTCTGCTGCTCACGCAAGGGAGTGGTTGGATGAGCATGGACCAAATGATATTGAGTATGGTCAGCAATTTGCTGAGTACAAAGTTGCAGTAGAATGGCTTGAGAAAAACTGTGGAATGAAGTTTAGTCAGGAGTACCCATCGCTACAGGAAATAGCTATTCTTAGAGAAGAGGTCTCTGCATTATATACAACTGATGATGCCGACTTTGTGACTGAGATGCAGTGTTTGGGAAGTAATGCAGCTTATTATATACCTAAGGAAGTTTATGAAGATGCTATTTTTCTGCCATTTGAGAATATGTCTATTCCTGTGCCTATAGGTTATAATAAGATTCTTGCGATGAAATATGGTAATGATTATATGATGCCTAAAAATGTTGCGGCTGGTCACGAGTATCCTTTCTATAACGCATTTTTCAGAGCTATATATGATGAAAAGAGGCATAAGACATTCGAAGGTGCAGTAGAGTATATTAAGAATATTTCAAGTAGATATTACATCAAATTTAGAAATAAAACGACAGATACAACCTTAAGTATAAAGGAAGATGAACTTGTTCAATGTGATATTAATGGTATGTTTTTTTCATCTGATGATAAGAGAAGATTTGCAGCACAGTGTGAAGTTTTGGAAGAGTTTAAGAGGTTGTGTGAATCTATAGGTATTGATTATTATGCAATAGATACTACTCTTGATGCTATAGACTCCGGTGATTATACAGCAGTTGTCAATGATGGGATAAATGTTGCTCTTAAGAGAAAGGATCTTAATGACTTCTTGTTGATTTTAGGTCAGCGTCTTGATCCGTGGTTTAATTATTCGTGTCTTTATTCAAGTGATAGACATGAAGATATGAGAATACAAATATGGTCGGATAGTTACAGGGTTGATAAAGAGGAGTTCGCCGAACGCTTTCATGGTTGCAATGAAGAGGTGTGTTTATATATTTCCATAATAGATGATATGGCACAAGATTCCGCCAGAGAAGATATTCGTAAGATGCTTGTAGAAAACCTTATTATGACTGCCAAAAGTATGCCAAGTGAGCCACCTTATTCGAATGAAGTGATCGAAATAGTGGAAGAGTGGAAGCAAATCGCACAAATTAATGTTAACACATCCGTTAACCTCAAAAGGGAATTTCTTAGAGCCGCAGATAATATAGCGGGAGGCGTCGCTGGAGAGAATGGAGATTATGTTAGAGTATACGCAACCTTACAACAAGGACGGGATTTAGTATATAATAAGAGTGATTTTGACGGGACTAAGGAAGAACCGTTTTTTATAACTACAATAAGCGTGCCTAACAGGCAGTAGACTTACGTTAGAAGATAGTATAATGTGGGAGGAGTAACATGCGGATCGGAATTATTGGAACGGGAAAAGTCGTTACGAAGTTTATACAGGAGAGTAGAGAAGTTGAGAAGGTTCAGATAGCAGCTATCTATAATCCGCATATAGAGAGTGTTCTTTATTTTGGTAAATGTAATGAGATAGAGGGTACTACTGATGTTGATAAAGCGACAAAAGAAAGTGTAGTTCTTTTTACGGATGATAAAGAGAAAATGTATAGTCTGTGTGACAGCGTCTATGTTGCATCTCCTAGTGAATATCACACATCTGATATGAGGCACGCAATTAAAGCAGGTAAACATGTTCTTTGTGAAAGCCCGTTTGCATTAACGGGAGATGAAGCCGTAACAGTGTTTGAAGAGGCCAGGGAGAATAAAGTTATTTGTATGGAAGCAATTAAGAGTGCTTATTGTTCGGGTTTCTCAGGTCTTGTACAACTTATAGAAAATGGCGTCATAGGACAACCATATGATATTGACGTAACATTTACAGAGATTGGAAATGCTTCGGGCAATAAGATGTGGGGTCCGGTAGCCGGAAGTTTCGTTGAACTTAGTAGCAATGTCTTATTCCCTATAGCTAAAATTATGGGAACGGAGAGTTTAGAAAGTTATATATGGTCGCTACCAAGCGCTAATGGTAATGATTCTTATACGAAATGTAGTTTTACATACAGTTTTGGCACTGCTACTGCTAAGACCGGACTTGGGGTTAAGTCTGCAGGAGAAATAGTAATAGCCGGTGAAAATGGTTATATTAAACTTCCTGAACCGTGGTGGGAGACAAAGAAAATTGAAGTTCATCATGAAGATATAGATAAAGTTGAGATATATGAGTCGCAATATGATGGACATGGTTTGAGATATGAGATAACTGCTTTTCGCAATGAGTGTGAAACTATGGATACAAGTAAAGCAGGACAGGCACCGGTAGATGTCGAGAGTGAAGATGTTTGGTGTGAATTGGAGGCTATAAATTCTATATCTCCGCAAGAGACAATATGGATTGCTTATCAAATGGAGATTTTCCTCAGTAATAAGAAGGAACTATTAAGAATTACAGGATATGAGGAAGCGTCAGAAGTTGATAAGCCAAAAGTATACGCCCACAGAGGCAGCAGCTATAAATATCCGGAGAATACATTGTTGTCATTCAAGAAGGCGGCAGAAGTTAAAGGCATTGCAGGAATAGAATTCGATGTACAGTTAACTTCAGATGGAGAAATAGTTGTAATTCATGACGAAGCTGTAGATAGAACAACTACCGGAAAAGGTTATGTAAGAGATTTTACATTAAAAGAACTGCAAGAACTTCAAATAACACCAGCAAGGTCTGATAAGCCTTATGAACTTACTGAGGAAGATAAAAAATATCTTAAGGGCGAAGACAGTTCACTTC
>JAIKVT010000186.1 GCA_024685495.1 Lachnospiraceae bacterium
TGACGCATTACTACATAGTGATGCGCTGGATAATAGTGTACTAAAAGGTCAGTATCCAAAACTTGATGATGATTTTTCGTGGAATACATTTTATAACATGTTAGGAGTACTGAGATTAACTAACGATGCAAGTGTTAATGCCACCAGAATGGCTAATCTTAAGAAGGCGCTTGAAGAAGAAAAGAGTCGTATTAATAAAGACGATGAAAAAGAAGTTTTGAGATTTAAGAAAAAAGAACTGTGTGTACCAATACTGGAGATTTATGCGAGAGAACTAGCGCTACCGATTGTTGATTTTATTCAGAAATATTCATACATACGTAAGATGGCTGAAAAAAATTCAGGAGATTTATTGAGGAAACTGGATAACGCTGCACTTGATGTAATATGCGAAGAGATAGCTATTTCGCATGAGCTGGAGTCGGAGCAATCCGAATCCGATATTATCGCCAGTATACTTAAGATGAATGTTCTGAAAGGTAAGAGCGAAGAAGGGAAACTATTTGTAACAACTATTAACGGAGCACTTTCCGCTATTCGTGAGAATTTATACATCGCAGGTTTATCTTCATCAAAGTATCCCGGTTCACCAAGAGAGGATTATCTGCTTTTGGATGATGATATTGATAGATTTGGTTCCGGTGCATCATTTTTACAATCGAATGAACAAATACAAATTAAGAGAGATAATCTGATGTTGCTTACAAGCCTATCAACTGCTCTTGGGGTTAGTATTAATGTGTCGTATGCCGGCATGGATGTGGCAGAGCTTAAGAAAGATAATGCTTCATCATTAATATATGAATTATATAAAGCAAGCAATGGAAAAGAAGCGAATTATGAGGAATTAGAAGATAGTATTACAAGCGTTGATTATTTTGAGCCGGCAATCTCAATAACAAGAGAAGTGGGTAATGCTTATAATAAAGAGGCTACAATAACTATTAATGATGAGCGAATTACAAGAGAAGAGATTAAGACGAAGGCCTCGTTGGATAGGGCTTTCTCACCAACGGCTATTGGCACTTTCTTCAATTGTCCAAGACAGTTTTTCTTGCAAAATATAGTGGGTCTGTATACACCGAATGATGATAAACCGTTTGAAGTAATTGCGACTAATGAAGCGGGTACATTGATGCATTCTGTTATGGAGAAAATGGCCGAGACAATGATGAATCTAGATGATACATTGGAGTATGCAGGATGTTTATTTGATAATTTTATTTTAGAACATCCACCACTTGTTGAGGATAGCGTTCAGGTAGAGAGAAGCCGTTTCTTGTCAATGGCTAGATATGCTTATGAGTCAGATCCGGGTAGAGAGGTGGCACTTGCTGAAGAGGATATTGAAGCTATGCATGAAAGTGGTGTGAAGCTTCACGGACTCCCCGATAGAGTAGAGAAGTTAGATGATGGTTCATATCTCGTGGTTGATTATAAGACATCAAGAAAAATGTCACATGAACCGGATGATGTTGATACATGTTTTCAGCTTGTCGTTTATGAGTACCTTATGGAGAGTAAAGGCTATAATATTAGTGGCGGAGAGTTTCGTTATCTACGGCTTCGTCAAAATATACCGTGTAAGTATGATGATGAAATGAAAGAATTACTAAATGAAAAGTTAGTAGAATTTAAAAAGGCAATGGATAATCTGGATTTTCCTATTCCTGCAAATGCATATGAGGATAATAGAGAGAAGGGTGATCCGGATCCTTGTAAATTCTGTAAGTATGGACTGGTTTGTGGCAAATTAGAAAAGGAGGGACTTGAAGATGAGTAATAATTCAATTATAGATGCAGATAATATGGCACGCGAAAAGATTATATCTGAGATTAAGTCTAACTTTTTTGTAGAAGCCGGAGCGGGAAGCGGTAAAACGACTATGCTCGTTAACCGAATGGTTGCTATGGTTGAAGAGGGGATTCCTATAGAAAAAATTTCGGCGATTACATTCACTAAGGCTGCAGCTGGAGAATTTTATAATCGTTTTCAAAAGCTGTTAATACAGAGAAGTAACCCCAATGAGAAGTGGGAGAATAAAGGCCATGCAGGTCAATTGCCAAAGCCTACGCCTGAAAGCATGAAGCTTTGTTCAGAAGCTCTTGTTAATATTGATTTATGTTTTATGGGTACTATTGATTCATTTTGTAACATGGTTTTATCAGAGCATCCATCAGAAGCTAATATTCCTTCAGATGCAAAACTTATGAGTGACGCTGATGTTGACACTTTTATTAAGCAGAAGTATGTTGATATTTGTAACGGTGAGCTGGGTGATAAGCTTAAAAAAGAGGCACAGTCGTTTCGCACATTTTACTATGATGCAGAAGACGTGTTTGTTAAGGGTATAAGGCATTTTATGTCGCACAGAAATGTGCATTATAATTATAATCATTTATCTGATTTTAATGTTGATATTGATACGAAATTGGCATCAGATAGGGAGAAGCTACTTAAAGCACTTAAGCTTCTTTTAGAGCATCCGGAGGAAATATCGGAGACCAATCAAGGAACCAGAGATGCAAAAGAGGCTCTTAAAGATGTATTTAAAGCATTAGATATAAGATGGAGTGATAATATGTCTAATGTATTATACAATATGAAGTCAGTGAAAGGACTTCGAGTGTTACATTCCGGCTATGAACAATTTGGAGTAACATTGGGTGATTTGTTTCAGGAAGAACATAAAGCGAAAGATAAGTCACATTTGATTAATATTGGTGAAGAAAATGGTACATAATCTAAGTTGTTAAATATCCAGTATGATATCTCGATGTCTTTTTTGTTTGATAGCTTGACAATTATTGTCGATGCACTGCGTGCTAGTGGATATATGACATATTTCGATTATCTATATTATCTACGTAATATGCTTAAAAGTGATGCTGAAGGTGACGGCAGATTAATTGAATATATTAACAAGAGGCATAGT